>NZ_JBJZOK010000043.1:0-49174 GCF_047200615.1 Nocardia sichangensis
CCACCTCAGCCCCACAGAGTATGAGACGCTGTGGCTCGACACCCAACCAAGCCCTCAACTCTCGTAAGCGCGGACCGACGAGCAGGGGCCAGATCACCTGGACCGATCACCGGGGCCCCGTCACCCGGTCACCCACGTTCATGCGCTCCACTATTCCCAATGCGCGGCAGAAGATCGTCCATGTCGGAGTGCTACACAACTCGAACCGCTGACGCAATCGCAGCGATCAGCTTCGCTCGGTCTACGGCGTCCGATCCAATCGTGGGGGCAACGACAACTTGTAGCCCGAGGGATTCGACGGCCATCCGATCCTCGCTGTCGGCCGGATCCAGGACGAAGGTGGCTGCAACACCCAGCGCGGACAACCAACCGGCAACTGACACCGGGGTAGGTTCGAGACCGAAGGCAGCCAGCAGGGCCGCGCGGGCCTGCCAGCGGTGTACATCTCTCTCGCTGTCTGGCGGGCGCCGCGCAACAAGCGGACTAATCGCTATCACTGAGTTATGCCGGGCGCGCAAAACGTCAGCAATTCCCGGTATGGCAAGGATAGGCGCCAGCGATGCAATCGGACTGGACGCCGCGAGTACGACAGTCTCCGCTGTCGATAGGGCCTCCACCACGCCAGGGCTGGGCACGGCGCCCGCGGCGCCGACATAGAGCACCTCTTCGACTCCGTTTCGGGCGCGATCCCGTACGAGCCACTCTTGGAAACTCAGCCATTCGGTGCCGATCCGGATTCGGGTCTCGAGTCGGTCATTGGTAGCGGGATGTACTCGTGCTGTCACGCCGAGCAAGCCGCCCAGAGCGGCCGTAGCTTCACTACAGGTTTTCCCACTCAGCAACATGGAGCCCCGTCGCTGATGCTGCTTGGCGTCCCGTTGTCCGATCCGGAACCAAGGCCACTCCGTGTGCGGCGTGTCGTCGAAAACATCGCCGAGAACCCCCCAACCTCGCTCCTCGTCGAAACATCCGGCCAGTGCGTAGAGAACCGAGTCGGTATCAGGACATACCGGGAACCCATTCAGCCAGAGATCATCGCCCACGTTTGTGATGAAACATGTCGATCTTTCCAGCCCCGCCGCTTGCAGAGCCAGCGCGAGGCGGGCTCCTCCAAGTCCACCAGACAGAACCGCTATCCGCGTTCGGCTCAATGGTTCGGAAATCCGTATTTGAGCGCAAGTGCCGCCAGTTCCTCGTCGCGGCGGATTCTATCATCGGGGCCGACTCGTTGAATCATCCCTGCGTCCTCAAGGTCCTGCACGACTTTCGTATCGCGCGGGAACGGGACACCGAAGCGGTTCAGGTGAAACAGTTCCTCGAAGGGAAGTCGAGGACGCTGCCCGGATGCTTCGACATCCTCGGCGGGATAGCCCACGGTCTGGAGAAGCAAAATTCGGGCCGAAGCCGGCAACCCCAGGTCATTACCGAGCCGGTTCAACCTCTGTCCGCCGAGCAGACAGCAGCCGAGGCCTTCGTCGAATGCCACGAGTGTGGCCTGAGCAATTCCCTGACCACAGTCGATCTCTGACGGTCCTGGCAGTTTCAAATTTTCATTCGCTCTGACAAAGAACGGGATCAGAGTACGTTCGAGATAATCTTTCATTTTATCGTAGTTCACCCCCATTGCCCGAGCATCGACTATTTCTCGGAGGCGCTCCGGCTGCTCGTCGACTGCAGCTGTGTCCAGGTACCAAGCAATGATGATCGGAGCGAAGTTCACTTGGTATGCGTTGGCCAAGCCTTCGAATCTTTCGAGAACCTCCCTCGGCGCAGTGGCTCGTTCAATAACCACCGCCCTCAATGCTTGAACATTACCCCAATGCGACGCTCGGCGGGCGGCCTCTAGCATCATCTGAATCTTCGCACGCTCCACCGGTCGCTCTGGATTAAGGAAGCGCACCGAACGCCGTAACCCGATGACTCGCTTGAGTTCCATTTGACATCTCCTAAACTGAAACCATGTGCGGCACTTTCGACGCCGGCACGGTAGTTCGCCAGCTCGTCCGCGTAAGCCTACTATCCACTGAATCCACGCATTTCAGCCTGGAGAACGTCGCAAATCTTCCACACGGAGCATCATCCCAGCCACCAATTTCTTATTTGTGACTTTTCTCATGCGCCTCGGGAGCGTTCGGAGACTCCAGGTCGGGACGTATGAAGCAGTCGTTGTAAATGTATCCCGTCGATACCATCACGATAGAGGCAAGGTCGTCGGCTGCTCGCGGTCCCACATGTCCGGTGTGATTCCCTCGTTGCGCAAGGACACCTTTTTCGCGCGGTGCGTTTCTGTCTTAGGCAACTCTGTCACGATTCGAATGAAGCGTGGAAGTTGAAAATCCGCCATGCGAGGTCGACAGAAATCGACGAGCTCGTGCGGTGGGATCTCAACTTCAGGCCGGAGAACGACTGCTATCGCTACCTCGTCTTCACCAAGTTCTGACGGAATGCCGTATGCAGCACACTCGAGAACGGATGGATGCATTGCGACGACCTGCTCGATCTCACTCGAGGAGATATTCTCTCCCCTCCGACGCATGAAGTGCTCATCACGATCGACGTACCAGAAGTACCCGTCAGCGTCCCGATACGCCCGATCCCCGGTATGCAGCCATCCACCACTGGTCTTCTTGGCACTGGACCTTGGATCTTTGTAGTACTTCACCTCCGCCGCTCCCTCGCTGGGCCGCGCGACCAGTTCGCCGACCTCACCCGGGCCGCAGACGCTTCCGTCAGAGCGAGCGATACGCACCTCGACTCCGGGTGGAGGTTTGCCGATCGAACCGATGGGCGCCTCGGGCCCCGCGATGGTCAAGCCACCTTCGACCGTTCCATAGAGTTCTACGATCGACACTCCGAACCGCTGCTCGAAGTCACGCCAGATGTCCTTAGGGCATGCCGCTGAAATCACCAGTCGCGCAGTATTGTTCGCATCGCCTGCGCGCGGGGACTGCTTGGCGAGGATCGGAATCATCGCGCCTAGCGCAGTGAGAACAGTCGATTCGGTTCGACTGATCTCGCCCCACATCCGTGATGCCGAGAAGCGCCGAGAAACCACGAGTTGCCCGCCCAAGCCGAACGTGCCCCAGAACGAGATGAGTGCGGCGTTCGCATGGAAAAGCGGCAAGCATGTGTAGAGCTTGTCCTCCGATACAACACCTGCCCATCGCAGAATCATACGGCCGGTCATGATGCGGGAATGAGGCAGCAACACCCCCTTCGGCAGCCCGGTCGTTCCGGACGTGTACATGACTGCCATCGGATCCGTCGGAGCCACGTCGACATCAGGCAGCGGACGCACCTCCATGAGGTCTGACCATGGTCGAGCGTCCGGTAACGCATCTACGTATGATTCTCCCACCCCGATAAAGTGCCTGATGTTGGGGAGATCATCGCGTATCGCGGCGATCGCCGAGGCCTGTTCATCTTCGACAATAACGGCCACTGCGTCCGAGTGGTTGAGAACGTAGGCGAGACCATCGCCCTTCAAGCCAGCATTCACCGGGATTACCGGATTGCCGACGCGGCTAGCACCTAACCAGGAGAGCACGAACTCCGGACGATTACGCATAAGAAGCGCGACATGTTCGCCCCGGCTGATACCGATCCTGCGCAACGCGGCTCCGACCCAGCCTGTTCGCTCCTCGAGTTCGCCGTATGTTGCGGTCCACTCGTGGATTCCGCCGCGGCCATCTGCATCCCCTTTCCCAGGGACAAATTCGAGAAACCGGCGATCCCCTCTACTGTCGGCAGCTTGCCTGATTTCATGATCTACTGTGTGCGGATTACCGGGCAAGAATAGTCACCACCTGGGCTGCGGTATCATTTCCGAGCGAACCCCCACCGTTTTGCGCGAGGGCAAGCCTTGCTTCATCGACTTGGCGGCTACCACACCGTCCCCGCAATTGCCAGGCCAGCTCACAGATCTGCGCGAGGCCGGTAGCGCCAACGGGATGTCCGCGAGCGACAAGCCCCCCGGACGTATTGACCGGACACCGGCCGCCGAGATCCGTAGCGCCGGACTCGATCAACGTGCCACCCTCGCCCGGTTCGCACAATCCGATCTCTTCATATGCCATCAGCTCGGCAGGTGACGCTGCATCATGGACCTCCACGACGTCGAGGTCGGCGGGGCCGACACCCGCCAACTCGTATGCCGACAGCACTGCTCGCCTCTCGGCGGACGGCAAATCCGAAGCCGGCAGCGACCCAGATGTGAGCACAGAAGCAAGGACACGAGGACGATTCCGCAAGCCCCGCGTCGACGCGGCCGACGCCGACATCAAGATCGTCGCTGCCGCGCCATCCCCGATCGACGAGCACATCATGCGCGTGAGCGGCTCAGCGATGACTCGGTCGTTGAGAACCTGCTGCACAGTCACCGGTTGACGGTGTTGGGCGTATGGATTCAGCGCACCGAACCGGCGATTTTTGACTGTCACCATTGCCATCTGTTCCTTGGTCATTCCGAACTGTTGGATATGCGCCCGGACACTTGCGGCGTAGAGGTCCATGAAGACCGATCTGCTCGGCGTCTCGGTCGCACCGCCGATGCTGGTCCCGCCGCCCGGCTTCCCCGTACTCAGTTCGACATCCACGGCTCCGCCGAAGGCTTTCAGTGATACTGTCTTGTCCTCGTGTGTCAATTTTTCGACACCGACAGCGAGGGCGATATCTACGGCACCCGACGCGACGGCCTGCCAGGCCACGTGGAATGCCGTGGAGCTGCTGGCACAAGCGTTTTCCACGTTTACTATTGGTATTGCGCCGATCCCGCACTCACGCAATACCACCTGACCACGAATGCACTCCTGCCCCGTGATCAGCCCGGCCATCGCATTTCCCACCGCGGCGAATTCGACGTCACCCGCCCTCAAGCCACTGTCGGCAAGAGCAGCGGCGACCGCTTCCGACGACAGACTCTTGATCCCCCGGTTCAGAAACTTTCCGAAAGTTGTCATTCCGACGCCAACAACTAATACGCCCGTCACGGCAAATCCATTTCGCCGAGCTTACCGCTACGGACCAGCGCATCCGCGGAATTTCTGAGCATGGTGATATGTCCTTTCAGTCGTACCAATTCGTGGCACGAAAAGCTCGCAAGCATCACGTCCGGCGGGGGAATCCAGCCACTCCCGCCGACCAAGCACGAACCACCGAGACTCCTGTCGCCGAGCATCCCGACCCAGGTTGCCGTCAGCAGTCGGCGACTGTGCCACAGCTCAGCAGGAACATCGGGTCTCGGTGAACCCGAAGCAATGATCGCATCTACCGTCCACTTAGTCTATTAATCGTTCACCATTCTAGTCAAGCATCCTTCAAAAACGGGTGTTATCCGTTTTTCGGACGACAGGCAAGGCTATCGGTCATTCACAAACGACGCTGCATGCCCCCGCAAGGTGCACGACGGGCTCCCAACAACCATCTCTGCAAGCATCGCCGGGACGGCGCGGGTCGCGACGAACAGCAGGCCGTGGTAATACTCGACCCACATTCGATATCCCAGCGACGAATGTCGAGGCCGTCGGATCGTTTTACAACTTGCCGACCACCCCGCGCGTCGAGCACACGCTTCGCGTTGAATGTCTCTATGCAGCCGTCTTCCAAGCGCACAAGGTGGAACACAAAGGATCCCACTCGATCGCCATAGAGCCGCGGCAGCGCTGCTGAGACCATGTTCGGGCCATTGCCCAATCTGCAGCACCTTCGTTGCGCCGTGGGCGGCGAAGACTGCCTCAAGCAGGGAGCCCCTTCTTCGCGAGCGACCGCTCCCTCAACCTGCAGCAGCGACTCTCGGGTCTGTTCGTCCGTCTATTGACACCGATCTTTCGCCGGCCATCCGTCCCCAAACGTCGAGCATCCTGCCACGGGACGCTCCCGTGTCTCGATCGACGGAATCCTAAGGCCGGAGCCAGCCACATCTCGGAGACTGTGCGCCGATCAGGCCCTGCAGGGCAAAATAGGGAAAGACGAGTTCAGGCCGATGGATCGCCAAACCCACGGCGCGCTCAGTGGACGTCGCCCCGCACACACTCGGAATGAAACTCACGCCGATTTCTCCAGGATGTGCACCCCGCAGGTCGCGCCGAGACCGATTACGTGCGCCAGCCCGACCTTGGCTCCCTCGATCTGACGCTGCCCAGCTTCTCCACGCAGGTGGCAGCAGATCTCCCAGATGTTCGCGATACCGGTAGCGGCGATCGGATGCCCCTTCGACTGAAGTCCTCCGGAAACGTTCACTGGGGTCCGGCCATCACGCCAGGTAGCGCCGGATTCGAAGAATGCCACGGCCTCGCCCTGCGGGCACAGCATCAGGTTGTCGTAGTGCACAAGCTCGGCGGTCGCGAAGCAATCGTGCAATTCGACAAGATCGAGGTCCTCGGGAGCGACTCCCGCAGCCTCGTAAGCTTGCGTCGCGGCGTTTCGTGTGAGCGTATTGATGTCCGGCAGGACCTGGCAACCTTCCCGCCAGGGGTCGCTGGCGAGTATCGACGCTGAGATCTTGACTGCACGCCTTCGCTGCTCCGGTGACAGTGTCCGCAGTTTGGCACCGGAAACGACAACAGCAGCTGCGGCGCCATCGCAGTTTGCCGAGCACATCGGGCGGGTGTTCGGGTATGCGATCATGACGTCGTTCTTGATCTCATCGAGAGTGAACCTTTTCTGGTATGCCGCCAGTGGGTTCAGTGTTGAGTGCGCATGGTTCTTCTCGCTAATTCTCGCGAATAAATCGAAGCTCGTTCCGCCGTAACGATAGCCGTACTCCATGCCGATCTGGGCGAATACACCCGGCATCGTTTCGGTGCCCAACCGGCCGTCGACGGGAGCGACAGCTCCATAACGGCCCGCGGGAATCCATGTCTCGCCATCGGCGGCTCGCGTCCCCCCGATCAGAAGGCCCGCGCCCGAGAGCTTTTCGACCCCGACAGCAAGGCCGAAATCGCATTCGCCTGCCTTGATCGCCATGAGCGCAGTGCGTAGTGCGGTCGCGCCTGTGGCGCAAGCATTCGCGACGTTGTAGACCGGTATGCCGGTTTGGCCGATCTGTTTCTGCAACAGCTGCCCGATACCGCCGACACCCATGAGGTTTCCTGCCGCCAAGATGCCGATGTCACGCATGCTCACACCGGCGTCGGTAAGGGCGCCCCGGGCGGCCTCCGCAGCGAGGTCCACTCTGTCGAGGTCGGCGTGCTTACCGAACTTCGTCATATGGATTCCGAGGATCCAAAGGTCATCACTCGACATCTTCCGCTCCACTCTGAGTAGGTTCGAATCCGAAACCGATTGCCTCGATCCGGTCCTTGTCCAGTCCAACCGAGAATGTGGTCAGACGGACTTGCATTCCGAGCCGGACGCGCTCCGGATCCGACCCTACGTTGAGGATATTCGCGCGCACCCACGTGCCCGCGCAGTCGACGATGCCGGCGACGAACGGTACCGCAACGCCTGGTGCCGCATGCCAAACAATGGTGAACGATCGCAGTACACCCTTGGTCGGGATCGGAACCATGTGGAAGCTGTCACCACAGCACGCCGCGCATCCGTTCCGCCGGTCCAGATAACGAGCTTTGCACCCCGTGCATTCTCGCGCGATCAGATGCGGCTGTGCGCCCAGGACCAGGTAATCAACCAATGGGATGGTGTTGTTCATAAGTTTCCACTCGCCCAGCAATGTCCAACGAACCGCAGTTTCGTGCTCATCCGTTCGGTTGGACATTGTCTCGTTCAGATAAGTTCGTGTTCGGCTGCATCGTTCACTGCTAGCGCCCTCTGAAGATCGGTCTCCTTCTTTCGCGAAAGGCTTGCACTCCTTCCTTGGCGTCTTCGGTGTCTCGTGTTCGTATTCGCATCATCTGCTCCAACTCGATTTGATCCTCGAGCCTGCGACCGAACGATTCGCGAACCAGTCGCTTGTCGAGCTCGATGACGAAGGAGGGACCCGCAGCGATCTCACGAGCGAGCTCGGTGGCCCGCTCGAGAAGCATGTCGTGTGTGACAACTTCCGTAACCAGCCCGATCTCGAGAGCCTCGGCCGCCTCGATCATCCGACCCGTGTATATGAGCTCGAGCGCCCGGTCCACGCCGACGATCCGGGGCAGATACCAGGTGGTACCCGTGTCAGCGACCAACGCGCGGCGAACGAAGACAGCAGAGAACGAAGCGTTGGTCGATGCAATTCGGATATCGCAGGCTAGCGCGAGAGACAACCCTCCTCCGGCGGCCACCCCATTAACTGCCGCTATGACCGGCTTTTTGCAGTGATACACGTCAGCGGTAGTGAGTTCTCGACTACGGATCTTGCCGGACCGGCCGCGGCGCGGACGTGAGTCGGCTGCAGCACCTGGATCCAGTCCGGACAAGTCCGTTCCCGAACAGAAGCCCCGGCCTTCGCCGGTGACTATCAGGACCTTCACGTCGTCGTCTGTGTTCACCCGCGCGATGACGGTTTCGATCTCCGCCCAACTCGCCCAAGACAGGGCATTCAAGATCGCCGGGCGGTTCAGAGTGAGCGTTGCGACGCCGCCGTCGACGTCGAACCGGATGTCCTGGAACTGCTGCACCGCCGTACCATACCTCTCCATTGGTAAACTGTCACTAGCCTGATCAAGATCTTCCAAATCGCCGTTTACGCAGATAGATTGACTCGATGGACACTCAAGAGTATATAGGTACTAGCTCTATTTCAGTTCTGGAGAGGTGTGGGAGTCCTTGTTAGCGCCATCACTGGATAGCTTCCGACTCGAAGTCCGAGAGTGGCTGGACAGCAGTGCCACCCTGCGTCCCGTCGACGACAACAATCAGCGCTTCGGCGTGGGCTCCGACTCGGTGGCACTGTTCCATCACTTGAGTCACGAGGATGAACGCGGCGTGGTCGACGCCCACCGTCAGTGGATCCGGCGAAAGTTCGATGCCGGCTTTGCCAACGTTTCGTGGGAGCAGAAGTGGGGTGGCCGCGGGCTCCCCCAGCAGTTCGAACACATCTTCGACGAAGAAGAACGGCGCTACGTCGTTCCACCACTGCACGAGTGTGTCGGTATCACGCGGGGAATAATCGCCCCGACCATCCGCGAGATCGGCACCGAAAGCCAACGGGAGCGATTCCTGCGGCCGATGCTGCGCGGCGACGAGGTGTGGTGTCAGCTCTTTTCCGAACCCTCGGCGGGCTCGGACCTCGCGGGGCTCTCCACGACTGCGACGCGCGATGGTTCCGACTGGCTGATCAACGGCCAGAAAGTCTGGACTTCTGGAGCGCAGTTCGCCGACTGGGGATACATCATCTGTCGAACGAACCCCGACGCCCCCAAGCATCAGGGCCTCACCGCTTTCCTGGTCCCGATGACGGCCCAAGGGGTCGACGTACGCCCGCTTCGGCAGATGACCGGCGGCTCCTCATTCAACGAAGTGTTCTTCACCGACGTACGGGTCCCCGATGAGAACCGGCTCGGCGATGTGGGGGCGGGATGGCGCGTCGCGTTGACCACACTCCGTTTCGAGCGAAGCTTCAGCAAGGTGTCGAACACGCTGCAAAGCACCACAAGGCTGATCGACCTGGCCCAGCACCTCGGTGTCAACAACGACCCGCACATACGGCAGCTTCTCGCCAGTGCGTACACATGCGAGGTACTTCAAGATCTGACGGGACGCCGGGTCCGCGCCTCGATTCGATCCGGAGAGCTGCCTGGACCAGAAGGATCGATCGGGAAAGTATTCCGCACCGACACCTATCAACTTCTGAATCGTGTTGCGACTGCGATTCTCGGCCCGCGGTTGATCGCGGACACGGGCGAGTGGGGGACCTTCGCGTGGGCCGAGCACGTGGTGGGCACACCCGGATGGCGAGTCGCCGGTGGCACCGACGAGATCCAACGAAACATCATCGCCGAGCAAGTTCTCCAGTTGCCACGCGAGCCGCGGCTCGACAAGGATGTTCCCTTCCGCGAGAGGCCACGATAGGCCCCGTCGACAACCACCTCGAGGACTTTCGGTGCACCGATACGCACCATCAGCTTTCAACTACCGCACGTAAACGAAGGAGAGGCCAGAATGGGAGCTTTGGACGGCAGAGTAGCCGTCATCACAGGAGCCGGTCGAGGAATCGGACGCGAGCATGCGTTGCTGTTCGCCGCCGAAGGGGCCCGCGTCGTGGTCAACGATCTGGGAGGTGACGAGGCCGGCGCAGGAGCCGATACTTCACCCGCTCAAGAGGTGGTCGATGCGATCCGTGCGGCGGGTGGTGAAGCAATCGCAAACCACGATGACGTTGCCGATTGGGACGGCGCGCGTCGGCTCGTGCAGAGTGCGGTCGATACGTTCGGTGATCTGCATGTCCTGGTCAACAATGCAGGAATCCTCCGCGACCGGATGCTCGTCAACATGACAGAGGACGATTGGGATGATGTAGTCAGAGTGCACCTCAAAGGCCACTTCGCACCAACGCGTTGGGCCGCCGTGTATTGGCGCGACCAGGCGAAATCCGGGCGCCGCGTCAACGCATCGATCATCAATACATCGTCCACGTCGGGATTGTTCGGCAATATCGGTCAATCGAACTATGGAGCCGCCAAGAGCGGCATCGCCTCCATGACAATAATCAACCAAATGGAGCTCGGCCGGTATGGGGTACGCGTGAACGCGATTGCACCGGCGGCGCGGACTCGGTTGACGATGACCATTCCGGGCGCTCCGACGGCACAGCCCACAGTTGACCCAAACGATTTCGATGCCGGCGATCCCGCAAATATTTCGCCATTTGTCGCGTATCTGGCCACAGAGAAATGCCCGATCGAAGGAAGGATCTTCTTTGTTCGCGGTGGACGCGTGAGTCTCTTCCAACCCTGGGCGATTGTCGATGACATCGAGCACGAGACGATGTGGACGGTCAGCGAGCTCGAGAACCAAGCGGCTCGATTCATGGCCACAAAGTTCAACTTGCGAAACCCCTTCCCAAAAATTGCGTCCACGTAGGAGACTCCGATGCCGATCGACCTTACGAGCGTGGGCCGCGAGACAGGCCCCCGGGAGGTCTGGTGGAACAGCTCGCATGCCCTTCTCTATGCAGCCGCAGTTGGCTGCCCCCCAGAGGACCTGCAATTCCTGACCGAGAATTCAGTGGGTGTCCGGCAAATGGTGCTTCCCACTTTCGCCTGTGTCGCCGGTGGGGCCAGAGCCTTCGCGGTGGAGCCAGGAACCGTTGATGAACCCTCGAGGCAACGGCCACCCATCTTCGACGGTGGGTTCGGCGAGGTCGACTTGAGTTCACTTCTCCACGGTGAGCAGCGGGTGGAGCTGGCTGGGCCGCTTCCGACCGAAGCAAGGGTCAAGTTGTGGACCAAGGTTCTCTCCATCTGGGACAAAGGTTCGGCGGCTGTCGTGCGCACCGAGTCTCGAGCGCACGACGCCGCCACCGGCAACCTGCTCTACAAAACGGGTAGCACCTGGTTTATCAGGGGTGCCGGCGGGTTCGGAGGCGACCGCGGTCCCTCGGGCGCACAAAATACCCTGCCGCATAGGAGGGCCGACGACGAAGTCACGTATCAAACGGTCGAAGTACAGCCATTTCTGTATCGGCTCACCGGAGACAGAAATCCTCTTCACACCGATCCCACCTTTGCCACCGGTGCCGGTTTCAGCAGACCCATCATGCATGGCATGTGCACGTACGGTTTCACCGCGCGAGCTCTCGTCGATCGCTTGTGCGGGTCCGACGTGAGTCGCTTCGTCTCCATGGAAGGACGCTTCTCCAAGCCAGCGCTCCCCGGCGACACACTGACGGTGAAGCTATGGGTGGACGATAACTACGCTCATTTTCAGACCCAGACTCAGCGAGGCGATGTCGTGATCAGCCACGGACGCTGCCAGTTCACAGACTGATAGAGGATCGAGCATGACGATTTCATCGCTGGAAGAACAGCAAGACCTCAGGCGCACAGTACGCGCTTTTCTCGAGACCAAGTCTCCCGAGACAGAAGTACGTAGATTGATGGAGACTCGAGAGGGCTACGATCCGGATGTCTGGCAGCAGTTGGGCACTCAACTGGGACTCTTGGGCCTTACGATACCGGAAGAATTGGGTGGTTCGGGCACAAGTTTCGTCGAACTGTGCATCGCAATGGAAGAGATGGGAGCCGCGCTGTTGTGCGCTCCGTACTTTTCCACCGTGGTACTGGCATCCACCACCCTCTTGCAGGCAGCAGATGCTGCCATGCAGAAAGAATACCTTCCGCTCATTGCCGCAGGCGAACTCATAGCCACCATCGCCCTCACAGAGGAATCGGGACGATGGGATGAATCCGGCGTAGCCATGCGTGCATCGAAGTCCGGCGTCGAGTGGAAGCTCGATGGTACGAAGATGTTCGTACTCGACGGCTGCACCGCCGACCTGGTGATCACTTGTGCTCGCACTGATGCAGGCATCTCACTGTTCGCCGTGGACGCATCGGCGCCCGGACTGACGCGGACTTCCATGAACACCATGGACCGAACCCGCAAGCAGGCGCGACTGGAATTTCGCGGCGCGCCAGGTCGGTTGATCGGCGCTGAAGGAACCGGCTGGAAGGTCCTCGGGCAGGTACTGGATCTGGCTGCGATCGCCCTCGCTGCTGAACAGGTGGGTGGGACACAGCGGTGTCTGGACATGGCGCTGACACACGCGCGGAATCGAATCCAGTTCGGTCGCCCCATCGGCTCTTTTCAAGCCATCAAGCACAAGTGTTCGAACATCCTCATTGGCCTCGAGTCGGCCAAGTCGGCGGTATACCACGCGGCATCATGCGCCGCCGAGTCGAGCAGCGAAGTACCAGTCATGGCATCGCTAGCCAAGGCACATTGTTCCGACACATTTTTTCATGCAGCGGCAGAGAACATACAGATCCATGGTGGAATCGGATTCACCTGGGAACATTCCGCTCACCTCTACTTCAAGAGGGCCAAGGCCTCCGAAGTGCTGTTCGGCGACGGAATCTATCATCGGGAGCAACTCGCACAACGAATTGGTATATAACTCTGTGTCGCTTCTGATCGATCGCGTGAGAGCATGAAGAAGTATTATCTCGCTTCCAGGTGGAGACCTGAACCACCAAAACTACGACGCGCCCATCAGGTCAGTCGATGAGAAGCATTCAACGACAGCGAGCCGGAAGGGCGCTGCGCCAGCTCGCTCACACCCTCGTCACTACCAACGTCTCTGAGGCGATCCTGCGGACCGCCGCCGACGACCTCGCGGAACTCGCCAATCGACTCGAAGTCCGTCTGGCGCAGTCCCCGCACGAGTCCGAAAGACGATCTCATTGGAATGAGACCCACCCTTTCACCGGCCTGGGCAGTCCGTTGGCGCCCCCTCTCACACTACTCGAGCACCGGGGCGGTCATTCCATTGTCGTCGGCGCCTATAGCCCAGCCTACGAAGGCATTCCAGGCCGCGTACACGGCGGCTTCGTAGCCGCGGGCTTCGACGTCGCGATGGCTTGGGCCGCGCATTCCGCCGGCTATGCAGGCGTTACTGGCACCTTGACAACCCGCTTTGTCAAGCCGGTACCGCTGCTGGCGCCCGTTCGATACACGGCCACCATGGAGCGAGTACAACGTCGCAAAGTATTCCTCACAGCAGTGCTTACAAGCGGCCCGGAATGTCTGGCCCGGGCAGAGGGCGTGTGGATCACACCACGGAGATACAGCGCGTAGTGGCGCGCTCGTCACCGACGGACTGTGCTGTCTGCCCCGGCCAAAGAATCCTGAAGTGGAAGGTGAGGTTCCGACTCATATCTCCGGTACCGGTTTCGTGGTCGGGGTAGCGGGCCGGGCGGTTCGACTCCTGAGGTTCCTGTTGCCGAATGATTCTCGGCTGACTCTGCGGGGGTATGTCGCGCCACGCGGCCTGCGTTCGCGGCGTGACCGAAGAGAAGCATGACCACAAGATCGAATCTTCGGCGGAGGGCCGCAACCCGGCGTCGGCTACACCCGCCGGAATTCTGGCAGATGCACACAATGGGTGACAACAGGCAGCCAGCTCGGCGGCTTGCCTGGCAACCAGTCAGGGAGTAGAAGCCAAGATCCACATGATCTCGTCGTTCGATTTCCAGGCTGCGGAGGACCGAGCCGTGGGCTACCGGCAAGCTGGACGTCGTCGGTCGAGCTGGGCTCGGAGATTGCCTGGTCGAAGTAGGCGCGGACTTCCTGAATACGTCCGTCCTCATCGAGGTCGTCGACGTCGATACCCGACCAGTTCACTGGTGCGCCGGTGTTTGTGACATCCGCGAGTTCGCAGACAGTTCTCATCAGCGGAGCAGGCCGCCGGGATGCGGGTCACTCTCGTCGCACCGTACTTCGAAGAAGGCGATTGTTCCGTAAGTGTCGAGGTTGTAGCTGGTGAATCGACTCGCAAGTTGACGATCCAGTTCTTGGAGTGTGTCGGCAGTGTTGTGGAACATTCCGGTGCGGTTGAACGCCGCGAGCATGCGGCGTCCCGCGAAGGTGTGCGCGGCCCCGTCGCCGAGGATAGTGGTGCCGAAGATCCGGGCCCCGGGAGCAGCGACTGCGGCGGCATGGTCGAACACGACCGCCTTGTCTGCCATCGATCCCGGCAAGCAGTGCAGGACAAAGTTCAATGCGATCGAATCGAAGCGGGCTGTACCGAGCCGGAATGGGCGAAGTATATCTCTGCGATAGGTTTGTGGCCGCCAGGCCGCCAGGCGACGCGCGGCGTGAGTGAGCACGTTTTGGTTGAGATCCACCAGCGTTAGCTGAGTCTGGGCGGAACCGGGCTTGCCGCGCCGAAGAAGGTATCCGGTACCAGGACCGAGTTCCAGATGCCTGGCTCCAACATTCCGGTCGTAGAGATCGAGGATGCGGCGAATGGGAACCCCCCACACCTTCGGGGTAACGACCCCAAGGACGACGAGGTCGTAGAAGGACAACAGGGGGCGTGAATATATCCGCGCTCCGCGCCATGCGGACTGCGGGGTGGGAGCGTCGGGTTCGGTTGCCATGATTGCCTCCTTGGATACTGTCGGAACGCCAAAACTCAAGCTACACATAGTATCTCAAATATTCAGGGACTGGTGATTGCTGCAGTCCGAGTCGGCGGGCTGCACGCAGAGGGTAGGAATAGACCCCGGCGGGGATCGTGCTGCCGCAACTCGCAGGCTCCCTGAAAAGTTGCTGCCGATATCGAGAAGATGCTCCATCATCACCCTTTGTCGAGGCGGTGCCCTCGATGCCCAGCAGTGAAGTCAGGGCCGGCGCCCGCATCTGCTGATGGTCGGCGACGGCTCTGCCTTCGCTTCAGCCGACCACCCCGCCTCCTACGCCGACATCGCCTCGCTCAGCAACCGCACCGACAAGCACCATCCGCAGCGGGCACCCCCTCCGATCCGGCAACGCCGCCCCATCCGCCCGATCCGACGACGCTGCGACGTCCTCTACGCCATGCCCGAGGAACCACCCCTACCTCATGCCGGAGACGGTAGCCGCTTGACGAAAGCCATGGGGCCACCCGCCAACACCCGGAACCGCCACGACGCCTTGCGGATCCGCGATAGAACGGCCGAGTTTGAATCGGCGCCGAATCGCTGGACCGGCGACCAGATGCCCGGCGGCGGCACTTCGCCTCGCACACCGCCCCAGGTTGAGGTCGAGGACTCCGCCGCTGGAACGGCCTGCTTGCCAACTGTTGCTGCACACAATTCCGCGATCCGCGGACGCGAAGTGATGCTTGACACTCATCCCCGAGGGGTACAGACTATCATCTGTGTACTTCCCACCGATAATATGCAGTACACCTTCATAATATGAAGTACATATCGCGCCCCGACCGCTAATAGTCGATTACATTGCAGAAGCGGTCGACAGCGCCGGTTGTTGACTCCTCCGGATCGCCTGCGTCTCTGCAACACCAAAGTGGCGGCGTGTGGATATCGCGTGTGTTCCACCAGCACGCAGAAGCATCGGGCGCACGCAACTACTGCCGGAGTCGACAACCGGCGCAAGCGAAGGGATAGAAGATGCGAGCCAGCCTGTGGTATGCCGCAGTAGCGACCTGCTGCGTCGCAGTGAGCGCGTGTGGGGGGGCGTCGGAGAGTTCACCTGATGCCAGCGGCAATGTAGCCGCACGACTCGACGGCAAGCCAGTGACTCCTTGGGTGTTGATCGACCAATCGAACACGCAGGGTGCATACGACGGCGTGGTCGCCGAATACAAGGCGGCGGCAGATGCGGTGAATGCTGCGGGAGGTGTTCACGGCCGCCCGCTGGAACTTCAAATTTGCGATACTGCACTGAATCCGAACACTGCTGCGAGTTGCGCGCGTCGCGCCATCGAGGCAGGCGCACCTGCAGTCATGGATCTCTCCTTCGGGGCAACGGCATTCACCCCCATCCTGCAGGAAGCCAATATCGCCGACGTCGGCGCGTCCATGACGTCACCGGCCCAGTTCACCTCACCCATCTCCTTCCCACTGTGGGCGGGTGGGGCCGGCAACCTGGTGGGGTTGGGCGCAGCCGCGGGCCGACTCAGCTGTCAGAAGGCGACCATGGTGACCGACGCTGGAGCAGTGGCGAGCGCGGGTGAGACCGCGGCCGCTGCGTATGGGGCTGCGCGTGCCGCAGGCGTAGATACCGGGGATCCGATTTCAGCACCCGCCGGCACTCCTGACTGGACGTCGCAAATCGCGACGGCGACCAAAGCGGGGGCTGATTGCCTGCTGCTCGTCGCTATGCCGGCCGACGTCGTCGCCCAGATCAAAGCGGCGCACACCGTCGCCCCCAAGGCGAAGATCATCACGCTCGGAGCCCAGCTGTCCGAAGCATCGGTCAAAGCACTCGGCTCACTGCTCGACGGGGTAAACGTCGTCAACCTGGCATTGCCGAAATCTGCAGCAACCACCGACCCTGGCGTCGCGAAGTGGGTGAAGGAGACGGAGACCCACAGCTCCAATCGCGACTACGGTGCCGAGAGCGCCAATGCATGGGCTGCGGTCAAGCTGTTCGCAGATGTCGCCGCACGCGTTCCCGAAATCAACGCGAAATCGATCTTGGACGAACTCAATCAACTCACCGACTACGATCCCGGCGTGTTTCCCAAAGTGTCTTTCGCGAGCCCCGCGACCAACCCGATCGGTCCGCGACTGTTCAACTCCGGCGTGGTGTTCGCCCACTACGACGGCGGAAAGTTGGTGCTCGACTCGCCGACGTTCATAGATCCGTATACCGGCAAAACACTGGATTGAGCGACTGAGGAGAAGCCCACATGGAATTGATCCAGTTCGCGATCCTCGGCCTTGGTCTCGGAGCAGTTTACGCTGTGCTCGCCGAGTCGGTGGTCGTCGTCTACAAGGGATCGGGCGTGCTGAATTTTGCCGCTGGCGCACAGGCCATGCTCGGCGCGTTCCTCTTCTATCGACTGCGGGACGATTACGAAATTCCGGGTGTCCTCGCGCTGGCAATCACTCTATTGGCAATGGGCGCGGTGGGCGCGGTGACCTACCAGCTCGTCATCCGCCCGCTGCGTTCAGCGCCCGCCACCAGCCGACTGGTCGCAACATTGGCGGTGATGACCTTGATGCTGCAAGTAGTCGACATGACGTGGGCCAAGGGCGGTACGGTTCTCTCGGTCCGGTCGCCATTTCCCGAAACGCAACTCACGATCGCGTCGTCGATATCGGTCACTGCCGACCGGCTGCTGTTCGTACTGACTGGAATTCTTGCGTGTTTCGTTCTGGTCATGATCGAACGGCACACACGGCTCGGCCTGGCGACCCGCGCAGTCGCCGAAAACCGGCTCGTCGCCGCGTCGATGGGCTGGTCTCCGGATGCGATCGGCAACCTTACCTGGGCGTCCGGCGCTGCCCTCGCAGCAGTGGCCGGCATCTTGACGGCGCCACTGTCCGGATTGAGCACCGGCACGCTGACCTTCTTGGTTGTACCCGCGTTGGCCGCTGCGTTGACTGGCGGCTTCCGATCGCTGCCGCTCACTCTGGCCGGTGGACTGATGATCGGCATCGCCCAGTCCGAATTGACCCGCTATGTCTCCACGCCGGGCTGGGGAACCGCCGCGCCTTTACTGCTCGTGGTCGTGGTCTTGACGGTGCGCGGATCGAATCTGCCAAGTCAGGACGACGTTTCCGAAAGACGTCCGTCCGTCGGCAGCGGAAGAGTCGGATGGCCGGCGGTTGCGGGTTTCGCAGCAGCGCTGACACTGATCGTCGCCGCGCCTGTTTCGGCGCTGGATTCGATCACCGCGACACTGTTACTCACGATCATCCTGTTGTCGATCGTGATCGTTACCGGCTACTCCGGACAGCTTTCGCTCGCGCAGATGACCATCGCGGGCTTGGGTGCGTACTTCACCGCAGTTCTCTCGATCGAGGCCGATGTTCCCACAGCACTCGCCATACCACTTGCGGTCGCGCTGTGCATACCGGTGAGCTTGCTCATCGGTATCGTCGCGGCAAGATCACGCGGCGCCAGCCTCGCGATCTCAACGCTCGGACTGGCAGTCGCCATCGACGCACTCGTCATCGCCAACCCGCAACGGCTCAGTGCGCTGGTAGGCCAGCAGATCGGCCCGCTGGCGGTCGGCGAACTAAGACTCGACGCAGTCAACCATCCGACTGCATTCGCGGTGCTCGTCCTGCTGGTGGTGACCGTCATCGCGGTGGTCATGTCGAACCTCCGTCGAGGCGCAACCGGCCGCCGACTGCTCGCTGTGCGTGCCAACGAACGAGCGGCCGCTTCGCTCGGCGTTTCGGTCGTATCCGTGAAGATCTACGCCTTCTGCCTTGCCGCCTGCGTGGCGGCCGGAGCTGGAGCGCTGATGGAGGCCAGGGTCGAGACCACCGACCTGACCGGTTTCACTGTCTTCGGATCGATCACCGCCATTCTCAATACCACCATCGGCGGCGTCGGGTGGGTGTCCGGAGCATTGGTCGGGACGACCGGAGCACCGGGTACGGTGCAGGCGCAGATACTCACCGGCGACGGCTCGGGTGGCAGTGGCTGGATGGTGCTGATAGGCGCGTTCGTCGTGCTGGTCATCATCCTGTGCAGTCCGGACGGCATAAGCGCGCTGATCTCCGCACAGGCAACGACGTTGAGACAACGTCTCCACATGACACACCGACACCAACTCACTCCACTGGCGTTGGAAAGCACATTGGGCTCCCCTGCAGTCCGGCCGCCGGTGACGCTGACCGCGAAGGCCGTCGGCGTACGTTTCGGTGGCGTCGCGGCACTCGACGATATCGACATCGTGCTCACCACCGGTGAGATCGTCGGGGTGATCGGTCCGAACGGCGCTGGAAAGTCCACTTTGATCGACACGCTATCGGGCTTTCGCCGACCGAATTCGGGACGCGTCATCCTCAACGGAAAGGACGTCACGCGCCTGGGCCCGGCGGCGCGTACCCACCATGGGTTGGTCCGATCCTTCCAGCAACTCGAGCTGTTTGAGGACCTGACAGTGATGGAGAACGTGCGGCTGGCCGCCGATCACACCCCGTGGTGGCGCTACGCCACAGATCTGCTGCGACCAGCTAACCGCCCTCCGAGCACGCAGGTTCTGTCCGTTATCACGGCCTGTGGGTTGAACGCCGTTACCGACCGGCTGCCCCGCGAACTCGACTACGGTCGGCGGCATCTGCTGTCGATTGCGCGGGCATGCGCCTCCGACGCATCGCTGATCCTCCTGGACGAGCCAGCGGCGGGCCTGCAGGGCGCAGATCGTGCACGACTCGGTCAACTCCTGCGTGATTTGACCCGGAACTGGGGTGTCGGTCTGCTGTTGGTGGAGCACGACATCGACCTGGTCTTCAGAACGTGTGATCGGGTGATCGTGATGGACTTCGGGCGGATCATTGCCTCTGGCCCGCCCGCCGAGGTCCGTCTCGATGCGCGCGTGATCGAGGCATACCTCGGTAAGACGGAGATATCGGTCGACTCGGTATCAGTGCGAAAGGCGGGAGAAGAATGAACGCCCAGTGCCTCGATCTGAGCGACGTCAGCGTCGGCCACGGTGGGCGAGAGGTGCTTGCAGGGCTGGACATAGCAGCCAGACAGGGGGAGGTTGTCGCGTTACTCGGGCGCAATGGCGCTGGCAAGACTACGCTGCTGCGGACCCTTGCCGGCGAATTGCCGATATTGGGTGGGCAGATTGTGTTCGAAGGGTCCTCCTTGCAAGGTCCACTACACCGGCGCGCGCGACGCGGCATCGCCTACATTCCCGAAGAACGAGCGATCATCCGCAGCCTCTCTGTCGCCAACAACCTCCGGCTGGGATCCAAAAGCATTTCCAAGGCACTCGACTACTTTCCCGAATTGCGTCCGTTGATGAACAGGCGCGCGGGTCTCTTGTCTGGGGGCGAGCAGCAGATGCTGGCGTTCGCTCGTAGTCTCGCCGCCGACGCGAAGCTGCTCCTCATCGACGAGCTCTCTCTAGGCCTGGCGCCGATGGCTACCCGGCGGCTGCTTCAGGCTGTGCGGACAGCTGCTGATGGGGGCGTGGCCGTCGTTGTCGTGGAGCAGCACCCAGGGCTGATCTTGGAGATCGCCGACCGCGGGTATGTGCTCGGCTCCGGCGGTATCGCACTGAGCGGCACTCGCGACGAACTCACCGGGTCCCTACGTGAGATCGAAGCGATCTATCTCTCCTCTGGCCAAGGTTGATGCGGCAGATCGGCGGCCAAAGCCAGCTGGCATACAGGGCAGCGCGTTCACCCCTGCGCCGGGAAGGTGGCACGGGTGCAGTACGATCGTTGTCACTACTTCAGAGGAGGATGATGCCAGGCCAGCGGAGGTCGGCTGACATCACGGTGGCCAGGGCACGGCCCCGTGATCGAAAGGCCCAGATCGCCACCGTGGCGGCGACCGCCTTCAGCGAATTCGGCTATCACAGCGTCGGCATCGACGACATCGCCGCCGAAGTCGGCATCACCTCGGGCGCGGTGTACAAGCATTTCGCCAATAAACAGCAGCTTCTCGGCTATGTTGTCCTCCACGCGATGGATCTGCTCGATGCGGCGATCATCGACAATGAGCCGGTCGCGCGCCATGCGCTGGACAGTTCGATCCGTTCGGTAATCCAGCTTCTCTACGAACGGCGCAGCCTCAGCTTGCTTCTTCAGCGCGAATCGCGCCATTTGGACGCCACCACGCTCACACAGTTGGGTACGCGGGTCGGCACCGTCTTCGCGCGGTTCAAGAATTTGCTGCAGGTCACGCGTCCTGAACTGGGAGACAACGATGCCTTCCGCCTCGTTCGATGTGTATTCGCGGTCCTGGCAAGCCCCGCGTACCATGCGATCGTCCTCCCGCGGAAGCGCGCCGAGGCGTTGCTTTACGGGATGGCCACGGCCATCCTCACCTCGACGGCGCTCCCCCGCGAGTCGTCCGATGCTTCCACGCTCGATTCCCACGACTTCACTTTCCGCACGCGGCCGGTCAGCACCGACAATCATCTGGTGCCGCGAGCCTCTCGACGCGAAATGCTCGTTACAGCAGCCATCTCACTTTTCGCCGATAACAGCTTTCAGGGCGTGAGCATGGAAGACATCGGCGCGGCGGTAGGCATCAGAGGGCCGAGCATCTACCGATACTTCCCGAGTAAGACAGCTCTGCTCGATGCCGTGCTCACCCGTGGGGCGGAGTGGCTTCAGCTCGGCTTGTCGGACGCGCTGGCGTCGGGAAAAACTTCGAAAGAGAAGCTCGAAAGGCTGCTGCGCTCCTACGTCACCTTCGTGTTGGGCAACGCCGATCTCACCAGTCTCATGTTGCGCGAGCAAGTAGCACCGCCCGACACCTACCGGCGCGTCCATGACGACTATCTGCCCGAGTGGGCGCGGCTCATCCTGGCACTCCGACCAGAACTGACCGAATCCGAGGCCATCTTCCTCACTCACGGCGTGGTCGGCATGGTCGACGACAACGCACGCAGCACGACAATGACGATTCCGGCCGACCTGGACGACATCCTGGTCGAGATCGGACTCGAGATCCTGCTCCGCGCGACGTAGTCACATCCGAGCGTCACCGGCTGCCAGGGGCCGCCGGTACCCCCTCGGAAACGACCATCCCAGCCAACATCGTCTTCGCAACCGCAATGCGGCTCACGCAAGACCACTGTCAGGCAGATGCGGCACCGCGTTGCACCCGCGCTAAAGATTCACGCTCCGAGCCGACCGCGACATCGGGGGCGCTGCGAGACTGCTGCAAGTAATAAGGCATTAGCTAGATACATGGCTCCAGATGTCGATCCCAGCCGCGTCTAGAGTCATATTGACACGTGATGTAATCGCTTATTAGCATGGCTTGAGTCCTCGACGAAGACATGGTTCCGGCGAACGATCGCGACGATCCATCTTGTCTCCGCGGACCGGAATCCGAAAACCATGCGCGTCATCAAAGGAGTTCGCCGTGGCGTTGCCAGTCCCACGCTACGAGGAGTCGGTACCCACTGCCGGTGGCCGACGCCTGACCATCGCCGAGTTCGGCACGCCGAATGGCGTCCCTGTCATGTTGTTCCCTGGCGCCCCGGTCGTGATGGTTGCCGGAGCCGCACACGGCCGTGATGCCGAACAACTCGGCATTCGACTGATCTGCTTGAGCAGGCCGGGCTATGGACACAGCGACCCACAACCGGATCGTCGGCTCACCGACTGGCCATCCGACGTCAGTGCAGTCGCCGACCATCTCGGACTGGCCAGCTTCGCTGCGGTAGGCAACTCCGCCGGCGGACCCCACGCACTGGCGTGCGCGCTCCTCGGCCACCGATTGACGTCAATCCACATCGTTTCCGGCCCCGGCGAACCAGGCCTCGCCACACATTCGGCCAGCGAAGTCAGCAAACTGCGCACACAGCTGGACGAGAGCGCTTCATCTCCGAGCCCCAGCACCGCACGGGAGTCGTCGACACTCGTCGACCGTTTGGCTACCGGCGACAGCAATGGCTTCCAAGCCGAGGCCGGACTGGCGGATGTCGACATGGAAATGATGCAACGGCCAGAATTGGCTGAGATATTCAAAGCAATTCCCGCAGCGTTGGCCAAGGACGACGTTGCCACCGGTTACGAGTGGTGGCTACTCAGTCAGCCGTGGGGAATCGAGATAAAGAACATCTCGGTACCGGTTCATTTCTGGCATGGAGCCCTCGACCGGAACTGTCCCGTCGACGACGCGCGACGGCTAGCGGCGTCCATTCCCGGCGCACTATTGACAGTTTGGCCGGATGCCGGTCACCTGGCAATTATTGATCACATGCGCGACGTGCTTGAAGAAATTGCAGCGCAAGCAGCCTCGAAGCGGTAAAGGAGATATTTTGCGAGCAGTAATGGTGGCGCTAACCAACCGAAGCTCGACAGCAACCGATGAGCAGTTCAACGAGTGGTATGACAAAATTCATGTCCCCGAGGTGCTCGCGGTGGAAGGATTTACGGGAGTGAGCCGATACCGGGCTTCGCAAGTGGGCACGGGGCTCGATTCGGGCATGCATGAATACCTCGCCGTATACGACATCGAGACAGCTGACCTCGACGAGGTGCGAGAACGAATGATTCGCGCCATGCCCTCGTGGCAACCGACCGATGTCCTCGACACCGACAGTAGAGCGATCGCATTCTTCGAACTCGTCAGCGATCACAGCCGAGCAGTCGAGTGACTAGGTCAAAGGTAGAGGAGCCGCATCATTTTTTGTGATTCCAGTCAGCGAAGCCGCCAATCGGGAAAGGAAGAACGCTATGATCGAGCGAGCTTCATCGTGGAGACGGGCATGACGAGATTCGAGAAGCGCCGACTTCTCGCCGGGACTGCCCGATACGGGTGAGGCCGCTCGTATGGCGTTGTACGACGCTGGTTTCGATCACGCCTTAGTCAGCTACATCTACGAGACAGCCTCCTCATGGAGTCTATGTCCGGAAGCCATGCTATTGGCGCTACCAGCTTGACGCGGTGCTTGCACCTACAGCAACTCAGATACGTGGCGGCTGCCCGACAAATCGCATCTCGGGCAGCCATATCCAGTCGAACAGCGAGAGGATCCGAGCACAGAGCACAGGTATCTGTCAGAAGCTCCGAAGCGAATTCAGCTCTCTGAGGATCCGATCGCCGGATAGGTTCTGCCATGAAAGCGAACAATCAGTGACAATGTCGCGAGCAGCGAGAATTAGACACCCGTACCGAACTCCCGCACTGCACACGATCTGACTGGAGCTCCTTTCTTGAATATGTTGCCGTCCCTGAACCCCCAAACCTGTCCGGTCGTTCACGGTTCGCCGATCAATTCCAACGGTCCTCGAGTGGCCTTGCACGCGCCGGAATTCGCCGCCGATCCGCACGACTCGTATCGCGAAATGCGAAGACAATATGGTTCTTTGGTGCCTGTGACCCTAGCCCCCGACGTGCCGGCCACGTTGGTGATCGGCTACGGCACTGCGGTGCGCATCCTCAACGACCCCGAACACTTCCCCGCTGACCCACGCATCTGGCAGAAGAGTATCCCCTCCGATTGCCCCATCCTCCCTCTACTCGAATGGCGGCCCACCGCGAGCAGAAGCGCTGGCGCCGACTTCACCAGGTACCGCCATGCCATCACCACGAGCCTCGAAGCAGTCGACCTGTACGCGCTGCACGGCACGGTCGAAAAGACCTCCGTCCCGCTTATCAACGCGTTCTGCCGGGACGGCACTGCCGAGTTGATCAGCCAGTACGTGTTTCCGCTGGTCTTCGCGGCGGTCAACGCCTCGCTCGGCTGCCCGCCTGCGATAGGGCAGCAACTCGCCGCAGCTACGGCTGCGATCGTAGAGGGCGTCGACGCCGAAAACGGCAACAAGATCCTCTACGAGGCACTGCTGGAACTGGTGGCACTAAAACGGGCCGTCCCCCGAGACGACATCACCACGCGACTGCTCCAGCACCCCGCCGGACTTGACGAAATGGAACTGGTCAACCACGTCGCACAGGTCTACGGATGCGGTATCGAGTTCTTGCTGAACTTGATCGTGAACACTCTCCTGCTGATCCTTACAGACGACCGATTCGGCGACAGCGTGATGGGCGGCAATCTTTCCTCCCGCGAGGCCTTGGACGAGGTCCTTTTCAACGACCCGCCCCTGGCGAACCTGCTGATCACCTATCCCCGTCATCCGATTCTCGTCGACGGCGTCTGGCTGCCGGCCCATCAACCGGTCGTCATCAGCATAACCGCCTGCAACAACGACCCTGGGATCCGCACCGAGGATCAGACGGGCAATCGATCCCACCTCGCCTGGGGCCTCGGCCCCCACGCCTGCCCGGCGCAGCCCATGGCATATATGATCGCCCAGGACGCGATTGATCAACTTCTCGATGCACTCCCCGAGATGCGACTGGACCTGTTTTCCGGCGCACCCGCCTGGCGTCCCGGCCCCTTCCACCGAGCCCTGACGGCGCTCCCGGTTACGTTCCCTCCCAGTACTCCCCTCCACGCTAATGGCTCAGGTGAGCGGAACTGAACACCGCAACGTATGCGCAAACGTCGGCGGCGCTGGGAGGCAGTATGGTACCGGCGCCACGCCCGCACCTCATGGCGACCAATCTGGCCGACTTTGCCCGCAAGCTTGGCGAAAGACGCTCGTGGGCGGGGTCGGGCTGACCATGTCCGACCCGGAATGTGACGATCCGCTGGTCGCAGGCTCGTACACTTCTGGCCCGACATCGCCGGACTGTATGCACAAGTGCCATTTCTGTACTTGGGTACCTCTCAGTTCGGGTTCGTGTCAGGGGCAGGCCGCCCGCGGTGCTCGGTCGAGGTGCGCAGCATACGAGCGCGTTCTAAGTCCGCACTGCGCAGAGTTGTTCACTGGCGCATGTTTCGATCCCGCTCCACAAGACGTCGGCATCGTTCGATTTCGAAACCTACGGCGAGCGACTACCTGCGGACCGGCCCTTGCAGCTTTACCGGAAAACGACGAAATTGATCTCCTGGCTTCAGCCCGTCGAATGCCGCGCAAGGCAGCCCGGTTTGGGAGTGGCTGTCCATGTGCCGTCGGTGCGATGACCACAAAGGTGACCGCGGCATCCACTATGTACAACGAGTGGTGGGCGCAGAACATCGCCGCATGAATATGGGGAACATAGCCAGCTCATCGTTGACGAATCAACCTCCATACGTGGAGGTAGGTCGTCGTTCCGACGTCAGCACAACCGGCAACCACGTTACGACCCAGGGACGGGGATCCGAAGCATCCGACCGGCGATCTGTCGGAAACCGCACGCAAGCTGTCGGATCCGACACTTACTCTTCCTGTGTACTGCGACTTAGTCTTTTGCTAGATCCCTTCACCAGGCCTCGACGTAGGCGACCGAGAGGCGGTGCAGCCCTCCCACAAGCGCTCTTCACTCGGCGACAGCTCCGCGCAAATCGAAATGAGGATCTATGTCCATTGTGCAGGAGCGCCTGCGCATTCATTCAACTGCATCGAAATAGAGAACTACGCAACCATGCATCCCTCACGTGACACTTACGAAATCGGGGCGCAGCCAAAGGGCTGCGAGACCGACACCAATGCCGATAGCGACACCACTGCCGCGTCTGACCGCGCGCGGAGACCCGCTTCGGGTATACCCCGTTACGGCAACGGCCAAGCTATTCCCAGCTCCGACTGGGAAAAGATCCTTGCTGGCCTACTTATGCTTTCCCTTGAAGCAGCGACCGATCTTCTCGTCTCAGCCGAGATCCGGTTGCGGCTACGCAGAGAGACGACCAAGTCCCGGACTTCGCGCAACAGGCGCGCCGACCATAGGAACGAAGCTCCCAGATAAGTTGCCGGATTCATCGGCGACCGATCTCCTGTCACTGTAAGGATTCCCAGCCGAGTAGGTAGGTGGGTCGCTAGGTGAGTCGAGAATCTCACTGACGGTTCCCGATGTGGGATCCACCCATAGGTATGCACACTCAGTGTTGAGGGAATTTGTAGACGAAAGGACCGGCCCCATGATCGACGACGAAATTCTGGTGACACGCGGTGTGACGTACGGCCAGCGCTCTCCCTACTCCATGATAGCTCCGAGGAGCAGGACCTGGTCGCCGGACGAGCCGCCCACCAGTTAGGCCCACTGATGTATCTGCATGGTTGCGCATCAATGGCTGAGCAGCCGAGTGCCGAATCCTCGATGCACTCGCCATGGGCACTATTGGAGCCAGCGCAGTTGCTGCAAGCCCTCTCCGGCCGATTGGGCTGCGACTCGCCTCTGGTCGGATGGGTACGAGAACTCAGCGATCTACACGCAAGCCTTCTACGGTTGCGAGTCGACCCAGGTTCGCGACCTGCAGGCTTGGATGGCGAGCGGCTACGGGCTGGGATCGATCTAGTGGTGAGCGCGATCAATGAGTGGGCAGCCCGGAATGTTCCGTACACTAAAAGCGCGCGCAAACATACACATTCGCTGGGCGACGTGATGAGCCACATTGCAAGGATCTATGCCGAAGCGTGGTGGGCGGTATTACATCCCGTGGACGTCGAACGCCGGCACGAGGCATGGTTCCATTTGAGCGAAGCTCATGAGGGCTACACCGAAATGGTGCAGGAAATACGTTCGCGACGTCTCCGCCTTCCATTGGGAGTGGTTAGAACACGGCCACTTACACAACCATGATCGGGCAAACTGCCGCGGCATTCGGTGTATTTCGGATCAGTGGCCGAAGTTTTCACACCTCGGCCTGCTAGGAGATTGGAATGAAATTCCATATTTATAACGAGCTGCACCAAGACTTCAGACGCTGGCTGGAATTTGTAGACCATGCTGCGCACGCGGAGAACGAAGTCGAGGGAGAAAGACCGGCGATGCGCTCGGCAGAGCTGGCGCAGAAGTGGATCGCGAATTTTGCCGAAGAGTGGAATGCGATGTGCGATCTGCACGAACAGCGGTGCGCGAATAAGGCGCGTCCACCCTCGATGTAGGCAAGCGGTCCACCGCAGTGGAATCGGTAGGTGTGGTACGGCTTGGTTGTCCGCTGCCTCTTCGAACGGCCACACTTCCCTGCAATGGCAAACAAAGCCCACCCGATCGCTCAATACGACCCTGGCTCGGATTGATTCTTACCAGATCGGAGTTGATGCTTCGTCGCCTCCGACCGCACCTGCTCCATACTGTCCTCGGGAACAAGTTTCATTATGCCCTCGCGCCAAGTAATCACGAGTTCCGTAGAATCGCCACAATCTGCGCACCGATGGTTCAGGTCGATTTGCCCCGCAGCGCGGCGATTAGTCCGCCCTGCCGCAGCCAATGTCGCTACCTGCTGTTCAGCGGTCGAGAGCTCATGCCAGCGAAACTGGGTTCCCTTACGGGCTGGGTAGTCTATCGGCAGCCGATCCGACAACAGTGTGACGAGCGCCAGGCGCTGCAATCAGCCGGGCAGAAGACAGCGCGACCCGAAAATTCTGTCCAACTCTAGATCGCGGCCGACGAAATCGTCCGTTTCGACCTGGAGACCCGCAGCCCGTGCTTGTCACTTCGCCGACATAGTCTCCAAGCCCAGCGTGTCGCGGCACACGCCAAGCAGCTCACCTGTCCGCTCCTTTACGTAGTGAACGACCCGAAGCCTGCAGGTTTCCGCGCTTTCACAGACTCGACAGCGACCTCGCACCAGGCTGCCGCAGGAGAGACCACTACGCCATCACTATCAAATAGAGCATCAACCCTATGGATCGAGGCCTTCGCCGGAGGCAATGCGGCTGGTCGCGCCGATCACCACCCCCTTCGCGACAGCTGATTGAGAATGCCGCAGTACGCTATTTCTCAGTCCCGCGGAAGTTCACCCCAGAAGATTGCAAGTTGCTAATTATCAACTGCACCTCCTCGATTGCAGATTATCTTTTCAACGTAAAGCTGTGCTTACCAGTCTTGATCCAGAGAAGTTCGTTGCCGCGCTGCCGGCACGCTCCTGACAGCGGAACTCCGCCGGTACAGACCCACCGACGGTGGGACTTTCACTGTGCTCGGATGCCCGGGGGCAGAAACGTCCCAGATCAACCGACGATCGGCTCAGCGACCGCCTCGTAGACCCCGCGATCACCAGCCCGTTTCAGCTCTGCGGCCAGATGCTGGGTGTCCTCCAAGGTATAGATCGAAGTGATACGAGCCCAACGCATGTCGAGCACTTGGATCATGTTGTTCGCGTAGGGCTCACCGGCGAGACTGCCTGTGATGTCCACGATGGTGACGATTCTCGTTTTCCATGGCCAACCCTTGACGATCACGTCGCGTACCTCGAAATGCCCGTCTTGGAAAAGCCGCCCCATCCGCTCGAACCCCTTCGTGATTACCTCCCGGCCGTGACGGCGACCGCCGAGGGCATGCTCCCCGGCGAATTCATACACGGCATCCGGGGCCATCCTGCCAACCCCGGCCGTGAGGTCACCTGCGTTCATCTGAGCGAAGGCATGTCTGATCTGCCTAGCAACGAACGCTTTGTACATACAACCACCTCATGTCAACCAGTCTTCCGACTCAGAACTGCCAGCGCCGCCAACAGTAGACGTGTTAGTTCAATCAATCAACTCATCGACTATTGCGGCGGCTGTTTGCTCCGAGACCCTCATCGGCACCGCCCGCCCCAGGCCGGAAACGCACCCGCGAAGACCAGCTCGGGCGCGGTTATCTTTCTGGTGGGTCCAACTGCCACTGGCTCCTAGCGCCCTCACGCAACCAGGCTCAAGTGCGTCAGTCACTTCTGGCTGGGCGTGGTTGCGATGCGCGCCACTACATCCTTGGCGAACCATGTGGTCGTGCAGTGCGACTCGGCGTCGCAGGAGATTGCGTTGATATCCCCATCATATCGATCGTTGGCAACAAGCTGCCGTCGGCTCGCGAGCCAGAAGGCCCGCCTGACACCCTCACTCTATGAGCCACGGCTATTGCCCCAGCCGCAATCAACCGTCGAGCGGCTCGACTTGGGCATCGTGTACCTATCTTACGCAGAGGGACAGGTTTCGCCATCTAATCGAGGTCACCCTGATGGCGACGCAGACTTCTGTCTCAGCCAGCAACAACCTAGTTGGCGCGAAGATTTGATTCAAGGGGCTCAGCTTTTGAGACGACGATTAGCGGTCGGCTGTCCGTGTTTGTCATACGAATATCCGGTTCCCGGTGATTAGGGAGATGATGACGGAGCAAACGGGCATGCCTCCCGACGCGCATCCCATCGGCCGGGCCATGACGGCTTGTGCACCAGAAGGTTGGCACCGCGCCGACGCAGTCTTCGGGGTAACTGTGGGCCAGGAAATTGGAACCATCACGTATTACACTGGCGAGCAATCTATCTCTGCGCGCGCACCCGATTCGGTGATTACTGCTGTCCGGGAACATCGCGCCGCCTGGGCATCCATGGATGCGGGTCCGTGGTGGCGAATGCTTCTGTCGTTGACGAAATCCGGTGAACTCGAGGTTGAGTACGACTACGGCGAGCTGCCGTTCCCGCCGGGTCAGCTGTTCGCCCCTGAGCAATATCGCGCTGATCTGGCAGCGTATCCACGGGACCGTATTCCGGTATGGCTGGCCGCCTATATCGGCCACGACGACAGGCAGTTGCGTACTCCGCAGCAAGCCGCAGCGCAGGCGCGTTCGGACCGAGCGGATGAGGTGTGGGCGACATTAGCCGAGAACGAGTTTCCGCCGTTTCCGGTGATGTGGGCGCGGTGGGCGACGATAGCCGCGGCATTCGTCGCCGCCCGGTCGGACCGGGGTCCCCGGATGGCCCCGTGGACTGCGATTTACGAGAGCGCCGAGGCCAGTGGATCGACACTTCATGTCCTTCCTGGCGGGCGTGCGGTTCTCTCAGGTGGAGTTTGGAACGCACCGACTCTGGACGCGGTTTATAACGACGGCGCTCCTATGCCGAGGCTCTATGGGGGTGCCCCTGAGTGGTTGACCGATCACGTCTTGAACCCGCGAGCCGCGACCGGTTTGCTTTCGTTCTGCTACTGGTGGCAGGCGGGACGCTGGTATCGCGGGCAGTCACCGACAGCGGTGGATTGCGCGACCGCTGTTCCAGGCATATGGACGGGCGACACGGTGGCTGCTGCCGCCGGTGGCTTGACTCTGCATGGCGACAGCGGGTCTCGGGAAGCGATCGCGGCATTGGTCGCCGCCGCCGAAGCAGGCACAGTGACCCGCGATCTGCTCGCTGGCGTGTTTGGTGACGACGAGCGCGCCGACGTCGACGGTGCGCTCTATCAGTATGCTCTCGCCGGACTGACGATGCCTGCGCCGCAAACGATGCCAGGTGGCGAAGCGATCTCGCGGGTCCGGGACTACATCGCCGCGCACCGCTTGGATACCACCGAATACCCGCTGGGCCAGTTGATCGCCGAACGCTTCAGCGTCGGCTGGATGGTGTACGTCCCGGTACCCGACGGGCAGCACCTGGTCGGCAGAGCGATTTTCTACATCGGAGACGACGGCTTTCTGGAGCACTCGTCGTCCTCCACGGCGCCACCGCTCTTCATCACCCACTTCGAACAGCGGTTCGCCGAACGTCAGGGTCTGAAAATTTACAACACCGACGGGAAAGAGGAGTAGCCGGTGGATCGCTGGGAACGCGAGGGACTACGCTCGGCCAACTACGGGATGCGCAACCAGATAGACCACATGCTCGATGCGCTCACCGAGCTGCAGGCACGCATACCTGAAGCCCAGGACCGACTTGCCGCAGCACGCGCAACGGGAAGCTCGGCCGACGGATTGGTCGAGGTAACAGTTGACTCGACCGGGAAACTCACGGATGTGGGTTTCAAACCGGAAGCACTGCGCGGCACCCCGGAGCGGCTCAGCGAATCGGTGCGTGAAGCCACGCGTCATGCGGTAGCACGCGCGCAGGAGCAGACACAGGAGATCATGGCCCCGATCGTCTCGGCCGCCGGTAACATACCGGATCTGCCCGATCTGGTACCCGGTGCGCCCAGTCTTCGCACCGCGTTGGATTCTGAACCGGGGCCATTATCGTCCTAGTAATCAGTGCAGTGCCGTATCGGTTGTGAGAACAGTTGCGAAAGTTCCTTTTCCATTCCACTGGTGAGGTGTTTCTTCGTGAGTCAGTCATTGCATATCGATGCGGAGCAGGTTCATGCCCTGATCACCGAGCTCGCCGATATCGCGCAGTCGTCGCAAAGAGACTTGGCCGAGCTGAAGGAGGCGCTCGACCGCGAAGGCGAGCCCTGGGGTCACGACGAGCCCGGACGGATGGTCGGCGACGCCTACCTGCCGCAGCTGCGCAAGGGCCTAGGGGCCTACCGGAATCTAGTCGACAACATTCGTGAGCTGGGCGAAGGAATCGCGGATATTGCCGACGCCTTCCGTGATGAGGACCGAGATGGCGCCCGTCGCATCCGTAGCGCCCGGCAGAGCCCTTTCGATACCGACAGGATCGCGCCTGTCGGCACGAGGCTCGGCATGCCGACCTGGCCGAGCAATACTTCCGATACCCAAGACCGCAATTTGGATCCGGCTGTGGGGCGTACCGGCGCACAATCCGCACAGCTCGACAACGGCACCGATCCTGCCGCGCCGGTGCCGACAAGTTACCTTGGTGCCACGGTGCCCTCACCTTCCGACGGGCAACCGGCGGCTCTTTTCCGGGATCCCTCGGCGGGATCCGGCAATGACCTACCCCTTCCTGTAACGAACGCAGCAGCGCAGCCGGGCAGCACGACCGCACACTCAGACAGCGCTGCCGCAGAACGATACGGCGCAACAGTGCCCTCGGCACTACCGAATCTCGTCGCCCAGCCGACCGGTGCCGTGGCGCAGCAGCCCGCCGATAAAGCGAGGAACGGCGGCAGGCCGGCGGCGACCGGGAGGTCCTCGACCACGCCGTGGTCGCGTTCACAGAGCGGAATAGTGCTGCCACAGGGCCAGTCCGGAACACCTAGGGAGCGTTCGCTATCGCCTCGACCCGGACAAGTCATACCGCCCGGGCCGGCCGGTCCGGCGCGTCGGCCCGCGAAGTCCGCTCAGCCAGGCCGACAGATAGAGGACCGCAAGAGGAAACAACCGCCACCGACGGCAGCACCGGCCCCTCCCACTGATGTTGCCGCCCTCACTGCAGCACGGGCGCTGGCTGCGCGGCACCGGCTGCGTATCGAAGGGTTCGACTGCGCCGGTATTTCCGAAGCTGCCGTTCGAGAACTGGCTGCGGCCGTCGACCACATCCTCACCACCTATCCGTTCCTCAAACTGGGCGGCATCGAGATCACCGATCTCGGCGACAAGGCCGTCTCTCGCGTCACAATGGGTCGAGCCAACGCCGAATCAGCCGAATCGGAACCGAACCCGCCACCATGGATACTGCTCGACCGCCACGCTGCGCGCAACGGGATCGTACTAGCCGAAAAAATCAGTACCGCACAGCGATTGGCCAGCGTACCGCCCAATTTTGGTAATCGACCGCTGTATTCGGTCGTTGTCGCTGAGTTCGGCCAGATCATGGTGACCGTGGCCGGCCCAGGTCCGCTGCAACAGGCACAACGGTTCCTGATCACCGAGTACCGGCGCATCAGCGGGCCATGGGACGGCGACGAGACCCTGGCTCGAGTCGTCCGTGGCTACCGGCAGTGGCGTGCGCAACTGACCGGAACGAGCGGACCTGCCGATGCCTTCCACCCCCGCGCAGCGCTGGTGTCAGCATTCACCGAGGTCGAAGTGCTCGGTGAAGCGGCCTGCGGGCCAGCGAAGGTGCTGCACCGACTGCTGGTCGATATCGCACGGCAGGGATCGGCTACCGCATGAGCGATCCGGATATTCCGGAGCTTCCGGCCTGGTTGCTGCGCTGGCTGATCGGTCACAGCCCAGTGGCGAAGATCAACGCGATGCGGCGCGCCGCCGATGCTCACGTCCGCGCAGCGGAGGCTCTGACCGAGAAACTGCATCGGCTGCATAGCCTCGAGACCGGCGCGGCCGCGGCCGCCTTTGAGGGACGAGTCGGCGACGAAGTCCCCAAGCAGGTGCGCGACCGGGTCACCGAGATGCAGGCGCAAATCGATCACGAGAACCACTTGGCGAAATTTCTGTACGAGAACGCAAATACGCTCCAACTGGAGCAGTACATCGTCAAGGGCATCGCGATCGCCCTGGCCGCTCAATTGCCCGCCGTCGTCTTCCCGCCGACGGCGGCAGCGGACCGGATGGCCGCCGAAACAGCCGCGCTCTTGGCCCGCCGGAGCACGCTGATCGTACTGGCTGCCCGTTCGGCGGCGCTGGGTGCGCTTACCATGGGCACCACCGTCGGACTCGCGGAGTACAAGCAGATCCGCGACGGCCACGGGCATCCCGGACACCGGACATCAATGGATATGGGCAAGGTGTTGCTGGCCGCGGCCGCTGGCGGTGCCGGCGGCCTCATCGGAGCACCAGTCGCCCACGTCGTCATGCCTGCCCTCGCACCGGCGACCGGACGAGTGCTGGCCACGCTGATTGCCAGCGCCGCCGGCGGCGCCGCCGGCGGCGCCGCCGGGGCAGGGGTACAGGCTCTGATAACCGGCGAGAAGGCGAACCTCGCGGAGATGGTGCTGATGGGCATAGGCGGCGGGCTCTTCGGCGGCTCCGCCGCAGCGCTCCGCACCGGGCGAGCCGGTCTTTCGGCAGCCGACATTCGAGCAGCCAGCGACCCCCGCGTACGGTCGGCCCCGCGGCTGGCTACACCGGACTCCGGGGACGGCCGAATACCACGTCCATCAGAGCTGCACCCCGGCAACATCAGCGAGATCAACAAGGTCCCGCGACGGCTCGCCGGAGAAGTCCTGCCGGGGGCGGAACGCGATGCCGTCACAGTTTTCTCCGACAATGGTAGAGACAACACCGCCGGACCCGGGGGGCCGCGCAGACTCAGCCGTGCCGAGCTTCGAGGCTTCGCCGACGCCGAGGCCGCCGAGCCATCGGATCTGCAGCTCATAGCCGACGCCGAGGCGATGCAAAATCTCACCGGCTCGCACGGTGCCGCTGATTCGCCGATACGGTCGGAACTGTCTAATTCGCCGAACCAGTCACCGTCATCGGGTGGCACACGAGGGTCGGGCGGCCCGAGGACATGGCGCGCCTGGGACGCGGTGTCGGAGTTGATAGGTCGGTCACCCGGTTCCGTCGGCCAGGACGGGCCTGCCTCGGTCGTCTCGGCCCCGGGATCGGGGCGTCCGACGGATTCTGTACCACCTGTCGGCGAGACCGGCGTCGCCCAGTCCCGCGCCACTGTGATGGCACCCCATGTGGACGCACCGCCACGGACCAGCCCCCACCTGGGCGACCCGGTTACCACGGATGCCGGTGCCCAGGCGCCAGCCGAACCCGGTAGAGGCGGCCATCCGGCACCTGCCGCGGACGGCGGTGCTTCGCACGGCAGCGGTCGAGGGGCTGCGGGCGGCACCGGCGCTCCCGGTGATGGGGGTCGATACACAACCGAAACGCCAGGCAGCCTGATTGATTCGCCGCAACCTGCCGGATCGGGCAGGGACAGCCCGGACACGCGCGGCGGCCCTTCGATGTCCGCTGACGGCGCCGACGGCTACGCGTCTTCACCCGATATTGCTGCGGGCCGACGCAACTGCGGTGTGGAAGCTGAAGCCCACGCCAACGAGATCACCGGATACGACGGTGGCGATCCGAGGGCGATCAACCGCCACCAGGCTGCCACCGAGGGTGTGAGCTACGACCAACTCGCCCGCGCGACGGGCGGGGACTGGCGCAAAGGCGGAGCTCCCTCGCTGCGCGCGGTCGTCGACGAGGTGCACCAACACGGCGGCGTGGCAATCACGGGCGTGCAATTCAAGAACGTCGGCGGGCACGCCGTCGTATTCAGCAGGAACGACGGCCAGGTACTCATGCACGAGCGGATCGGCAACCGGGTCCACGAACGACAGGGCAACATAGAAGAGTCATGGGCCGTCGACGCGGACGGACGACGCGTCCCCGGAACCCACCGCGTCGAGGTGCACGACAGCAACGCCGTCGACAGCTGGCTTCGACAGCTCGATCCGCACGTCGACTCCGTGGGTCTCATCCGCTTCCACGAGGCTGAGCCCGGGTCGGCGATGCGCCCAGAAGTAGAGCCGCAAAGAGGCCAATCCCAAGCCCGATCCGGAACCGACGCGCCGGAAAACATGGGCTACCGCACCGCGATTCTTGAACGCGAGTCCACGCCCGGAACGGCTGACCGGTACCCGTCGCGCCAGACGAATGCCGAAGAACCTCCGCTCGATCTTCTCGACACATTCGAGACACAATTCAGGGAGCACATAGACCATCTCGACAGCAGGTCTGAACCGTCCCCGACGCGAGGGAAGCCACCTACCTTGGACGCGGCGACGCGCACTGAAGGGACGCCGCCGGCGGAACGCAGGCTGGACGGTTCGCCCGAATTGGTATCACATGACCTGACATCGACCCCCGCCCGCACCGCAGCACCACCGGAATCATCTCGGCCGTCATCCGATGTAGCCCCGATATCGGCGAATGCCACGCTCGAAGCAGATGTTCCGATCTCCCCGACACATCAACCCCCGTCGGCGTCGAGTCCCACCTCGTCACAACCTGGTGCGGTAACGAACCTTCGGACATCGTCGGTGAGTTCACGCGACGCCGTAGCCGCGACAGGCCCGCTGGCGGATTACGGAACCAGCCTTACGTATCCCATCACACCGGCAGCGGTGGGCGCTGCCGGGATACCGCCCGCACCGGATCCGGCTGCGCAGTCAAATCACCCGGTCGGGCCCGCGATACCCGCTGGCGCCTTCACGCTGGCAGGTAAGCAGCCGGGTAACGACGAAGTCCAGCAACGGCCCCCGGATTTCACACCTCCACTGCCAGCCGATGCGACCCCGCACGTCCCGATCACCGTCCAAGACCCCCACCGGACACCGGAACACCCGACCAACGACGAGGGACCGGAGGAATATCAGCAGCCGCCTGCCACCGAAATACTGATCCCCGGAGCCCCGAAGGCGTCCGGCGAGCCGCCCCACGACGCCATCGAAATCGTCCCACATACCAAACATCCGGCGCTCCCCAAGCAGCCCAACGCCCTGCCTCCGGCGTACACACCACCGATCGCGGCCGATCCCGAAGGCCCCCGCGGCCACCACAATGACCGGCACCGACCACTGCCGATACCCGATTCGGCCCCCTTTCCCCGCCACGACGCCGCACCCACCACTGGTCTGTCTGCAGCCGGGGAACTGCCAAAAGAACTACCCTTACGCACCCCTTACGCCATTCATCCTGACCCGGAAGCCCCTAAGGCACCGCAGCCGCCGCAATTGCACCCCGACAACCTCGCCTACATTTTCGACGACAGCGGCATCCCCGCCGTTGAAAAAGTCCCACGCACGCAGTTGGACCAACAGGAGCCGAAGCCGAAACGACCAGAGCCCATCCTGCCGATGCCGACGATGCAGGCATCGGCCGACGCAGGCGGCGCGAACCCCCTCCGTAAGAAACAGTCCGGGCAGGCGCCGCCTTCACTACCGAATCCCACGGGTGCACATCCCGAGGACCCACAGTCTGGCGCACGACCCGGCGAGGCACCCCCTGGGTCTGGTGTGGCGATCGGTCCTGCTTGCAATTATGTCGTCGATGAGACTCGCCGTCTGCTGGAGGCCGCATTGGTCAGCGGGTCGCAGGACGCGGCTGCGGGTACGGCGTTGGAGGTGGCCGGTCGGCTTTCGGGTCACTACGCCAATCTGTACGCTCGGGGATCGGACGCCATCACAATTACCGGACCGTCGTTCGCTATTACCCGCGAAGATGTCTGGGACGGCACAGAAGTCTCTACCGGCGACCGACGAATTCTCTTCAATATATCCGAAGATTGCGACCGATTGGGGCTCCTTGACGCCGCCGCCGCGCTCGGGGATACCAAACTCTATGTGGAAATGCTCGGACTCGACATCAAGCCTGATATGGACAGGGATTCGGCCGAGGGGATGGGGCGCGCCAACGCTCATCTAGTGATGTCCGAGTTCTGGGCGGACGAAATCAAATCCACGGTTTACTCGATTGTCGAGGAAATGATTCGCCACGGGATCGAGCCCGGTGCCCGCGCGGCATTGCTGTGCACAATGGTCATGGTCAACGATCAGGACAACTACGGCGACCAAGCCGAAATCATCCGCATCAGCCTCCGCGTCTGGGACGCCGGTGAGCCGCCGGATCTGCGGATGAACGCGCTTTGCAAGCCGGACCTGACCAGACTCGGCCTGCGCGCCATAGACACCGGAGCGACGACAAATCCTGGTAGCTACGACATCTGGGCTGCACTCGAAATCGACTCGGCCATAGTGAACTTCGGACTTTTCCCATCCGCAGATCAACTCGCAAACTGGCCATTGAACACACTTTCCTTCCCGGCCGCTGCAGGAAAACCCGCCAACCGAACACCACACAGACCAAACACCCCCAGCACTGCGATCGAACCCCCACAACCATCCGCCACCAACACCATCGAGCCTCGACCGACCCCATGGGGCGCCAGACCATCTCTGCTCGATGGCGTACTGGACAACGGTAGAACAACCGAATTCGTCGATGTCGCAGTCGATCGGGCAGGTGGACGGCGAGACAGGGGTGCGGCGCCCTGGGTATTCAATCGTTTCGGTGGCGACGCCCCCGGACCGGACAGACCGAGGCACGCGGGCGAACAACAGATACCGAGCACCGGCATGCACGGCAATGCCCAGAGCGCTACCCCGGAAGAGAACGATCGCGAACCCACACCGCAGGCCGACGAGCGGTCGGATCGGCCGAACAGCAAGGCGGACCAAGCGGCGCAACCCAGCCCCGGACCGGACGCCGTACCCGAGACGCCGAGCACCACGATCCCGGAATCTGCCGCTCGCGCGGAGGCGCCCAACCCGCCACAGCGCAAGACCGCAATGGGCAAGGACGACGGACTGCTGAACATGTTTCGTACCGACCGCCTGTTCCGCTACCATGCCATCGGCCAACTCAGCACGAGAATCGGCACCGGAGTGGGGTCATATGCAGCGATGCTATACGTGCTGGAACAAGGCGGACCCACAGCGGCAGGTGCTATCCACCTGATCTCGAATCTGCCAGCTCTATTCGGTGCACCGTTTTTTGCGTATTTCGCCGATCATCACCGGCTGAAACGGATGCTGATGATAAGCCAGTTCGGGGGAGGAGTAGCGGCGCTCACCGCGGGGATTGCCATAATGAGCGGAACTCCGTATATCATTCCCATAATGGGGGCGACGGCACTTGTGGATGGCTCGTCCGCCATGCTTTTCGCCACCAGCACCCAAAAGGTAATGAAACAAATTGTCGGCAACGACGAATCACGACTAGATGGATGGGGCCGCTACAAGAACTTCGAATCGTGGACCGTCAAAACCGCAGGACAGGCGACCGGACCGTCGGCACTGAGTGCCACACCGGGGCTGCCGTGGCTCATCAATGGGGCCTCATTCGGGTTGAACCTTGCGATAGTGTCGCGTTTGCCAGAATTTCCCACCACGCCGAAACCCGACGGGGTCAATGCTTTTACCAGGGTGCGCCGGTCACTCGCCGAAGCACCGCCTGTGATTCGGAACGATAGGCTGCTCCGCAGGAGCCACCGCAACGCAGCGATCACCAGTTTCTACTCGGGAGCGCAGCCGCTTTACCTCCTGTCGATGATCAATGACTCAAATATTCCGCCCTGGCAGGCCGGAGCATTACTGGTAATCGGCCCTACCGGTGTACTGATCGGGAATGCGATACCACGCAAGTGGTTGACGAAACTCGGCACAAATGCCGCGCTCACCACCAGATTGGTCGGCGTGGCAGGGTCCGCCGCGGTGCTGGCATCGACCACCAGCCCCTGGGTAGCGACGGCGGGCTCGGTTTTCCTCTATGCAGTGCAGGGAGCCACTAGTAGACCGATCAACACCTACCAGGAACTGGCGGTCCCATGGAAGGTGTCGGCGCGGGTGAGGTCGTTCCTTACCATGAAAACCACTGCTTCATTTGCGCTGGGAGGACTGATCGTTGGCGCCCTGAGCGAAACAACGGGAGCCGGACCCGCGAGCTGGTCTACCGCTGCCGCGTTCGGCGCCATCGCTGCCGGGTCTCTTGTTCAGCTTCTCCGTCGCCCGAAGTTGCTGGACTGCATCAACGCCCAGGTAGTGTGGGCACTCGGCCTCGAGACGGGGAAAAATAGCCGATCACACCACAAAGAATGGAAACACCTCAGAAATGCGATCGCCACCCAACTCGTCAAGATCCACCTCGGCCCCGACACCGCAGACCCCCTCGGCCACATCATCGACGACGTCCAGAACCTGAAAGACGGTGCCGACACCGCCGTCATCCTCGTCAATTGCGGCAAGGAGTGGCTCTGCCACACCGCCACCAACACCGACGGCCGTAAAGGCGGCCACATCGTGATCTTCAGCACCAACATCACGAACCCGGCCAACAACCTGAACAGTCCCGACCGCATCCCCCGCGTCCGAACCCGCGACAAATGGAAACAGTCCGACCCCGTCGACATCAAAGAGGCCTATGTCGCGTTCCTCACCACCCCTGTCGCCCACCACACCACCGACGACGGCAACCCCACAAAAGTCACCAACCTCTACCCAGAACAACCCAACCAACCACTCCCACGCAAAAGGGGCAAAGTCCAAGGCCCCCCTCAGAACGGCCCACACCACCACCGGCCGTCGAACCATTCGGAGCTCGAAAACCTCTCGACTGTGGGCGACACGCGGCCAGCATCACTCGGCCCGACCACCACTCCGACGAGCCGAGACGAGCACCCCACGCCTGAGGGCCCACCCTCGACCAGCGGCATCGTAGAAAGGTCGGAGCAACACAGACCTACGTCCGACCCTGTCGGCTTGTCCGCGGATTCACCGAATACCGGGATGGGCGCAACAGCACCACCCCGGCGCGCCCAGCAACCGAACCACCCGGAGTTCCGCGCCGCGCTCTGCGCGGCCTTGGCAGAGACCGCTGGGCACCCCAATATACGCGAGCTGCTGGCGGCTGCGACCGCGCCACAGCTGCAGGCGGCCCTCGGCCTGATCCTGCCCGACCAGCTGAGTATTCTGCGGCACCTGCAAGCTGGGCGCCCGGCCGACCACATCGTCCAGCAGCTGTCCCGAGGCTGGGACGAAGTTATCGAACTCGCGAACCAGGCCGCGGACGAGGTAGGCGAGTCGCTCGTTCACGGTAGTGCCGAGTACCAGCGGTTCGCCGCCCTGAGCGAAGCGATGTCCCAGGCGACCCCGTGGATGGTGCGGGATGCACTCGAACAACTCGGGACGGACCAGAAGACAATTGTCGTCGGCTTGTTCAGTGAAGGAAAAAGACTCACCGACATGGCGGCTGTGGTGCCGTTCGCAGAGTCTGCGATCGAGCTCATGGCTCATGGTGCCGTCCGCCGTATGGCAGACCACATCGCCGGCAAACGCGGGCTGCCCCTGGAGCCGGCGGCAGCAGTTGCTGCCGAGTCAGAGCCGGATGGGAACATGTTCCAGCGCGGGAGTCGCCCCACCGAATCGGAGCGGAAGGCTGCCGCGTTCGGCCGCATTGATGGAGCCAGCGAGCTGCTCATCGATCTACTGTGCCGACTGAACGAATTATTGCCCATCCGGGGACCGGCGAGCAGTCACGGCTCCGAGGGCTCGTCGTGAGATATTGCGGCACGGCTGGACCCATGCCGACCGACTCGACGTCCGCCTCAGACTGGCTCTCGCACGCGTCACCGCGCTGTCGACCAGCCGATATGGCCGCGAAAGCGGGTCCGAGGCAGTGGCGGACTCATTCGCCGATATCCAGATCAACGGAGTCAAGGAGTACAGACCGCAAGAGGCAGTGTATCGGGACCGGTTCACGAGGGGCGGACACGCAGGACGTGGATCGGGTAGCGACGGCGCACCGGATGGTAGTGCCACGAGGCAATATCCGTAGTCGATCTGGACTTCCTCATCTGCCGTCGGATCCTCGCTCCGCACGGTCATCCGCCCGCATACCTCTTCTGGAGAATCCCAGCCGCGACAGCTGGGTCAACAGACTTCTTTCGCATCGATCGAACAATCGCGCTCTCTGGCTGTCGGAGGAATCCGCATTCGCGCATTCACCGATCCGCGCGGGCGGTTGATCTCGTCCAGCGAGCAATCGACGACGTGGCCGGTGAGATCGCGCAGTTCGACCTTGTGGCGCAGCTCCGGAAGTAGGAGAACATCGGTTGCGGCCTCCCTGTTGGATCCCTTCGCCTCCGTACCACCTTCTCGAGGTAGGTCTCCGTGTCAGCCAGCTGCATCCCCCAACGGCCAACCGAACCGATCCCGCATCAAGTCGAGATCATTGCATCGTCACGGCTCTCGGGTTCCACCAGTCTCGCCGACGCGCGCGCCAGCACGAACCGGGGTAGCAGCATCGGCATTGAACGCGACGATCGCATCTTTGGTCACCGGAGCATGCAGTTGCCACAGATCCCGCACCGCCGCCAGAGTCAACCCACGCCTCCTTGGTTTCACCGCCGTGAAGCGGACTGTCGCCCGCCCGGCCAGTCGTCCCCCGGGCGAGACCAGCGGCTGCAGCCGAGTCTCGCCGACCGCAACCACAGTGTGTTCGCGGGTCCACCACCACATGGGCTACAAGGTGGCGAGAGGTAGTTTCCAGGCGTGATGTGGTTGTGGGGAAGGAGCGGCGGCGGGTGTCATAGCGCGTGCGGGGGCGTTGCGGCACAGTGACGGGTATGGGCGGCGATCTGGAAGCAGTATGGCGGTCTGTGCGCGATGTGCTCGGCGCGGCAGCCAAGGATGCCAGCGCCGCGGTCGCCGCAGTGCCCGCGCACGCCGCCCGCGGCGTCACCGAGACCATTGCCAGGGCCGTGGATGCAGATGCGGCGAACGCACCGGCTCTGCGGACTGCATTTCTGACCTGTCCGGCGGTATCGCCACCCACCGCAACGTCTTCCACCTACGTACGCGGCCGCGACCTGATCGACGAAGTGGACTACAGCGCACTGCGGCGGGCAAGGGGAACCGAGTCCTTGGGGTCCTACCCGACGTTCGAAGAGATCCAACGCCTGCAAGGATTCGACGGCCCCGTCACGGTCGCCACACAGCACGAGGTCGACGCGGCAGTCGCGGCGGGCGGGCAAGAGCTGTTCCGAGGGTTCGAGGAGGACCGCCACCTCGGTGCCTTCATCGCCGGCCCGGTGCGACCTGGTGGCGGTCCCACCGGGTCCGGCACATATGCCTCGCCGCTGGAGGAGGTCGCACTCCACTACACCGATCCCACCCGGACACAGGACCTCGCCACCCGGCATGCCCGGCTGCTGCGGATGGCACTACGCCCTGATGCCAAGATAACCACTCTGCGTGCACTCGAGTCCGAACGTACCCGCACTCTGACACAAGTCGCCCATGAACTACGGTCCGTGCGCAACGCAGCCAACCCCACGCACGAAGAGATGGCCCGCTACTATGCGCTGCTGGACAAGGAGCTGGCGCTGGCCGACATCGGTCATTACGGTGTCGTGCGCGGCTGGGACGCCATCGACGGTTCCGATACCTTCTCGAATAGGGAGTGGGTCGTACTCAACCCGACCGCCCTGTTGATCCAACGCTGACCACCCACCACCGGGTGTGCTCCGGTCGGTCATCAACGCGCCGTTGGCATGCGGTACAACGTCGTCCCCCCGGATCACCGTCACCAACCGGCAGGAGTCATTATCGGGTAGCAAGGGTGAAGTGTGCGGTGAGTTCACGTAGAGAGTTGGAGGCACGTCAGACATCGCGAAGCGCGTCGCATGCCGTGCTGGCTGGATGCCGGCGAGCAGAGAGAAGCCGTACCTTACGGCGAAGTCGGGGGCGTAGCCGCAGAACCTTGCTTTGCCGCCGACCGGCTCTCCCCTTTACCCGCGCAGCCACAGCCGTGCCTCTCGGCGCACCGCGAAAACCCCGAGGTTGGTACTCAACCGCATGAGATAGTGGAAAGGTTAATGCGTCCCTCGGAGCATTACCACCCCACATGTGGCCGACTACTACGCCGAACTCGCGACCACCTCTGATGACACCATCGACCTGCTCGGATAGTGCTCGTCGAGGATGACCGGGTTGCTCGGGGCGGAGCGGGGTGTCGGCGATTTCAGTGGCGGTGCCGTCGACGACGGCCGTGACGACCAGGTCGTCGTCCGTGCCAGCGGACGAAGACTTCCTGACCGACGTAAGGAGGTGAGGCGATCACCGATACGCGGTCACTCACCCCAGTCTCATTGCATTCAGAGCCCGGGCTCAGCGACCCAGGACCGATGGATGCGGCGGTGACCACCGCGGTGGGAGTCTTTGGCGCGGCGACCGCGCGGCGGGTGGTGCGCTCGCTGCCGCCGAGCGGCCCACCCACCCGCGCCGCCGGCCGATAGATTCGCCGGTGTCCTACACCATCGACAGCCCTCGCTCGTCGACCGCGGATGTCACTGCGACACAGGGCCGGACACGTGTTGGAGTTCCGGTCCCGGGACCAGGGTGTCGGCTCACGCCGACTCGCCCCGGCCCGAGCCGGAACCTCACCGCGCGAGGGCGTCCACTATCGCTTCGGCGACGCCGCGCGCCGAGGCCGGGTTCTGCCCGGTTACCAGACGATCGTCGGCTACAACCTGAGCGGTGAAATTGTCCGCGGGAATGTGGGTGGCGCCCTGGGCGGTGAGGCGATCGGCCAGCAGGAACGGCACCACGCCGCTCAGCCCGACCGCAGCTTCCTCGTCGTTGGTGAACGCGGCGACCTTCTTGCCCGCCACCAGATACGACCCATCCGACAGCGTGGCGCCGACCAGCGCGGCCGGGCCGTGGCAGACCGCGCCCACGACACCGCCGCGTTCGTAGACCTCCCGCGCCAACCGCGCCAGCGCGGGGTTGGCGGGGAAATCCCACATGGTCCCGTGCCCACCGGCGAACAACACCGCCTCATACGCGCTGGTGTCCACCGCATCCGGGGCCGGGGTGTTCGTCAGCTGGGCGGCGACGCGGGTGTCGGTGAGGAACCGGCGCTGCAACGGGTCGGCAGGATCCTCGCCGTCGCGCGGCGGGTTGCCCCCGGCGACGCTGACCAGATCCACCGTGTATCCGGCGGCGGTGAACACCTCCCACGGGATCGCGGCCTCACCGATGTAGAAACCGGTCGAACGGCCAGTGTCACCCAGGACAGCATGGCTGGTGAGGGCGATGAGAATGCGCTTGGACATAAAGGTCGATCTCCTCGTCTCGAACTACTACCGCAACCCCCTGCGCTGCGACGCGTCCGATACTGCCCGCCCGCACCTATCGGAAACCAATAGCCACTCTTGCTGCCTGATATCAGCATTCTGATACAACAGCAGTCATGCGCGACCTCTCCCTCGACCTGTTGCGAACCTTTCTGGCCGTCTACCGAGCCGGCTCGGTCTCCGCCGCCGCCGACCTGCTCGGCCTGGCCCAACCCACCGTTACCACACACATCAAAACTCTCGAAGCCGACCTGGACCGGCCCCTGTTCCAGCGCGTCGCCCGCGGCATGACACCTACTCCCGCCGCCGATCACCTCGCCGCCCGCATCGGCCCGGCCCTGGACGATCTCCGACAAGCAGTCCACCACGATCTGCACCGTACTGGCGAAACCTTCAGCCACACAGTCCATCTCGGCGGCCCCGCCGAACTGGTCTGTGCCCGCGTACTGCCATCGCTGGCCGGACTGGTCACCGAAGGCTTGCGGCTGCGTATCACCTTCGGGCTGCCCGACCAGCTGTTGGCCGACCTGTCCTCCGGCGGACTGGACCTGGTCATCTGCACCCTGCGACCCCGCCGCCGCGGCCTGCACGTCGACGCACTCACCGACGAAGAATTTGCCCTTGTCGCCGCCCCCTCCTGGACCTTCGATGACATCGACAACGCACCCCTGATCGCCTACGCCGAAAACCTGCCCATCCTCCGCCGCTACTGGCGCACCGTCTTCGACACCCGACTCACCCGCACCCCCGCCGTCGTCGTCCCCGACCTCCGCGGCGTGCTCACCGCCATTACCGCCGGCGCGGGCATCACCGTCCTACCCACCTACCTGTGCGCCGGCGAACTCGCCGACGGACGACTCCACCAACTCCACCACCCCGATATCCCACCTATCAACACCTTGTTCCTCGCCAGCCGCAGCGGCCCCACCCACCCCGCCACCACCGCCGTACGCGGCCACCTCCTCCTCCGCGCCACCAACTGGACATAAACCAACCACCGGATGGGGAAAACCATTGTCCGCCACCGGGACAATTCCTGTCCCGCACTGGGGCGTCTCAAATGGCCACCAACATTAGATGAAAGGCGCGCACCGCGTCGTCAGGCAGTTGCAGTGTTGTCGGTGGTGGCGTGCGGCATCGACAACGAGCCCGGACAGCTGACGCGGCAGCGGCTGTGCACGGATCCGGCACAGCTCCTGGCGTGATTGGCTGGCCCGGCAGGCCTGTCCTAGCGGTTTACGAGCCTGGCCGACCGGGTTCGGCGTGTACCGGGCCTTGACCGCGACCGGGATCGACACCGCCCCTGGCCGCACCGTTTAAAACTCCCATTCCACTATCGGGAAGTTCGATTACACCTCGTCCGGAGGCGAGATTCGTGTCCGATCAGAATGACGCAGGGTACCCGATCGGGCGAGTAACCCGATGTTCTCACCACGATGGCGATATGGAACCAACGCAGCTGCGATTACTGCAAGGAAACAGACGCCGAGCGATGCCGCAAACGCCGTCACGTACGCATCCAGTGCGGGAAAGGCATCGCCTGGACCCGTGCGGGTGGCGATGATAGTCAGCACGCAGGCGGTCCCGATAGATCCGCCGATAGACCGCAGCGTGAGATTGACACCATTCGCAACACTGGTCTGATCAGTTCCCACATCGCTATTCAGCAAGGTAGGCATCACCCCCCTGGACAGGCCCAGCCCGAAACCGATCAATCCGGAGGCCAAACAGAAGTGCCAGTGTTCGGAGTGCAAGAAGAACAAGCAGATGAACGTTGTGGAGGCGACTATAGTCCCCGTGAGCATGAGCCATTTCGGTCCAACATGGTTGATCAGCACCGACACAATTCCAGCTGCGATTACACTCCCCAGCGTAAGGGGCAGTAGGGTCAGCCCTGCACCGAGGGCATCGGCACCGAAGCCGTACCCCATCGCGCTCGGTGTCTGCACGAATTGCACGATGAGAACGAAGGCACCGTACATTCCAGCGCCGGTCAGGAAAGCTGTAATGTTCGTGGCAAGAACCATTGGCTTGCGCATCAATCGGATATCGACGAGCGGATTCCGGGCCCGCTGTTCAGTTAAAACCCACACGATCAGAAGCACCAAACCACTCAAAAACAACACAAGTACACGGCGGGATGTCCATCCCCAACTGGATCCACGATTGATCGCGACAATCGTGCACATCAATCCGCTAGTCAACGCCAAGGCCCCTCGAATGTCGATATCGAGCGGTGTCGCATTATTTGCCACTCGAACAAAAAAACATGTTCCGCCAAGACCTAGAAATGTTATGAAGGCTGGAATCCAAAACATGTGCTGAGCAGTGATGCCGAGCTTGATCATGATTCCGGCAACAAGAAGCCCTGCGCCCACACCTATCCCGGTCAGCGAACTGAGCATCGCAGTGCTCGACGCCACCTTCTTGGGCGGAAAGATCGACCGAATTATACTGATTGCCAAAGGCGTCGCGGCAAAGCCCGCTCCCTGCAGTGCACGACCTGCCAGCATGAAAGCAATCGTGGGCGCCACCGCGACCAGTACCGAACCGAGCGTGGTTAGCCATAGCGTGACGACTAGAACTGGCTTGCAGCCCAGCAGATCCCCGAGTGAGCTGAGCAGTGGTGTGGATATTGCCGCAGCCACCATATTAATGGTCAGCATCCAAGATGCATCCGCAAGTGTCACACCCATCGAATTTCCGAGCTCAGGGAGGACAGGCAGGACCATACTTTGCGTCGCTACGATAGCGGATGAAGACAAGGAGAGCACAGTCGATATGACGACCGGAGGCGCGCTGCTTCTGCGCACATAGTCGGTTGGTTCGCCGTACCGAGCGGCACCTCGCCAGAGAGTAGCTACCCTCGCTATCACAACATGATCGCTTCCAACTCGATTCCTAGCAGATCAACTCGGCAACGACACACACGTCCACGGCGCGCATAATTTTCTTCGACAGGAGAACTGGCAACAAAAGCCATCGATTTCGCTTATCAGGAAACAGGATAGAGCGCCAAGCCGAGCAGCGGTTTACTCAAAAACTGAACAGGTTGCTCACTTTTCGCAGCAAAGCATGTTATCCGCGTTCAATAGCCGAATAGTTGCGTCGTAGAATCATACACCGCGATCCAACATCGAAAAGCGCGCGTGCCGCATTGGCCATACCGCGCATTTACGAAATGCGCAGCAGCGCATCGACCTCCTCTGCAAAACGATCTACGCCATCACAGCGGCCTCATCGACCTGCGCTCCGCAGGCGTATGCCGAGTCACCTGCAGTCGCGTCAGCTTGACGATACCTAGGCTATCGTCTGATTACTACACTCGTCAACTATAGCTGTTCAAGACCACTTCCGGCAACCGACTTTTAGATTACCGTACCTAACGGTATGTTACTTGTGGCCCTGGGCGTTTGCGCAGGTTGCGAGTCCGCGCGACCTTCCCGACAGGTGAGATATGACCGCTAACCACAAGCTGGTAGCCGCGATCATGCAAGCAAGAGACGGCAAGGCGTACTGACGGGACCCCGTTGATCGGTCCACCGTGAGGGTGAGTCGGTTATCGGTGGATGCAGGCAGCAGCGTATCCCGCGGGGGTTTGATAGCCCAGGGCTGAGTGTCTGCGGTGGACTCTCCTATGTTTGTCAAGCCGGGAGAGGTTTGCCGCTGGTGGCGTTGAGGTGGCGGTAGATCTGGCGGGCGAGGTAGCGCTTGAGGCAGCGTCGGATTTCTTTGGTGGTTCGGCCTTCGGCGCGTCTGCGTTCGACGTATTCGCGGGTGGTGGGGTCGTGGATCATGCGGGTGATCGTGGCCATGTGGAGGGCACGGTTCAACCTCCGGTCTCCACCGCGGTTGAGGCGATGACGGACGGTGTTGCCCGACGAGGCGGGGATGGGGTTGACCCCGGCCAGGCAGGCGAACGCCGCTTCGGAACGAATCCTGCCGTGGTGTGACCAG
>NZ_JBJZOK010000044.1:0-48451 GCF_047200615.1 Nocardia sichangensis
ACCGACCCGCCTCTGCCTGCACCGGTTCCGGCTGCGGTTGCGCCACCACCGCCACCGGCTCGCGAGCCCGGGTTCGAGGCTCGCCGGTCATGGTTGTGCTGGCGAATTCCGAGATCGTTCCTCGGCGAATTCCGACGTCGTATGGGGGCCGTGCGACGTTGTCGTGACGGTGAAAATTGACGTCACTGGGCGTCGGACTTCGGCAGTGCATACCTTGTGTGGAGCCATGAACTCGTGCTGCGCTCGGACAAGCCGGCCTGACAGCATGGCAGGATGCCGGATCTGCTGTGGAGTGAGGTCAAGAACTTCTTCGACCCCGGCCTGATGGGTGCGCTGCCAGATGTATCCGTGTCGGGCACCTCGGTCGAGGACTGGCAAGCGGTGTTCGATCTGGTCCGGTCGAAGGGGTGGGCATGGGAGTACTCGGAGGGTGACGTCACGCAGCGGCTGCCGTCTGCCGCGGAGGTTCTGTCGCGCCCTGCCGATGCGGAGATCGTCACGCTGCGTGTCTGGCCCGTCCCGGATGTGTTGGTGATCTTTCGTCCGTGGTCTGCCACGGAGATCGACTTCGATGTCGACCTCCGCCAGTTGCAGGGTCAGGCGGGGTTGGACACCCTGTGTGGTTTCCTGTGCACGGTCGGCCGGCGGTTGGGCAAGCCGGTGTCCATGAGCGCGGAAGGCGACTACGGTCACCCGGTGCTCGGTTTCGACCCTGCCGCCGACCGCGTCGTGCTGCTGGCAGATCCGGAGCTCGACTGATCTTCTTCCGCGTGCGAATCGGGCTCAAGCACACGAATCGGCGCACTGCAACAGAGAGCACGGCGTCAGAATTCGTCGATACGGATATCGTCCGATCGGCACCAACGCCAGCATTCACCGATCAGTGACCTCGCAGATCACCGATAGAACCACCGGTCATGACCGTGTTGCGTTCGATCCTGTTGTTCGTCCTGGCCGCCGTCGCCGAAATCGGGGGCGCATGGCTGGTGTGGTAAGGGGTGCGACTTCGGACGCATCCTCGCCGCCTACGGCGGGGTGTTCGTCGCGGGCTCGCTGGCTAGGGGCATGGCCCTGGACGGATTCCGGACCTGATCGCTGGGATCTGACCGGCGCCTTGTTCTGCCTGCTCGGCGTCGCCGTCATCATGTACGGCCCCACGCACCGCCTGACCGACAGTTCGGAGGTGTTGAGAATCGATCGTTTTGTGGAAATCTCGACCACGGCGAATCGCCTCCGGCAGCATCGACTACTGGGTGGTGGAGCATGATTTCGATCAGAATCGAGCGATGTTCGGGAGGGTAAGCGCTTCTGGCGCACAGGCACGGACGAGTACGCTGCATGGGCGGTCGAGAAGAGGCTCCCGCGCGGCTCTCAGGCGCCGCGCGAGCCGGATCGGGTTGTTCCCCGCCGTCGCGCTCGCACTACTCGCCGGACTGGCTGTTGCCTTCGCCGCCTACACCTTCTTACGGAGGATCACTCCCGTCGACGTGACCAAGACCGCCGCCGAGATCGACGTCACCCGCGTCGCCTTGACCGTCGTCGCCGGAGTCGGCGGAGTCGTCGCCCTCGTCATCGCCTACCGGCGTCAGCGCGATCTGGAGCAGAGCCGGTTCGTCGAACGCTTCGGCGCTGCGGCCGCGCAGCTTGGGGCGCCCGATGTCGCGGTCCGTATCGCCGGGGTCTACGCGATGGCTGGTGTCGCCGACGAATCTGACGGACTACGCCGCCAGCAGTGCGTCGACGTCCTCTGCGGATACCTGCGTCTGCCATACGACGCGGAACATGGAGCCAGCGGACGAACCAAACTGGTGATCAAAGCGCCTCGTATCGAACGCGGGCGAGTGCGCGGAGAGACCGAGGAACACATCGAGTACCGGCAGAACGACCGCGAGGTCCGCGCCACTATCGTCCGCGTCATCGCCGACCACTTGCGACCCGAAGCCGAGTACAGCTGGTCGACAAGCAACTTCGACTTCCGCACCGCCTACCTCGAAAACGCCGACTTCAGCCAAAGCATATTCTCCGGAGTCGTTCGTTTCGAGGCAGCCACGTTCAGCGGCGACGCCGCGTTCGGTGGGGCCACCTTCAGGAACTACGTCGCGTTCCGGAAGGCCACCTTCAGCGGCTTCGCTCGGTTCCACAGAGTTACCTTCGGTGGCGGGGCCGACTTCAGCGGGGTCGTCTTCGCCGCCGACGCCGCGTTCGGTGGAGCGACCTTTACAGGCGAGGCTGCGTTCGGTGGCGCCACCTTCAACGGCAGGGCCCAGTTCTACAAAGTCGTGTTCGGCAACTACACCGCGTTCGGCTCGGCTACTTTCACCGGTACCACCGAGTTCGAAGCGACCACCTTCACTGGTACCGGCGATTTCAGCTGGGCCACCTTCAACGATGTAACCCGGTTCGAAGGAACCACCTTCACAAAGGCCAAGTTCGAAAGAGCCACCTTCACCGGTATCACCGAGTTCGAAGCGACCACCTTCAGCGGTGATGCCGACTTCCACCAGGCCACCTTCACCGGCGCAACCAGGTTCAAGAGCGCCTTCAGCGGCGCTGTCTGGTTCCAGGGAGCCAGTTTCAGCTGTATCAGCTTCGCAGGCACAGATTTCGGCTCTGAACGGGTAATTTTCACCAGACCGCGGCAGTGGGGGCCGCCACCGCCCGAGTTCGATTGGGCCGCCGACGGCGATAGGAAGCCCTCGAACGTAGAGCCAGCAGACTGGCCACCGACAGTGGTGGCAGCCTCATAGTCACGCTGGAGAGGTGTTGAAAATCGTTCGGTTTTCGGACACTCGACACCCGGCGCCGAAGGCGCGGAATTCCAGCGCATCGCGTTGTCCAAGAAGCGTGTCAAGCCGCCGAGGGAAGCGAGGTCGGGCCCGGGCGGGTGGGTCGTAACGTCACCGGCCCAACAACACATCAGTCTGAAGCGGGTGCCGAGGACGGCCTGGAGACCGACGAGGCCCGTCGCTCCACGCGGAGCGACGGGCCTCGATGCACAGACGCGGCTGCGCTTCGCGAATGGTTTGATCATCCGCGGGATGTAGCTCTAGGACCGGTTGGTAGTCCTCGTCACCTGGGCGCTTCCGGAACGGAGTCAATCCGTGGTGGGTTGATCCCGGTATTGGCCCACGAGGTGCTGGTAGAAGCTGTTCTCTGGTGACTCCAGCGAGATGGCCCGCAGGCCGACGGTGACCTTCCGGCCGACCATCACTGAGTATCCGTCCTGATCGATGCCGAGATCCTCGACGATCGTGGACACCAGTTCCTCCAGCTCGTCATCGGTCACATAGACGGCGAGACGGCATTCAACTGGGACGCGCGCCGGGTCGTATGCGTAGCCCCATGCGCGCTGAGCGAACTCATCGACCGCGGTGACCGGTCCGAAGCTGGTAAAGCACGGGATACGGTTCATCCCGCGGATCCGGTGGGCGCTCTCCTCGAGCGCCAGCGCAACCGGGTGGATTCCCTCGCCGTCGAGGGCACCGGGCCCGGTCGCGTCCGGCAACCCGAGTCCTACCGCGAACTCCCACACTTGGCGTTCGTCGTCGTCCACGTACAACCTTCCTGCTATTTCTTCGATGAGCTCTCGACGCGGCAGTGCTTGACCTTCCGCCCCTTGGGCGCAGCCGCTTGCGCCTTGTTCCAAGCGTCTTTCTCGGCCGCGTCCTTGGTCTTTCCCGTTCCGGTGTACTTCTCTGGGCCGGTGGCGTCGGTCCGGTCCAGATTCTCGAAGTAGCAGGACAATGTCACGGTCCACTTGGCGGTGAGTTCGAACTGCCAGTGCGGGTGTGCCGCGTCGACGGGTTCGGCCGCAATCGTCGGTGTCTCAGCCTGTGCGATGCCGATCCCGGCTGCCGATACGCCCGCGATGCACGCAGCCGTCAGCGCGATTGTTGTGACAAGTCGCCGCCCGGCCGAAATGGTTCGCATGTCGTCCCCTCCGTTGGTTTGAAGGTATCTCCTTCACTGCTCTTGGACGATGCTGCGGCACAACAGGTTCCATCAGTGACCGGTGTCACAAGGCGATGTACTATGTTTTGCTCTGCAGCATCTACGAGCAGCCCACCAGGCACCGAAAATCCTGCCCGATACGGCCGAGCGTCATACGCGCCAGGATCTGCCGTAGACGAGCCATTGCCTGATAACTACGGTTATCGGGCAAGATGGGGCCGGGACGGGTCGAGCGACCTGGCGCGACGGCGCGCAGCGAGGGCTGTTCGTTTCCTGGTTATCGGGCAACTTGGCGGAGGAGGGCGCGGTGCGCGAAAAGACGGCCGGAATCGACGAGGAGATCGTGGTGCCGCTGGCGACCCACATCGAGGAGTTCCTCACCGATCTGGCCAACGCCAATCGGCCTGCCAACACCCTGCGTGCCTACCGCGGCGATCTGACCGGCTTCGCCGAGTACGTCGACGGCGGAATCGACGGGGTGACCGTCGCCGCGGTGCGCGGGTTCTTGTCCGTGATCGCGGATCTCGCGCCGGCCACGCGCAAGCGCAAGCGGGCCGCGGTCGCGGCGTTTTGCCGCTGGGCCGTGCGCCATGACCTGCTCGCGGCCAACCCGATGGACAAGGTCGACACGATCAGCGTGCCGAAGACGCTGCCGCGCCCGGCGCCGGCCGCCGACATCGCCAAGGTGCTCGCCGCGATCTGCGCGCGCCGCCCGCGCAAGGACGTCGCCCTGGACGTGCTGCGGGATCGGGTGCTGTTCGAGACCGCCTATGTGTGCGGCGCCAGGGCGAGTGAGGTGTGCGAGTTGTACGTGGAGGATTTCGACCTGCGCCTGGACGACGAGCATGTCCGGCTGCACGGCAAGGGCGGCTCGGTGCGCACCGTGCTGCTGGATGACCGCGGCTACGTCGCCATGCTCCGGCTCTACCTGGAGCGCACCGGCTACACCGCCGGACCGATGTTCCGGGCCAGCATCAACGGCCGCGGCGGCCCGCTGTCCTACAGCGCGGCGCATCACCGGTGGAGCCGCTACTGCGCGGCGGCTGGGGTGGACATCGACATCCACCAGCTGCGCCACTCCCACGCCACCGAGCTGATCAATGCCGGCGTCTCGATCGAGGTGGTGCGCAAACGCCTCGGGCACGCCTCCACCGAGACCACCCAGATCTACGCCCTGCTCGCCGACAAGGTCGCCGACGTCGAGATCCGGGCAGCCCGCCGGCGTCGCGATACAACGCGGCGCTGATCGATTGCCCCGCCCGACGCCAGCGCGACGCAGGCCGAAGGTAGAGGAAGACCCGGCGTCCAGAGTGCGGTCTCGTCCGCGCTGGGAGCGGAGATATCCAATGTCATAGCTGTCGACTACCTTCGGCTGCCATGGCGATGAGGCAGAGCGACAAGCCACAAGTCGCACTTCTGGTTACCGATCTCGATAACACGCTGTGGGACTGGTTCGAGACCTGGCATGTCTCCTTCTCCGCCATGTTGCGCAGGTTGGAAGAGATGAGCGGGATACCTCAGCCCCAGCTGGAAGTAGAAATCAAGGCTGTGCATCAGCGGAGAGGCACATCTGAGTACTCGGCACTTCTCACGGAGCTTCCCTCGCTTCAGAAGCTGCACCCGAACGGAGACTTGCTGCAGATCTATGACTCCGCGATTCACGTCCTCAATTCCGAACGTGTCCGCACCACCCGCCTGTATCCAGGGGTTAGGGAGACTGTCGAGGAGCTTCGTCAGCGCAACGTGCCGGTCGTCGCATACACCGAGTCAGTCGCCTACTGGTCAGAGTGGCGGATCAAGAAGACCGGTCTTGATGGCCTCATATCGACGCTCTACACCGCTCCCGACCATGACCTCCCCTTGGGCCTCACAGTCAACGACCTGAGGAAACTTCCTGCCGAAGAATACGGTCTGAGAGCAACCGATCATCGGCATGTCCCGAAGGGGGTATTCAAGCCGGATACCAGCATCCTGAGCAAGATCATCACAGACCGAGGCCTCTCCCCGGATCAGGTCGTCTACGTCGGGGACAGCCTCATGAAGGATGTGGTGATGGCACAGCGAACAGGTGCCTACGACGTCCATGCGCAGTATGGCGCCGCGCAGCACCGGCCGGAATATGAGCTCCTCCGTCGGGTATCGCACTGGACCGAGGAAGACGTAGAGCGGGAAAGAACCATCTCGGCAGGCGGCGATATCAACCCCAATTACACTCTCCAAAGGGAATTTTCGGAGCTTCTGCTCCACTTCGATTTCAGGGAGGCGTAGTTGGAGGAGAAAGACATCCCCCACTATCTCGAGATGTGGAAGAAGACAGTGGAGGTGCAGCAGCACTTCAACGACCTTGAGTGGCGCATCCGGGGATTGGCCATGACCGTCTTGACGTTCGCGTTCGGCGCCGCCGCCGTGGCGGCCAAAGACAGCACGGCCGTCAAAGTCTTCGGCTGGTCACTTCAGCTGTCATGCCTCGTGCTGGTTTTGGGCTTGGTTCTGTGGATGTCTTTCTACTTCGTCGATAAGGTCTGGTACCACCGCCTCCTGGCCGGCGCTGTCGAGCACGGCACCCAGCTCGAACAGGAACTCAGAACCCAACTGCCGCATGCAGGTCTGACCCGGCAGATCGGAGAAAGCAGCCCTCAGGTGATCCGGATCTTCTCCTGGAGAAAAGAGCTTCGCTCGACCGGGAAGCTTCGACTCTTCTACGCGATAGGAGCCGCGGCGTTGCTTGTTGCGGCCATCGCCCTCCAGCTCGGTTCGACCCCACCCTCCCAGCCCAAACGAGCCGAAACAACCACGTCGATGACCAGTTACCACTCCCTCAGCCAGCCGTAACTCAAGTAGTCACGCGATGTCGGCGGTAGCCACCTCTAACAGGAAGCTCCGCCCGGTCCGCACACTACGTATCAGAAGGTGGGGAGCCTAGCCAGACAGGGTCAGGATGATGCGAGGACCACTTCATCATGACGCTGTCCGCGCCGCTCAAGCGTGTGGCGGTGGGGTGTACCCCAGATACACGCTCTGATCAGGCCTCACCTGCGGTCCGAGGCGGAGCCGGAGTGCGAACGGGTTGTGGGAGGCTGCCCTGCTGGCTCCATCAGCACATCGCGCTCGACAGCCCACGCAGAGCCTCTGTGACGCCATGCGGAGTGTTCGAAAACTGAATATGTAGTCGCTACGATTCGCGCTACCTATCAAGATGAGGAGCATCATCCGCAATGGCAAACCCCCCCGAACTGCTGTTGAACCTGTTTCACCGATGGAACACGGGCGGGCGCCTAGCGCCCTCACGGCATCGGGGGTTCGAGGACGGCAGTCGAAGTGAGACAACGCTTCGTGAGCATGAGCAAGCTATGGCGCACATCACCGCGATTCGCAACTTGCTCGACGTGCTCGCCGCCACTGACGGCACCTCCGTGGCTGTTTGGCAACGCCAGATTCCTGCCTGGACGCACTATGTCCTCAACTACCCAAGCAGCTGGGCCTCGAACGCACCGGCGTTCGATCCCCATGTGCTCGACCACCTCGAAACGCTGAGTGGGCATCTGCGTCGGATTGTGCCGCCGGTTCCGGAAGCCACCCTCGAGCAACTCCGGGAGACACTCAACGATCTGCTCAAGCTACTCGGCGATGACACCACAATTCCTGCACACCTGCGGGCTTACCTTGCCACCCTCGCCAATCACATGCGCACCGTCCTCGATGAGTACCGCATCCGCGGCGACTACGAGGTCCGCATGGCCGTCGAGATCCTCTTCGCCACCGTCAGTCGCGCTGCCAATGCCAGCCAGAGCGAAGGAGAGACGCGGCAGAGGTGGCGGGATATGGCAGCACGCTTCGTCATTCCAGTCGTTGTGCCAGCAGCGATCGAGGCAGCCAGCGTCTTCTCTCAATTGCAGCTCGGCATGTAGAGAGGGCGTGTGCAGCTCGAGATCCAGGCCCTGACCGCCGAGTTCGAACTGCGCAAGCGACATGACGGCGACGACGGCCGCTGTCGCTGTCACGATGGCGGCGGCGCGTGCGACGGGATGTGCCAATGCGGACTGAACGATAGAGGGGGCACATGACGGAATACGAGTGGCAGCAGGAAGTTCCGGACTACCTGTGGTGCACGCCAGATGTTGTCGGGCAGAGGTTCCCGTCTGCGCTGGCAGGGGAAGCCGTCACGGTACACATGCCCGCAGAGCCGGAGGTCCCGGAGGGCAGGTACCTCACGAAGCCGCCCGTAATCCGCGCTCGGGTGGGGTTCTACCCCGACCCGGCAGCCTGGGGACTTCTTCGTCACGATGCCGTGGAGCCGAAGCTCGTCGCGATAGTGCGGCGGATCGGTTTCACCGCCCACCTGGCCGATCACGACGTCGTCGGCCGGGAAATGAACGGCTGGGCGCGGAGGTTCACGTCCTGGCTGGACATCTTGACCGGCCAGCACCTGACGCCGATCGGGCACAGGCCTCCGCGGGAGTACACCAACCGCACATGCCTGTTCATGCGAAACCCCGACGGCACCGTGGCTTCGCAGTTCACTCCCCGCGACTTCGAGCCGATGTACAAGCTGGCGTACGGTCTGGCGACTCCAGACACCATCGGGACGGCGATCGAGTGGGCAGGCGCGGGGCTGGAGGTCGAGCTGCCCTGGCTACTGCTGCGAGACGCTCGCGCGCTCCATCGGGTGGCTCACACACGTCGCGCCGTGCTGGAGTGCGGAAGCGCCGCAGAAATGGCCAATGTCGCTCTGCTGAAGGCAAGCGGGATCGACCCAGGCAACGCCACGCTCGGCAAGACCTTCTCGCTGCTCAAGGACAAGCTGAAGTACCCACTTCCCGCTGACTACAGGGCCGCGTTCCTCAAGGTCCGAAACGACGAGGTGCACATGAACCCCGGCAGCGGCTCCATCAGCGAGGCCACCTCAGCACGGATCCTGGAAATCACCACCGCGCTCGTCGAGGATGCCTTCCCGCTACCCGGCGGCAAGAAGAATGCATGGTGATCCTTGCTCGATCTCCTCACCCTGCACAGGAGTTGTACAATAAGTTGTACAACCCTGGATGGAAGGTGAGAAGCCGATGCCCGCGCTACCGATCTCGAACGTGCGCCAGAACCTGTTCGGGCTGGTGCAGCAGGTCAACGACGATCACGATCCGTTGACAGTGGTCACCAAGTCGGGCCAGAACGCCGTGCTGGTCGCCGAGTCGGACTGGAATTCGCTGATGGAGACCCTGTACGTGCTCCAGACCCACGGCGGCGTGCACCTGCTGAAGTCCGCGCAGGATGCCCGCGAGGGCCGCACACAAGCGCACACCCTCATCGATCCTGACGCGGAAACATCGGAGGAAGCATGGGACTTCGAAGAAGCGACGGCTGGGCTGAGGGCACTCGTCGCGAAGGTCGCCACTCTCCGCGATCAGCTCGCCGCTCTCCCCGTTCCGGAAGCTCCGGCCGCTGCCGGACTGGTCGATGAGTTGCAGCAGTACGTCTCCCGTATCGCACATGTGTCAGCGCCGCCGCCATTGCTGATGGACCACCCGGCACCGGCAGCCGAAGCGCAGCACGAGGACCTACCAGATGTACCGGATATGCCGGCCCCGGTGAGAACTGTGCCGGGGGAGCTGCGGCGACGTGCCTGACCGGAAACTGACATTCACCGCCCAGGGGTGGCGCAGCTACTCGGCATGGTTGGCACGCGATCGCGCGGTTCTGAAGGCGGCGAACAAGATGATCAACGCCGCTCTCGCCGACCCGTTCGCCGGGATCGGCAAGCCGGAGCCGCTACGCCACCAACTGGCAGGACACTGGTCGCGGCGGATAACCCAAGAGCACCGACTGATCTACTACGTCACCGACACAGAAATAGCGATCGTGCAGGTCGGCGGACACTACGACGACTGACGACCAACCGGTCACCGGAGCGGTCACTGTGCTCGCGCAAGAGATCAAGATCACCCCGAAATCCCCGCCGGGGGCGGACAAGCTGGTCAATCTCGTCAACTATCTGTCCTGGATCGTCACTCTCGCCGGAATCGGTGCCTTGATCTACGCCGGCGGCAAATTCGGCTGGGAACGCTTTCACGGCGGTGCCGTCGAGTCACCCAAGATCATCATGGCCGCCCTGGTCGGTGGCATCATCGCCACCAGCGCCGGACAGATCATGAACGCCGCCGTCAGCGGAGGCGGATAGAAATGCGCCACCTCCGGATCCATCCGCAATTCTTCACGACCACAGGATCGGTCGTCGCCGAACGACCAGCGGCCAGAGGTGGTCAGGACGGCTTGCGGCCGTTGACCATCCTCGGCTCTGAGGAGCTGCGGCTGTCGGGACGCACGCCTGGCTACACCCTCGGTGCCTCCGACGGTGATCGTCAAGACCGCCGAGCCGATCCCGGCCGCCCTCGAGGTCGCCTACCGCACCTATCAACAAGGCACGACCCATGCTGACCACCAAACCGATACCCCCACAGGTGCTTTTGCCGCTGACACAGCTACTGGGCTGGCTGGCGTGGTTCGTGCTGCTGCTGTGCATCGCCCGCGCGGTCTGGGTCGGCGGTCTGCTGGCGATCCGGCTTCACCGGGAGGAAGCCGTCGAAGGACTCGTCGGTGCCCTGGCAGCCGCAGTCCTGCTCGGCTCGGCCAGCTCGCTGGCTCTCGCCGTCCTGCCCACGTAACCGAGGAGACCCTTCCCGTGCACCCGTCCCGAACACGACGAATCGCCACCTCGACGGCCCTGGCCCTTACAGGACCGATCGCCGCTGGTGTGGTCGCCTGCGGCAGTGATGACACCCGCGACGTGGCACCCGACCACAGCGTTACCGCCACCACCATCGCACCCACCGGAGTCCGGTGGCAGCCGTTCCAAGGAGTCAACCTGCCGGTCGCCCACGAAGGTCCCCGCCACATCGATGAGCCGGTGGCCACCGGATTCGATCGGGCCCCGGCCGGTGCCGCGCTGGCGGCCATCCACGCGACCGTGCGAATGTCCATCGCCACCGACAACCAATGGCCTGCGATCGGGCAGCGCATGCTCGCCCCCGGATCAGGCCGCGATGCCTGGGCGACCGCGCGCGCCCAAATCTCGATCACCGCCGCGATCACCAAAGACCCGCCGAAAGTCCTCGGCTACGTGATCACCCGCTACACCCTCGACGCCACCGACGTCGACATCTACAGCATCCACCCCGACAACTCCGTCACCCGCAACCACACCACCGTCGTCTGGCACGGCGACGACTGGCGCCTGCAACTCCCCGACAACCCGACCACCGCGCCGGTCACCGACGTCGGCGTGCCCCCACCTGATGTGGTCACACTCACGCCGCGCTGAGAAGAGACCCGATATCCATGAACTCCCATCGCCTGCTGACCATCCTGCTCGCCAGCATCACCGCCGTCGTCATCGCGGTGTTCGTACTGACCGTCACCAACGACAACAGGGCCCCCGACCGCTCCGTCGATCCCGGCCATTCGAGCGCCCCGACCACCCGAACGTTTCCCGACCAGCCGCCGTCCCCACCGGCACTGCCGCCGACCACCGATCTGTTCGGCAACCGACTGGAAGTCACCGGCGAGGACGCCGGTTCAGCCCTTCCCCAGGATCCGAGCACCCGCCCGGACCCTACCCGGCCGGACTATCTGACCACCTCGCCCGCACAGATGCGATGGCAGCGCGGCTGGGGTGGCGCCGCGCTGCCGGTGTCGGGCAGCGACGGACCCGCCCGCATCCAACACGGCATCGCCACCGGATTCGCTCGCACACCCCAAGGCGCAGCGCTGGCCGCCGCAGATGCCCTTGCGCGTGTTCTGGCCGCCCCGGACGGGGTGTGGCAGCAGGTGGTGCGCGAACGCTACTACGGCGGAGGCCAGGCACTCACCGATCGCTTCGCCCGCTCACGCCAGCGCACTCCGGGCGCCGCGCGCTACGTCGTGGTCCCCGACGGAGTGCGAATCCAGCCCGGCTACCGCGATGACCTGGCCATCGTGCAGTTCGCCGCCCACGATGATTTGGGCTACACCGTGTCGACCTGGCCGATGGTCTGGATCGACGGAGATTGGCGAGTCCGTGTACCCGAGGACATCGAAGCACTGTCGGGTCCGGGCACGTCGACATCCACACTGACCGGTTTCGGGTCATGGAAGGCCGCACCGTGACCGAAAGCTTCTTCGCGCAAGCAACAGCCTCCTCGGAGCCGTGGCGTGCGCAGTTGCCGCCGCTGCCGCCGTCGGACCTTTGCGATATACCGTTAGGACCCCAGCAGGCATGCGAACAAGTCGGGCAAGCCGCTTCCAAGGCCGCTGGTTCGGTTCTCGACGACCTGACGTCGCAACTGGGGGAAAGCTTCGGCGCGCTTCTGCGATTCGTCATGACGTGGTGGACAGCGCTGCCGTCTCCGCAACTGGCAGACGAACGCGGGGGATTGGGACCGGCGTTGTCGGGGATCCGGGAATACACCAGTGGGCTGCAGGTGCTGCTGCTCACCTGCGGGATCATCTTCGCCGCGGCCCGACTGGCGCTGGCCAAACGCGGCGGGGTCGCGGGCGAGGCACAGGAAACCTTCTTGATGTTGGCGCGTGCGGTGTTCGCCTCGATGGCCTTCGCGGCGATCATCGCCACTGGAACTCGTGCCGGTGATGCCTTCGCGGAGTGGGTGCTGTTCGACGCTTCCAGAGGAGACGCACACAAGATCGTCGCCGAAGTGGCCGAGTTCGAGTTCGAGACGAACTCCGGACTGGGTGCCGGGACCTATCTTGTGCTGTTCCTGCTCGGGATCATCAGCATGCTCATCCAGCTGGTGATGCTGGTTCTCCGGCAAGCGCTGCTGATCGTGGTCGTGGCGGTGCTGCCGCTCGCGGCAGCCGCCTCGGGTACCGGGCCGGGTTCCCAGGCATACAAGCGCCTGCTGAGCTGGTCACTGGCCTTTGTGCTGTGGAAACCGGTGGGGGCCTTGGTTTATGCGATCGCCTTTACGGTGGCGGGGCGCGATCAGCAGGACCCGCAGTTGGTGCTGCTCGGCTTGATCCTGCTGGTCATGACAGTGATTGTCCTGCCCGCGCTGATTCGGTTGGTCGCCCCCGCCGTCGCGACACTCGGTGGCGGAGGCGGTGCGGCTGCTGTTGTGGCCGGCGGTGCGGCCGGGATCGCTATGGCGGCGGTCGGGGAACGGTCGAGTGCCCGCAAGCTCAGCGAGGGTGAGAACGCGCCTGGTGGTGGGGGCCCCGGCTCATCTATGGCTGGAAGTCCAGCCGGAGGGGGCGGAGGCGGGGGTGGTGGCCGTCCGATGCCTGGCGGCGGCGCCGGAAGCCCCGCCACGACCAGCGCTGGGACGGGCGGCGGAAAAAGCGGAGGTCCGGCCGGCGGCAGCGGCGGTGCGCGTCCTACCGGTCCCGGAGCAGGCAAGCCGCCGTCGGGGTCCGCAGCGGGTAGCGGCGGCAGTGAGGCGGCCGGTGCCGCGGGCGGTGGTGTGGCTGGTGCGGCGGTGGTGGGTGCGCAGATGGTCAAAGACGCCGCACAGCAGACCATGTCGGCGATCGAAAGCCAGACCCGCGAGGCAGCCGCGACAAGTTTGGACCCGGATGCTTTGGGACCGGGGGAGGTGCGTCGATGACTGCACGCATGTATGGCCGCTGGGAGCGTCCGCGTTCCGCCGGGTTCTTCGGTCTGACCTGGGGCGTGTCGATGCTCGGGCTCGGGCTGATCATCATGGTGATGGTCGGGTTCTTGATCACCCGATCCCTGCTGGCGGCCGGTGTGCTGATCCTCGGCAGCACGGTGGTGTTCACCCCGCTGGCGGTCACCCGTAACGGCCGCACCGGCTGGGAGTTCGCGTTGTTGCGGCTGCAGTTCGCCGCAGCCCACGCCCGTGGCGAGCACCTCTACCGCGCCGGACGATTCTCCCGCATCCCGGAATCGCGAAACTTCCCGGGTTGTTGGCGGATTCGCGGCTCAGTGAGTACGAGACGGCGGGCGGGCACCGGTTCGCGATGGTCCATATCCGTCGCAGCGACCACTACACGGTGGTGTTGAAGGTGATTCCGCGCGGTAAGGAATTGGTCGACCAAGCCCAGATCGACGCCTGGGTCGAAGGGTACGGCCAGTTCTTGGCGACCCAGAGCCGGGGTGGGGAAGTGGTCGCGGTGTGCTCGGTGCTCGAGAACGTGGTCGAAACCCGCCTCAAGCAGGCGCGGGAGGTCGCCCGCTTGGTCCGCCCGACCGCGCCGGAGTTCGCGCAGTCGGTGATGCGGGAAGCCGCCGCCGATATCGGCGGGGTCGGGGTGCGCATCGAAGCCCGGATTTCGATCACCTACCGCGCGATCGGCAAGGGCCGTCGCGACGACGCCGAGCAGGCCCGTGAGATCGGTCAACGCCTGCAAGGCGTGCTCTCCCAACTCGCCCGCGCGGGGCTTCCCGCGACCCCGTTACAGGCATGGGAAATCCTCGGGCTGGTACGTAGCCGCTACGACCTCGCCGCACAACGCGACGTCGAAACCGCAGGCTCAGAGATCACCAGCACGCAGTCGTGGGATTCGGTCGGCCCGGTCGCGCATCAGGATCGCTGGGATCACTACGTCCACGACGGTGCGCGGTCGATCACGTGGGAGATGGATGCGGCTCCGCGCGGGGCGGTGATGGAGACCGTACTCGAGGAGTTGCTGCGCCCACGCGCGGATGTGCCGCGTAAGCGTGTGGCGATCGTGTATCGGCTGCACAGCGCGGCGGAGGCCACCACCCTTGTCGACTCCGATTTCCGTGACGCTGTCGCGGCCGAGCAGACCGAACGCGGCATCGCCTCGGCGTCGGCGCGGATCCGGGTGGGCAACACCCAAGCCGCGCGCGAGGAACAAGCACGCGGCGCCGGGCTGACACGGTTCGGGGTGCTGGTGACGGTCACCGATCACCTCGACGGTGACCTGCCCGGGATCGAAGCCTCGGTCAAGGGGATGGCCGCAGCGTCCCGGTTGAGTGTGCGCCGCTGCTACGGCACCCAAGCCGCCGCCTTCGCCGCCAGCTTGGGAATCGGACTGATCCTGCCCGAGCACACCTCGATCTCCAAGCGGGTGTCGGCATGACCAAGCCCCGTAGTCAGAGAACGCCACGGCCCGCCCGTACCGAAACCGTCGCCGGTGTGCGGGTGCTCTCCGCCTCGGCGCGCGCCGCGACGGAGGCGGCTGCCGCCCAGCCCGGCCTGCGCGGTTGGCGGGCCCGGTGGGCGATATCGAGCGATGATCATCGACGCGCCACCGCCGCACGCCGCGCGAAAGACCGCGGCAGGGATGGCTTCAACCGATGGCCGCTGGCGAATCTGTCCGACCGCGGCTATCGCGGGCTCGGCGGCGGCCGCGCGGCCGTCGTGGCCACCAACCCGGAATGGCGCGCGACCACCGTGCAGGTCGCGGGATTGTGGCCGTTCGCCGTCGGAGCTAGCGCTCCCACCGTCGGCACCCCGATCGGAGCGCACTACATCACCGGCACACCCGTCCACTTCGATCCGATGTCCTGGTTTCTCAAAGGGTTCATCACCGCGCCGATCGCGTTCGTGCTGGCACTCAACGGCTTCGGGAAGTCCTCGCTGATCCGGCGGTTGGTCACCGGCGCGGTCGCGGCCGGAGAAACCGTGCTGTGCATGGGCGATACCAAACCCGACTACCGCGACCTCGTCGAACAGTTGGAGGGGCAGGTCGTCGACCTCGGCTATGGCCACGGCACCGTGAATCCCCTCGACGTCGGCGCCCTCGGCGCCGTGGTCGAACAGCTCACCGACCCAGACCAGCGTCGCCAAGTCGCCGCGCGCGTGGAAGCCGGCCAAGTCAACATCGTCGCCGGACTCGTCGAACTCGGGCGTGGCTCCCGGATCGCCGACTACGAAGAAGTGCTGCTCGCCGCCGGACTGCGCCACCTCTACAGCCCCACCGGCGGCTTCACCTATCAGCGCCCGCCCCAGCTGTCGGACCTCCTCGACGTGATCTCCGGCGGTGCCGAACAACTGCGCCAGTTCGCCGAAGAGGACGACGAGACCGCCTACCGCGCCAGCACCAAAACCCTGCGCCGCTCATTGCGGGCACTGGTGGAGGGCCCATTCGGGGCGATCTTCAACGGACCCACCAGCACCCGGCTCGACCTCGGCAGTCCGGCGGTGTGCGTGGACGTCTCCCGCATCCCCGAAGGCGACACCAAACTACTGGCCGCGGTGTTGATGGTCTGTTGGAGCGAAGGCTTCGGCGCGGTCGCCGCCGCCCACGCCCTCGCCGACGCCGGTCTCGCGCCGCCACGCACGTTCGAGGTCGTCATGGACGAGATCTGGCGCGTCCTCGGGGTAGGGGAGTTCATGGTCGACCGCGTCGACGCCCTCACCCGGCTGAACCGGACGCTGGGCACGGGGTTGATCATGTGCAGCCACACCATCAAAGACCTCGCCGCGTTCGACTCCGCCGCCGCGCAGGCGAAAGCCCTCGGGTTCTTCGAACGGGCGCGAGCGAAGCTGATCGGGCCGGTCGGGCCGGAAGAGATCAACCGCATCCGCAACGCGGTCGGCATCACCGACACCGAGAAGCTTCTGATCACCTCTTGGGCCGCGCCGCGGCCGCCCAGCGACGACGATTTGGATCCCGCCCAGCGTGAAACACCGCCCGGCACTGGCTGTTTCCTGCTGAAGACCGGGGAGGCGAACGAGCCAGGGATCCCGTTCCGGATGGTGTTCACCCCGACCGAACGGGCTGCGGACCTCCACAACACCAACCGACGTTTCGACAACCTTCCCGGCGCAGAGGAGGCGAGCAGGTGAGCGCTGATGGACACCGCATCGAAATCCGTGACAGCGACCGCACTCGGACTCCCCGTCGCGCTGCTACTACTGATCTTGGTGATCCTGGGTGCCGAGCAAGCGACCTCGTGTTCGACACCGTTGTCGGCGGGGGCAGCGGGCGGGGCGAGCGGCCCGACCGGCAGGACGCTGGCGGGGTTGTCGGAGGCGCAGTTGCAGCTGGCGCGCAACGGAGTCTCGATCGGCAGACAGCGCGGCATGCCGCAGAACGTGATCCTCGCCGAACTCGCCGCTCAAGCCACCGAATCGAGCTTCCGGAACCTGGCGAATCCCGTGGTGCCCGAATCGTTGAACTACAGCAACGACGGTCTCGGCTACGACCACGACTCGGTCGGCCCGCACCAGATGCGCGCCAGCGTCTGGGGTTCGGTCGGCATCGCGATATTGATGGACCCGATCTATCAGATCAACTGGTTCTACGACCACGCCGCCCACTTGGGAGCCGCCGCAGAGCAGATGTCCCCGGCCGAGTTGGCCCAAGCGATCGAACGCTCCGCACCCAACGCATACTCCGGGCAACTGGAATTGGCGCGGCGACTGTATGCGATGTTCGCCGACCTCGACCCCGCATCGATGCCCCGTCTACAGCGCGGATCCCAGGCGACCGGGTGCGGGCCGGGGGCCTCCGGTGTGCCGCTACCTGCGGAAGTGAGTGCGTTCGGCAGGGCGGTGATCGAGCACGGCCAGCGTTGGATCGGCACACCCTACGTGTGGGGCGGCGGCGATGCGAACGGTCCGACCGGCGGCGGGTTCGACTGCTCCGGGCTGACCCTCTACGCCGTCTACCACGCCTCCGGGGGCCGGATCCGCTTGCCGCACTACACCCAAGCCCAGCAAGACCACCCGTCCTCGCAGATAGTGCCATTCGCGCAGCGGGCACCGGGGGACCTGATCTTCTTCACCGCCCCGGGCGATACGGATTCCCATCACGTCGGCATCTACTACGGCCGCGACGCCCAGGGCCGCGAGCTGCTGCTGCACGCCCCGCAAACCGGGCAGACCGTCACCCTCACTCCGCTGAGCGCGTGGGAGGGCGAACGCATGGACGTGCGCCGCTACACCAGCCCATCTCCAGGAGAACGAAATGCGTGATCGCACCCACTCACTGATCATTGCGCGCCGCCGAATCCGTGTCCCGGTGAGCGGCTGCTTTCCGGCCGCGGATGAGGAAGCTTTCATGAACCGGCACATCGTTCACCTGCGCAGGTTCGCCCACCGGGCGGAGGTTCGGCGGTGACCGGGGCAGGGCTGCTGCCGTGGGAGGTGTTGCCGCCGTGGAAGGTGCGGCTGCTGGAGAACATCCAGGAGCTGTCGGTGGAACGCGCGCATCTGCTGCGTCGCGGCTACCCGACCTACACCTCCGGCAACGATAGTGAGTTCCAGATCCAGAGCTGGCATAGCCGATTGCGGACCTTGGACGCGATCCGCGGTGACGCCGAAATCCACGCCCGCGCGGAGGAAGTCCCGCCGCAGTGGATCGAGGCCGCCCGGACGCTGGGGCGCCACGGGGTGCGCTGGGCCGAACGCGACCCCGCGCCACCACGCCCGCCGCGCGGGCCGGAAGCCCGCCGAGCCTGGGTCCTCAACACACTCGCCGACGATGTGTGGCAACTGGAACACATGGCCGCGCTCACGGCCGCGCGCCGCGCCCGGCTCGCCGCCCAAGGCATCCATTCCGAGCCTGACCCCCTCCTGGCCAGCCAATTCCACAACAACATGACCGCGATATGGCAACGCGCGTGCCAGCTCGCAGTCGCGGTCGACCTCCTCGACAGCGAACGCGGCCAGTTGTGGGACCGAAACGCCCGTGGGTGGGATGCGTTGCTCACCGCCACGGTCCACACATACGACGAGGACACCCTCGAGGAGCGATGGCTCACCCACGCCTGGCCGGGCATCGAGCGGGAAGCACGCGACGTCGTCGACAACCTCCGCGACAGCATCGACCGCTCCCACGATCAGGTCCTGTACGCCGACAGGTTGCCGCCGCGACCTCAGCAGTTGATCCAGCACGCGATCCACCACTGGTGGCACAACACCGCAGACGACGGCGTCGGGCACGCGACACGTGCCGAACCCGACGATGCGGCGGTCATCGCCGCCCTGCCCGACGAGCTCGAGTGGAGCACCGAACCCGAGCCCGGCGCTGCACCCTCACCGCAAGAGTGGGGCGTGAACCATGAACACCCGCACGAACACACCGATACGGCTCATCGCCCTCACCGCGATCCTTGTCGCCGCGGGATGCGGTGCGAGCGCCACAACGCCGCCAGACCACAGCAGTGAACCACACTGCCGTACAACGCGTTTCGCGCGTCCCTTCAGCGCGGTGGACCCCTGTTCGATCGAGCAGGTATTGGCCGCGGCGGTCGAGGCGGTGTTCGGTTACCACCCCAGCGAGCAGGTCGACCAGCGGGGAGCGTTGCGAGCGGCGCGCGCACTGCTGGATCCCGGGTTCGCCGAGCGCGCCGAGCCCGCAGCGCTGGTGTGGTCACCGGTGACCGCGACGCAGTGGCAGCAGTGGCGCACCGACGCCACCATCCTCACCACCACGGCCCGGGTGACCAGCGACGATCACCCCGCCGACACCGCCACCTCCGCGCACCGGGTGTTGGCCGTCGAACTCCAGCCGACCGGTCAGCCGCCGATCCGGTGGGCCGTCTACGCCCACGCCACCCGCACCACAGCCGGTTCGGCCTGGTTGCTGTCGGGATTGGAGGTGGCATCGTGAGCGGCGATCCGGTCGAGGAATCCAGCCAGGCGGTACGTCAGGGTTTCGTCCAAGCGTTGCAGACCGCGCACACGACCGCCGCGCTGATGCGCGGCCAGAGCGGACACGCAAGGTCTAAAGCCGAATCCGAGCAGCGCATGCAACACGCCGATGCGAAAGAGCATCGCTCGTCGGTCGAACATTGGATGCGCGTGCGCAACGCTGTCGAAGCGGCAGATCACGCGCGCGACCTGAACACCGCCAGGGTTGAGGAAGTCCGTGCCCGGATCGAGCGCGGCGGTGAGCAGCACACGCTCGAGCAGCGGCAGAAGCAGCGGCAGATCGAACGCGCCGATGCCGATCTGACGCGGCGAAATATGGCGGGCTCGCTCGAACGCAGACAAAGCCGGGAACTTCACGACGCGAAGATCACCGCATACAAGAATCGAGAGACCCGCGCCAACGAGCTACACGAACTCGACGTCGACTACAAGCAGCTGCTCATCGACATCCGCCGCCGCGCGGCCGGTTTCAGCGACACCTTGAGCGCGCACGGTGACACCGGGGAAGCGATGGCCTCCGCCGCCGCGTTCGCCGCCGCCAAGAGCGCGGAAGATCTCTCGCCGCAGCACGCCGACGAGGCGGAGGCGTTCGCCGAGCGGTTCACCGAAGACACCGGCAGTGATCCTTCCACCATCATCGACGCCGCTCTTGTCGAGGACATCGACCCCGCGCAGGGTAGCGCGCATCAGATGTCACCGTTGGCGCTCGATAGCGGCCCTTTCATCATCGACGCCGCCCTCGTCGAGGACATCGACTTCCCTTCGAGCGCGGCCCACCGGTCGCCGCGGGTGGCGATCGAGGACGTCATCGGGCTGACCGAAGAGCTATCGCTGGCCACGCACCTCACCCACGAGTTCGCCGATCTCGTAAGCGAGCCGGACACCGTGTCCGATGGAGGATCGGTGATCGGCAACGCGGTCGACGCGGCCGGACTCACCGGCGACAGCCCGACCCCAGCAACGGATTTCGAGATCGAGACCGAACTGTCCACTGCTGCGATGCCCCGAACCCCCGACCTGGGGCAGGAGCTATGACCAGCCGAAGCATTGCGGCAGCGCCGCGGCGGGGCGGAGGCCGGTGAGATGGACACCCCGACCCCGTTGCAGGCGCGCCTGCTGAAGGCGGTGCAGAACCTCGCCTACGACAGCCAGCAACTGCTCGAGCGCGCTCACAATGCCGGTCACACCAACCCGCCACCGGAGGTGGTCGAGCAGGTACGGATCGGGCAGCGCTCCCGCGAACAATGCGAGACGGTCGCGTTGGCGGTCGGGGTGCCAAAGGCGTGGATCGACTACGCCCGCGCAGCCGGGGAACGCGGCAGCCGCTGGCAGCCCGGACAAGTCCTCCTCGGTTCAGGCCATGTAGAGCGGCACGCGCTGATCACAGCGCTGCGCCGGGAGATACACGGATTGCAGGACATGGCCGGTGTCGGCGCCGCCTACCCGCGTCGTGTCGGCCTCGATGGAGATGCGGTGGCGCGGTTTCGGCGGGTGATGGGCATGACCTGGCAGCGCCTCGGCGCGGTCTCGCACGCGCTGGGATTGAGCCAAGAGGAACGCCACCAGGTGTGGCAGCGCGGGTACCGGCATTGGGCCACGACGGTGGCCGACCAACTGCGCGGACAGGCCGACCACCAGCTTGCGCAGCGGTGGAGCCAGCTGGCCGGCGCGGACTTCACCGCCGCGGCGATGCCGGTCATGGTGCTGCAGGCCGCCGGAATCACCCCCGACGACATCGCCACCCAGATGCCGGACTCGCCCGACCGCATGGTCGAACACGCCGCCGCCGCTCTCACCACCGCCGACCGCATCCCCACCGCACTCATCGTCGACCCGGACCGCGACCCGGATCCCGCCGCCGACATCACCGCCGCGATCGACGCCGCCGGTCTGACCGACACCCCCAGGGCCAGACCCGACTCCGGCGAGGACGCGCTCGACGCGGCCGGTTCGCGGCAGGAACTCGGCCCAGGACCCGAGCCATGACCTATGCCCCGTACGGACCCAAAGCCGTCATACCAGGCATCTCGAAGAAAGGACTTATGCCCGTGAGTCAACCATCACCCGAGCTGGAGGGGTTGCCGAGCTGGAAGCTGCGGCTGCTCGAACGCATCCAGAACACCGCCGCTGACCACACCCGCGTCCTGCGCCAGGGGTATCCCATCTACCAGCCGCACTACGGCACCGGGGAGATCCCGATACAAACCTGGCGCACCCACCTGCGCGCCCTTGACGCCGACCGCAGCGAGATCGAACTCCACGCCGCCGCCGTCGGCCTGTCCGATTCCGCGATCACCGCAGCCCGCGCCGCCGGACAACGCGGCCAACGTTGGGGCGACAGCGTGCACTCCCCACCCACCATGCGCCGTGGCGAAGACCCGGTGCGCGCGCACATGGTCGAAGGCATCGCCGCGGATATCTGGCAACTCGAGCACATGGCCGCCATCAGCGTCGAACACCGGCTGCGCGGACTCGACGACACCGTGACCGACGACCCCGCCGCACGCGAACAGTTCGACCGCAACATGGCCGCGCTATGGACGAGAGCCAACGAAACCGCGCATGCCATCGAGTTGAGCGCCGAGGAACGCGCGCAGCTGTGGGACCGCGACGACGCCGGCTGGTTGAAGCTGGTGTCGGTGACAGTGCGCGGCTACGACGACACCGCCTTGCTGGAGCGCTGGCGCACCTACGCCTGGCGCGGCATCGAACACGACGTCCGCCGAGCACGCGCCACCCTCGGGCGACGGCCGGTGGCGTTCCCAATCCACGTGTGTTCGTACTGGTGGCGGGCGGGCAGCAGAACGCTGCAGGCGTCGGCGGAAACGCGCACGGTGCGACCGTATTCACCGGTGCGTCCATGAGTAGGCCCGTCGTATGTGCTCGGGTGAGCTGGAGGTGGGTACGGGCGGCCAGCAGCAGGGGCCGGGCATGGGTGGGCACCGAGAATACTCGTCGACCTTGGGCTCCACTGGAGATCCAGGAACCGTCCTCTGCCAGGTGGTCGCGGTGCAGGGCCGTCATCTCGCCGGGTAGTGCGCCGGTGAACAGGGAGACCGCCAGGGCTGCGGCGCGGACGGGGTTCGATAGGCCGGAGCGGATCCGGTCGGCCAGTTCGGCGGTGAACGCGACGGTGGTTAGCCCGGGCCGACCGCGAAGGGCAGGTGGGGTATCCAGGCGCCAGCCGTGCAGCCAGAACGCGGCTTGGGCGCCGCGCAGAAGAGTGATGGTGTAGTTCGGGGGCAGGGCTGTCGGCGACCGGGCCGCCCAGGGTCCGGCGTAGCCATGGCAGGTCGGTGATTCGGGGAAAGCCTTCCGGGGGGCGCCGGGTTCGGCGAGGAAGTCGTGGACCGGGCCGCGTGGGCGACGGCGCCGCAGGCCGAGGTGGTCACTGTCGTCGCCGAGCGCGGCGCGGCGGGTGGTCGAAGTCGCGGGGGTGACCAGATTTCCTTGGCGCGGGCGCTGGCTTCGGGGTTAGTGGTCGGGCATGCTGATCACCACGGCAGTTGCACTCGGGTGGGAGGCATTTATGGCTATGTCGGCATCGCACGATCACGGCAACCGTAAGACGTTCGAAGTGGGACCGGATGTCTTTCGCATGGTGTACGATTCCCCCGCGTCGCTACCCGGCCGGGACAAGTGGGTAACTCCGGAGGGGGACGTCCGCCGTCTCGAGGAACTTCTAGGCATGGACGCGGACACGATCGGTGCGCCGCTGTGGGTGAGTGCCGACTCCCGACACTGCGGAAACTGTGGCCGCACGGTCAGTTGGCTCGACATCGTCTCCTCGGCACTCACGGATGTGCATTCTCGCGCACAGGTCGCTTCGGTGATCCTCGGCGACCGCAAATGGGTCAACATCGAGACACCCGAGGCCATCGAAGGTGTCCGCTGTATCGACTGCGGCACAACGAAACTCGATATCCGAGCATTCAAGTGCCACAACTGGGCCTATGCCATCGGAGACCTCGAAGAGGTCGTTCGCCGAGTGGAGCAGCGATGAGTCGGCCTCCGGAAGTCGATGTCACGATCGCCTTGACCGAATTTGTCATCGGCCGCACCCGCGATAGCGATGGAGATGAACCGTATCTGTGGGTGATGCGGTTCAAAGTCGATGCCGACACCATCGATACCGGTGTCTTGCCGCCTCATCTCGGGGTGCGGACCTTTCCGGGTACTTTGCTGACTTTGGTGGCACCCGCCGAACAGGAGATTGGCCCGGGAGATACCCCACTGGCGATCCGTCCACAGTTGGGAGCTTTTCAGACCCGGGTGCGACCGTGCCGGACGGTGGGCGGCTGGTTCGAGGGCTTGGTCGGGATCGTCTGCCTCACATGGGAAGTCGACAATTTCGATTACTCGACTCAGGAGGCGGGGTACCACGCATTCCAGAAGTCGTTCGGTCCTTTGCTCGAGGTAGAACTGAACACGCTGTTGGCCGGGGATCCTGAATACGATGATGCTCTGTCGCGCAACGTGCACGGTGATGTCGTCTCCGCTCCGCCGGATGATCTAAAGATCCTGTGGCGGGTGGACAGACTCGGCGACCGTGATGCACGATCCAACGTCGTCGAACTGGTGATCAAACGGGTGAAATCGCAACTTCGCGCGAGAATCGAGTCTGCTGTTCTGGCCGAGGCCGATATTTTCGAACTCGCCGACCCGGACAACCTGACCGGTACCGGCGCGGCCGTGTTCACCTCCCGCGAGCTCCTCGGCGGTTTTTCTCCGATTCGATTGCGCTACACCGAGGAGGGCGCCGACTACATGATCAACGGCTACACGTTGGCGCGGCGGTCCCACCACTACAGCATCGCAGGCACAATCCTGTCGGCATTCCCGTGCCCCGCCGTCTGGACGCAGATCGAGGCAGAGGTCTGCGACTACGGGAAGAAGACGTACACGGTGACGGCCAACGAAGTCATCGTCACCACCAGGTTCGCGCTGACGACCCTGGCCGGTGAACAGCCCACGCGAGTGGTGTGGTTTCTCGACAGCGTGCCGTTGACCGGTGCATCCGGGTCCGTGGCTGTACCTTTTGCCGGTGTCGCCGATATTGCGCTGGGTCCCGCCTCGCCACTCGCCACGCGCTGGCCCGGCGGCGAAGGCCACATTGCCTATACGATCATCGACAAATTCACCATCGACCTGACGAATCAGGATTGCCACGGCACCTACTCCGGCCGACTCCACGCCTTTCTCACCTACGACGGCGATCCCCCGATTGACCCTGACCAACCCGGAACGCTGCAGCAGCTCGATGATCGCAGCTACCACACCTACGACGACTTCAGCATCCTCTCGGTGGAATTCGACTACGACGAAGCCTATGTCAGAGACCTTGAGAACTGCCTGCATCAACAGATCACGAACCAGACCGGTCAAACCTTCATAGGCATCAGCGGCCCGAAACCACGCCCCGGCCAGCCGCGACCGAACGAGCTGACCATCGCACAATCCCTCATCCAGGCCCACCGCCTACTCGACGACATCGTGGTCGTACACACCGCGCACCCGGACATCACCGTCTTACCCCGGCTCCGTCCCCGATGAGCGGGCTCTCTACTCACGAGTTCACAATCACTGATCGACACCAGCGACCACCTCCGGACCTCTGCTCGGCGCTGCCTACGACAACTCTGCGACGGCCATGTCCGAATCCACTACCTAAATCGCGTCAACCTGGGGATCTCAGTGAACGCCGACGTCGCCGAAGATTACCCGCGTCGAGCCTGCCGGGCTTGGTGCCGTCGGCCGCAGTCGCGCGGGAAGAGGCCGGATGCTGGCTGTGACGCCTCGAGTAATCAAGTTGCCGGGCGACGCCGCCGTCGTCTGCCGCATGGGTGTCGAGAGTCGTTCGGACTGCGGACAGCACACGTCGACCTGTAGGTCGGCGTGCTGTGGCCGCAGCATAGGATGCTACGCGAAACGATTCGAACGGGCGACATCCGACTGTCCAACCGTTGTTGCGGGAGAATGCACTACCCAACAGTGGGGGCTGAACACGCTTGGCGGACGAGACCCGCACACCAGCCCAGGCCAAACCCTGGGGTCCACGCCACTTGATGCCGCATCCGATCAGTGGCTGCTGGGCAGGGTCGACCGGCCGTCTGGCGAGCACGGTTGTCGATCGCCGCGCCGAGGTCATCCGCCGTCACAGGTAGGCGTTTCGGAAACGCAGGGGTCTAGCTGGCCCCGGGATACGAGCGACGCTCGCAGTCAGAACTCGCCCTTGACGCCTACATTCACGTCGTTCTCACGCAGCCAGCGGCTGACTTCATCGACCGCATCGAGGGAGAATACCGACGTGCCGCCCATGATCAAAAGGTTCTGTGCTACCGGGTTGAACACGAGCACTTCCAGGACCGGGAAGCCGCTGGTTCCGCCGTACGTGTAGAAGTTGGACGCGAACGAGCGGACTGCTTGGGTTGCTCCGGTGGCCAGCTCAGCACCACCGAGGCTGCCTGCTTTGCCAGCTGCGGCCAGGCCCTTGGCGGCCCCTTCGGAGAGGGCGCGTTGCCCGGCCTTTTCGATCGGCTCCTTCGCGCCGTGGACGGCGAGCCTGCCGGTGCCGAGGGCCCCCTGCTGGAACAAGTAGCCGGCGATCCCCGTTCCGACGCCGATCGCCATGCCGATCAGAGCCGACTGCCAGGTCTTTTTCCAGATGTCGCCGGCCGAGCCCATGCCGCCGGCGAAGCCCGCCGCGAAACCGGTCGCCGCGCCGAGCAGCAGGCCCGTCGCCGCCCCAGAAAGCAGGTGGGCGAGGAACGACACTTTGACGCCCGTTCCAAGGCCAAGGCCAAACCCGATCATCGCTCCGCCGAGCGCTGCCGCGCCTGCCAGGGCAGCCCCCACGAAGATGCCGAGCAGAATCTCCTCAACGCCGCCACCGGCCTGGGCGGCAGCAATCCCGCCGACCGCGCCGCCCGCAGCCATCGCCGCGAACACACCGATCATCCCCCCGAGGCCGATGAGGCCCGCGCCGAACGTCACGATGGTCAGGGCAACAACAGCGACCACCGCCACGATCGCCACCACGACATGCCACCAGGCTCGCCCGCTGGGATCGCTGTGAGTGACCGGATTGTTCGCGACGTAGACGTAGCGGTTGAGCGCGATCGGGTGCCACAGATCCGACACCGTCGGGTCGACGGTCGTGAATCTGCCGAGCCCGGGTTGATAGAGGCGCCCGTCGACGAACTGCAGCCCGAACCCGTCGAGGGTGCGGTACCCATCCGCGCGGCGACCTGAATCGACGTGATCGACGGCCGCCTGCTCGGCGAGGACGGCGCCGAACGGGTCGTAGGCGAGACGCTGACGTATCTTGCCGTCCTTGCCGGTGATGAGCGTGGTCGAGTTGCGGTGGTCGCTGTGGAGGTGCTCGACCGGCTGGCCGGCGGTGAACTGGGCAATCCTGTGCTCGCCGTCAGACACCGAGCAGATCATCCTGCCGCCGCGGATCTCGACGAGATCGTCGAGGCAGATCGTCGTGAGCGTGCCCACTGCGTTGGTTTCCGTGCGGATCGTGGGCCGCCCGAATGCGCCGAACCGCTGTTCGACGGTCTTGGATCCCGAGGTGATCGAGGTCATCCGGTTCATCGGGTCGTAGGCGATGGTCCCCTCTGGCCCACCGGTCTGCCGCCCTATCGCGTCGTAGTCGAGCGTGTCGGCGCCGACCGTGGTAGCGCACCCGGCCGGGTGGCCGTTTTCCCCGTAGAGCACTGCACCGACGTCGGATCCGAATACGATGTTGCCAGCGACATCGTATTGGTAGGTGCGCGCCGTGCCATCCGCTCGGTTGGCAGCGGTGAGCTGATACAAGTGATCGAACTCGTAGGTCCAGGTTCGGGTGGCGTCGAAATGGTCAGTGACGCTGCGAACGTTGCCCGTGCCGTCGAGGTCGAGTGTCCAACTCTCGAGCAGGGTGCCGCTGCCATCGGTCACCGTCGATGCGACCGTCCGGCCCCGCGTGTCGTGGTCGACCCGGGTGACGACGCCGTTGGCATGGGTGATCTCGGTTGCGTCGCCGCGTGCGTCGTAGACAACGGCGTCGACGACGCCGCTGATTGAAGCGATCCGACCGAACTCGTCGTAGGTGTAGTCGACATCCTTCGCCGCGACCGCCCCGAACCTGGGATAGGTGACGCGTGCGAGCCTCCCGAGCCGGTCGATCACTCGCACGATGTCGAATGCCTCGCCGCTGGGCAGTGCGACATGCTTGCTGGTGAGTTCACCGCGTGCGTCGTAGCCGAGCGTCGTCACACCGAGCGTGTCGCGCAACTCGACCAGGCGACCCGCCCGTCTGGACACGTCGACTCCTCCCATCGCATCGGCCTGGTCGACATACACGTATTGCACCTCCGGCTCCCCCGTGTCGGGTGAGCTGACGAGGCGCAGGCGGTTGAGTTCGTCGTAGGTGCTGATGACACGTTGCGCGAGTCCGTTGCGGCGCTCGGTCAGATTGCCGCTGGCGTCGTACACGAATGTCGTCATCCCCGCGTCCGGGTCGTCCACCGAGATCTGGCGGCCCTCGAGGTCGTAGGCGATCGCGGTGGTCCGTCCGGCAGGGTCCACGATCGTCACCGGCTTGTTGCGGATGCTGTACCGGTACTCGGTAGTGACCGTGCCGTCGGCCTCGGCGATCGACTGAACGCGTCGCACCCGTCCCGCGCAGTCGAGGTCGAACACTGTGGGCGTGCCCTCGTGCGCGCCGCCGACGACGAGATCCTCCTCGTCGTGCATCACCGATCGCCCTGGCTCGTGGGCTGCGGTGCGGGCGGTGCCGTCGGGATGCTCCTGGCGCATCAGCCGCCCGAGTGCGTCGTACCGGTACGACTCCCCGCCGTGGTCGGCGGCAACAGGGCCGAGGTCGGCTCCCGGTGTGCGATGCGGCGTGAACTGGATAGCGGCCAGGCCGCGCCAGTTGTATTGAGCGGCCTCGTTGACGATCCACGTCCCGTCGCCGCCACGCGTGCCGCGCACCAGAAGGTGGCCGTCGGCGTCGAACAGTTCGCGTTGCACGACGTCACTCGTGCCACCGCTGATGTGGGAGGCGGTGCGCTCGCTGAACGGCACCGCCGCGTCGGCGTTGGGGACCAGCCGCACGGACGGATCGTCGGCGGGATCACCGGGGCGGAACTCGGTGACGAGCCGGCCAAGCGTGTCGTACTCGTTGCGCCAGGTGCTGCCGTTCGCGTCGGTGACCGAGCCGACCTTGCAGGCGCGCGCGTCGCGCACGCCGGCTGTGACGTTGCCGCGCGCGTCGATGACACGGGTAGGTCCCAGCCGGTCGGCGTCGAACTCGACGACTTGAGCCGCGCCGCGCGGATCGCGCGTCGTCATCGTCGGGGTGGGTCCGGCCATGTCGGCGCGCTCATAGCGGGCCGACCAGATGAACCAACCAGCGGCGTCAGGCCGACGGTGGTAGCCGAGCGCCGCAAAATCGGGCGGTGCCGACCCGTAAACGTCGGTCACCATCTGGTCGGTTAGCGCCAGCCGTTCCTCCGAGGTGAGGTGGCCGTCACCCACCTCGCCTTCAGGCAGCCCCTCGCCTGTGCCGTCGTAGCGCAGGATCCGCAGGTTGTACAACGAGCCGTCCGGCGCCGTCTGCACGACGCGAGCGGGCCGGTCGCGGACCCCCGTGCCGTTCGGCACCGCGAACACCGACGTCGACCGGACCTCTTGTACGTCCGCGGGATCGGCGCTGCGCTCGTCGCGCTGCACCGACTCGGTGACGTTCTCCCAGTCGTCCCACGCCACATTGGTGCTCGTCGTGGTGCGCCACGGCTCAGGCGCGCCGTCGAAATGCAGCTCGCGGCGCTCGCGTTGGCGGGGACGTGCGCTGCGACACCCGTCGACGTCGAATAGGTGCGCCGCCCAGTCCTGCTCGACCACGAGCAGCGGGCCGCCGACGACGGGTGCGGCGTCACCGTCGAGGTCGGCCGAAACACCATCCCACGCCCTGACCGACGACCGGATCAAGCGGCCGCGCAGGACCTGGGCACCCAAGCGCTCGTCCTCCGACGGCGCATGCCCGACTCGGTCTGGCGGCCGCCCTACGTGAAACTCGCTCTGCGTCAGGATGCCTGCCGCGCTGTCATCGCCAACCTCGAACGACTCCACGCGGCCGAAGCCGAGGAACCGTTGCAACGCCGCATCCCACGCCCCGTCGTGGTAGCGCATCAGGGTCTCGTGGGGGTTGTCACCGTCGAAGCGCCACCGCACGACCCGCGCGACCACTGGGATCGCAATCGGCAGGAACATCGACCAGCGCGCTCCGCTGCGTCGGTCACGGGCGGCATGGTCGACCGACGACTCGTAGGTGATCTCGAGGCGATCGCCGATACCCCCGTCGACCGACGCGAGCAGCGGCCCGCCGCCACGCTGGAACGACAGGAACCACGCCGCTGGGCGACCGCGCCGCTCGCCGAGGAGGACAAGCCCGGCAACGCCACGCCCGTCGAGATCGGCGAACTCCACTCGGGTGGCCGTAAGCCCGGGCACGTTCGCGATCACGCGCTCCGGACCGAAGCTGTTGCCGTTGCGGTTGTACCAGACCCGCACAACGTCGCGGTCGACGTACACCAGGTCATCGCATCCATCGCCGTCGACGTCCACCAGGAACAGCCGATCGGTCCGGTAGCCGGTCGGCAGCACGGGACTGGCGTCCATGTCGCGCGGGGCGGCCCACCGGCCACCACCGAGAGCCGGCCACCAGCGCACCCGGCCCGACCGCACCGACACGAGGTCGGTACGCCCGTCACCGCTCATAGAGGCGAACGACAGGTGCTCGTCGAGCGTGTCCACACCCGCGAGTGGGTCATCGCCACCAAGGGCGCGTCGCGTCGTCTCCCAGCCGTCGTCGGCTTGACGGTCGACGGTGAGCACCCGGCTACGCACCGACACGAGGTCGACCGCACGGTCACCGTCGACGTCTGCGACACGCACGTCCGGCGTCCCGGGCACGAGTGCAGGCCGGTCACGGGTGACGATCGGGCGCCCGACCTGTCCATCTCCCTCGATCGGATAGCGGTACGCGAGGCCGTCGCCGCTCGACAAGAGGTCGACGCGTCCACGGCCGGTGGTGTCGGCGGCGAACATGTCGCCGACACCGAAGTTCGGTACGCCTCGGCCGTCGAGCGCGACCATCCGGTCGAACTCGAGGCCGCCGCGGTTGCGGCAGACCGCGATCCGGCCGCCGCCCAGTTGAACGACGTCCGGCAGCCCGTCACCGGACAGATCGGTGAACACAGCGCCGGAGGCCAGCGCGGTTGCCACGTGCCCGGGCAGGGCGTGCAGGTCGGCATCGTATCCGCTTGTGTACTCGAACCTTGCTGTGGGCAGTGCGAGGTCGGCTCCGGCTGCGTCGACACCGTGCGTGGTGACCGACGCCAGCAACGACTGTCCCGATGTCGGGCTCGCGTCGTAGGTGAACGACCAGCGACGCACGACCGGTTGCGCCTCGGTCGTCACCTCAAGGTCGACGTGCGAACACCGCTTCGAGGTGGTGACCAGGAATCCGAACCGCCCGTCGTGCGACTGGTCGCCGCGGTTCTCGTAATGGAAGACGAGCCGGTAGACAGCCCACCGGATTTCGGCGAGCAAACGTCCCGCGCCGTCGGCGATGTATCGGTACTCAATCGCCTCGCCGTCGGCGGTCACCGACCGGTGGACGAGCCAACTCGCGACTCGTGCGGCATCGGCCGGGTCGCTCACGCGGGATTCCGCCGTCGACCCGAGGGTGTGGCGGATTCCGTCGCGCTGCAGGATTTCGAAGCCGTCATCGACCCGCCGCACGTCCCACACCAGCCCGTCGGTCTCGGGAAGGAAGCGATTCGGGTCGGTGGCGCCGGGCCGCAGGGGACCAACTCCCGGCGCTACCAGCGGGTCACCGGCGGCGTACTCGGGTGCGCCGCCGCTGGTGTCACGGTCGAGACGGATCAGCCCGATGCCCCATCCGAGCCCGAACGGCCCGTTCGGCATACCCGTGCCGTACCGTAGCGCTACGGCTGGAGTGTGCCCGTTGCGCCCCTCGGGCAGGTCGAACGGGATCTCATAGCCCCCGCCGCCGGTATTGAGGTCGGGGCTGAAGCTGCCCCCCAGTCCACCGACCGCACCTCCTCCCTTGGGCAGCGATACCTGCTGGTCGCCGTTCATCCCGCACCCCTGGGCGTGTAGTCGTATTCCACGAAGAGCACGACGTCGTACACGTCCGCCCGCACATTCGGGTCGTCGGACAACGAAATCGGCCAGACCCCGTCGGTCACCGACCGCCCAGTGAGCGGCGCCAATGTCGGATTGGACGACTCGACGCGGCCCTTGGCGTTGGTCGTTACCGCAACCGCGGCCACACCGGGCGCACCGATACCGACGTCGAGCCCCGCTCCGAGGGGGCCGTCCGCGCCGAGCAACTGGACGCTCACCGAACGGACCATCGGATCAAGGTGATGGCGCGGGAAGTACTCCGGCCCGAGTTCTAGGTCGGCGGCTCCTGTGCTCTGCAGCACGAAGAAGCGGTCGGGCAGATCCCATCGCAGCGAGAAGGCGGTGTTGGCTCGCTTCGCCTCCGGCGGCAGCGGTGTATTACGCAAATTGATCTCGAGCTGGCGATCGAACCCGGCCTCGTAGTGGAACGTCAATTCCACATCGACGACGAATTCATAATTGATGTCGTTTGCGCTTGGTGGGAACTCGATCGTCCATGTCGAGGCGAGCCCGGCTCCCTCGAACACACCGAGCATCTCGGTCCGAGGCCGGAACATCGCCATATCGCCGCGGTCGTGCGCGGACAGCACGAGCGTCTCGACATCCTGGACACGGAACTTCCTCTGGCCGTCGCGCCGCCGGTACTGGGAGAACCCGCTGTTGCGTAGCGTGCCGTGCAGCCCCTCGATCGGCACCGGTCCAATGACCCTGGCCTCGACCGCTTGGATGCGCTGGTTGAATGCGCCCGGGTGCGTCCGCTCGACGTCATCGAGGCTGATGTCGAACGTCATCCCGCCGCCGGTGCGGAACTGGGTTTGAAATGCGAACGGGAACCGCTGGGCGAGTGAAAGTTGGGTCGTGACCCGTTGTGGACGGTAGTCGGTTTGTGTCAGGTGGTGGTAGGTGAAGTAGTCGATGTCCCCGAGTAGCTGATCGGCGCCGAGCAAGCCCGCCACCGCCCCGGTGATGTAGTCGGTGCGGATCCGGTCGACCACGGTGTCCTGCTCGAACTCGTAGACTCGCTCCATCAGCCGCGCGACCTTCGTGGCCCAGCCGAGGTAGCGGCGCGCGTGGTGCCGCATGAATTGGGCAAGCTGCCACCACACTTCTGGTGTGAATGTCTGCGAGTTGAACTGGGCAGCGAGCTGGGACGCCTGGTCGGCACGCAGTACGGACGCCCGCACGGCCCAGTTGGCCGCCTCCAGCCGCGCTTTCGCGGCCTCTACCTGGTTAGCGGCCTGTTCGGCGCCGATCCCGAGCTGGGCAATGTTCTGGTCCATCCGCAGCAGTTCGTAGGTTTGGCTGGTTTCCCCCAAGCGGTGCCGCATGTCGCTGACCACCTCGTGGACGTGGCGGCCAGCGTCGGGACCCCCTTTGATTTGCGCCTCTTGTTCCCACGAGTTCTGCAACGAGTAAAAGGCGATCATGTACTCGAGCGTGTTCTGCTCGGTCGACATCGTGGCGTACTCGTCGCGAGCGATTTCGGCATCGGATTTGCGCTGATTGGCGAGCCGTAGGGCACTACGGGCAACCGTCGCCTCCAATGCGGCGGCGTCGCGCTGTTTCATCACGACGTCCAGCTCCGCCTTGGCTGATGCCGCGGCGTGCTCGAGCTGCATCTTTGTGAGCGTTGACGACTCGTGTTGCTCGGTGAACTGGATGTAGTCGCGCTCGGCGAATTTCGCCTGCTGAGCGAGGTAGCGCGCCGAGTTCTGGAGGTGATCGAACGTGAACGGCGGCACGAAATTCGCGGGAACGCCGAACCAGTCGAGCCCCGCCGCGATCTGACTCAGTCGCTGTGCGATGTCGAGGACGAGGGCCGCGGTGCCGGCACCGAGCTTGTCGGGTGGCGACTCCGGGTCGGTCATCAGTGCCGGGATGAGCGCGCCCGTAGCAGACAGCCGGGTGTGTTCGTAGAGCGGCGAGGCGATGGGTGCCGTCAGATCGACCGGCTTCAGGACGTTGGCGTAGGCGTGGGCTGCCTTCTGCAACTCGTCGCGGCGATACCATCCGTCACCCTCGCCGAGGTAGGTCGCCGCAATCCGGTGCCACAGCAGCGGCGCCTCGATCGCCATGTTCACAAACTTGTAGTCGGCCGCTGCGAGGTACCACGAGCGGGCGAGATCCCATTCCTCAAGGCCAGCGTAGGCATCGCCGAGCCCGAGCGCGGTCTCGAAGTAGTAGATGTGCGCCAAGCGGGCCGCTGTGTCGGCGGTGGTGGCAGGGGCCCACACCAAACCAAGCAGTGACGTAGCGTCCCGACGTGGTTCGTAGAGTTTGGCGATCAGGTCGGCGACGGCCGGACCGTCGCTGCCGGTCCAGGACAGCGTGCGCACCTTGTCCGCGGTGAGGAAGCCGGCGGTCATCGCGGTCGCCTGAGGTTTGGCGAAGTCTGCGACCAAGGCAGTCGAGTGGAAGGTCGCGGTGTCGGCCGGGTCGCGCAGCACGAGCATCAGACCGGCGCCGAGGTCGTCGAGCCCTCCCTCGGAGATCGACACCGCTTCGGCACTGCGCAGGGCTGTCGCCGCTAGTGCCGGGCCAGCCGTGATGGTGGGGTTGGGGACACGGGTGGCGAGGCGGCCGCGGATCATCGGTGCGGCGCCGAGGCGCACGTTCGTGTCGATGCGCCGCCCATCTGTTCGGCGCACCAAGTCGGCCAGAACGGGCTTTTTGCGACCGATGTCTGCGACGACCTTGGCTGCGCTGTTCAGGTCGCCGGCCGCCTTGCGGGCAGCGCCCTCCGCCGCGACGAAGAGCTCACGGGCCTCGCTCGCCTGGCCCTTCGACGCGAGCAGCACCGCTAGGTTCTGCTTCACCTGCGCGCCGCCCAGCGAGTCGCCCGCCTGGGAGAAGCCCTGTTCCGCCCGCTTGAGTGTCGCCTCGGCGGCGTCGAGCGCGCCGGTCTGTATCAGGGCAGCGCCCAAGTTGAGCTGCAGCGCAGGTCGTTCCGCGTCCGTCGCCGACTCGATCGCGGCGCGGAAGTCGTCCACTGCGGCGTCGAACCGGCCCTGGACGGCGGCGGCGAGGCCGGACTCGGCGCGGCCCGCCGCAGGCGCGAGGCTGCGCTTCCGGTGCAGGCCGAGCGAGTCGACCTTGGCGGCCGTGCCGTCGTCGATGCCGACGTCGATCGAGGACCCGACTCGCGAGGCGGGTGTGAGCCGCCCCAGCACATTCGACGACCCTTGGAGGAAGGCGACAATCTGGCGGGCCACGTGAGGTGTGCGAAGAGCCGGCGAAACGACCCCGCCGCGGCGGCCGTTGATGAACGAGTACGTCTTGGAACGTACGGCGTCATAGGCTGTGACCGCCGATTGGTTCTGCCCCGATGCCAGGAGATCGTCGGCGCCGTCAAGTGCCGACTCGATCGAGGCAAGCTCTGCTGCATCGGAGTTGGGTCGGTGATCCTCCAGCACTCGGGTCGGACGGATCCGCTTGGTGTAGAGAAGCTCCCGGACGTCGGCGAACGACATAGTTCCTACCTCCTCGACGTGGGCCACCCATACCGAGGTGTGTGCGACGGAAATGTTCGCTTGGACCGCGGACATCAAGCCCGCCCCGACCTCTCGAGAAGGAAGGCGGCCGAGACCGATGAACATCGACAGTTTCGGTATCCACGGGAAACAGTGGCCTCGGGATTTTCTGCCGCGCGCTTAGTCGATTCCGAACGCAGCACATTGTCAATAATTTACGCTGCTGACCCCGGTGCGGGTCTCATACCCATACCAGCGTAGGAGCACCCAGCCGGGGCGTGCTTCATCCTTTGCGGGTGAAATGCTCGACCCGGGCCCATGGCGGGTTCGGGTGACAGCATTCATGCCTGTAGATGCGCTTGAGTGTCAATTGCGCGGGGTTAATTCCGCCACCATAAACTCGGCCCAGTCGTCGTGAACCAGCAACATGGGTGATCGGCGGACCGGCGGCTCGCGCCCATCAGAGTCTGTCACGCATGGTCCCCAGCATGCTCTGCTAGCTACCTTCAGTTCTCCTAGAGCTGCCGAAGCTCACCCTCGACGCCGCGCAAGCCGCACCGGTGCGCCGTGATCCGAGACGGCGGTGCTGCATGGTGGAGGACATCGGGCAGTAATCTGCGCGGAAACGGTGACGCCGCATCAGACGCCGAAGACAGCTGATGTGACAGCTGTCACATGTCTCATGAGACATGCGGATTCTGGAGAAATGAGGTTGTGGCACAGCAGTACATCGAAACAGTCGCGACCGAACTCGTCACCGAGGGCGTCGAGGCTGGCGTGCCGAGTGGTGACGCGGTTCGTCCAGGCCGCGGTGCGCGGCCGCGGCACGCGCCTCGGCGAGGGACTGCTCGGAGATGTCGGCGATCGTGACGTGATGGCCGCGTGCGGCGAGTTCGAGCGCGTCGAGGCCGTTGCCCCCGCCGACATCCAAAATGTCCAGCGGGCCCGCCGGTAGGTGGGCGGTGAGGTTCGCCGCGGCGGTGGTGTAGCGCAGCCGACCCCACGGGCTGGCTTGCCACCGCGCGAACTCATCGAACTTGTCGTCGAACACATCGGCTCGTGACTCATTCACCGCGCACCACCCGGCCTTTCGGAAAGGGTTCGATTCGCGGTTCGATGACCGCTGCCTCGGTGAGGCAGCGCACGATCCTCTCGGCGAGTAGATGATCGCCGAGATCGGATAGGTGCACTCCGTCCGCACGCCACAGGACCGTCGACGCCTCAGCAGCCGCGTAAACGCCGGGAACCCACCCCAACGCCGTTGCTGTCGCCAGGAACCGATCCCGCACGTCGATGAAGCACGCACCGGCGCCGAGGGCGGCGCGGCGGGCGCGTTCGTTGTATCGGGCGAGCTCAGCGTTGACCGCGGCGGTGTCGATGCCGGGCAGCCACCCGATCGGCGGCGCCGCGATGACCGCCAGCCTCCGCGCGCGGGGTTCGAGGGCGCGCAGAGCGGCGCGCATGTTGGCCTCGTACGCGTCGATCGGCACGCCTTCGGGCCGCTGCTGGAAACGTCTCCAGACGTCGTTGGTGCCGCAGCCGACCACCGCTACGTGCCATGCCTGGCCGGTGTCGCCGGCACGGACTTCGGCGAGTACGTCAGCTGAGGTCGCCCCGCCGATAGCGAAGTTGACCGACTCGACCTCGACCGATGGGTATCGAGCTTGCAGGGCGATGGTGGTGGCATAGGCGAAACCGCGGTGGCGCCATTGGGTGATCTCGACCGTGCTTCCGACCGGCGGGAGGTCTGCTGGGTCGACGAGGCGCGGACTGTGCGCTTCGTAGGCTTCGATCAGGCTATCGCCCCACCACGCGATCCGTACCGACCTGCGCGGGCTGTCGGCGCGCCGGGATGACCGTGAACTCCGATGTCCTGCTTTCACAGCGCGGGCCCACGGTAGTCGACTACCAGTGATTTCTTCGACATCGTTTCCTCGCGAGTGTGGTGGCGGACCGAGGGTCCATGTTAGGTCGGGCGCGATGCCCCGACACCCAACTGCGCTGCGACGGCGTCCGATTGCGGGGATTCTGCCGGACTCGCCTCGCCTAGCGCTGCGCAGCGGCATGAATGTCTTTCGATCGGAAACCGAGGTAGGGGCAATGAGTGAGCGAGTATTCCGATGACGACCCGCGGCCGGGTGTGACACCGCTGCAGGTGCAGGCGGCTCGTGCTCTGGATGAGCTGTCGGTCGAGGAGGTACACGAACTGCTGCGCCGAGTTGCCGGCGGTAGCGCCACCCCCGCGGAGCGTGCTCGAGTGGCCTGGTGGGGGGGACGCTGCGGTCAGTATCGTGCACTCGGTCCGCAACATTATTCGCAACAATGTCGGCGGCCGCGACGAAGACACCTTGCGCCAGATCTGCTGGTTCCTGGGCCTCGCTGAGCTTCCGCCCCGGCCCCTCGATGCTCGCACCCAATTCCGACGAGGACATTGCGATGCTGCGCGAGCATGTCGGCCGCGATGCTGGGCTCCACGGTGCCGCTGGATCGCCCGAGCCCGGCACCTGGTGAATTTCGCAGTTCAACGGTCACGCCCTCTGCGCAGCTGAGAGCGCACTGACACCGAGCCCGCGGACAGTGCCGCGGGGCCTGCACGACCGCTTGAGGTTGCCAGGGCCTGACCATGCATCGCGGCCGGGCCGGTACATTGTTGTCAGCGCCGACCCCCGACCGCGACCCCTGAGGCAGCAGCGAGCTCGAACCGATTGAATCGGAACGATTGCATGCAACACCATTGGGCCTCCTTTCACGGTACGGACCAGCCCGCCATCGTGGCCGGTCTCGTCGTGGCTGCGGGCCGGTCGCGCGGGGGCAACCACAGCCGGAAGCTGCCGGAAGAGCTGTGAGACAGCACAATCCAGATCAATCCGGTGTCACGCTCCACTGACACCAAAGTGAGAAAACCCCCATGAGAAAACCCCCATGAGAAAACCCCACTGACACTTCGGTGGGAAATCGCACCGACAGTCACGAACCCCCGCTACCTCTGGATGGACGCGAACTCCTCAACGATGCACTGGATGCGCTGGGTGAGCGTCTTTTCGAGGTTCCAGGCGTACAACATTTCACGAATGCTCGACAGCCCAGTTGACTGCGCCTTGTTGTAGTGCACGAGCACCGGCATGCCGTCGTCGAAGACACCGAAGCTGGGCCCGCCGCGCTGCGGCACTTGCGATCGCAGCTTCGGGGAATCCGAGACGAAAATGTAGCCCGCAGGATCCTTCTTGTTCCGCTGGTACTGTTTGGTGCGCACGCCGTCTGAGAAGCGGATTCGAAAAACCCCTTCTCGCTGTCCAACGCGTGGGCGTGTTCGTCGTGACGCTCCCCCCTCGTAGGTGAACACAAGAAGCTGGTCAGGATTCGGGCGCAGCATCGGTGCAGAACCCGGACGTACCTCGAAGTACAGGTCACCCGGCTGAAGGCCGAGACTCAAGAGCTGCTGCCATTCGGCGTCCTGAGCGGCCGCGCGCTCGGCAACCTTCCTGCGATGATCGGCCCCCTTCTTCCAGTCTTTGTACTCTCGGGTGATCGACAGGTCCCATCCGTACTTTCTCGGTTTGCTCGAAGGTGTGGCCGGTTCGGGTGCGGCGAGCCGCTTCACCGATGGGTAGGTGATGCTTCCGTCTTCACCAAGGATCGTCGTGACGTTGGAACTCCAGGTTCCGGTGCACCACCCCCGTCCTCGTCGTTCTAGCCGCAACGTGTCGGCACGATCTGCCACGACTATCGGCAACCCCCATAAGCGGACGCCGCAGCCGTATTGGATTTCACCGAAGTATTGCGCCTGTCCAGGCGGGCCGTATGTGTATGGATTCAGGATGTCGATCGCTTCGCCGAGCAGCTCGGCGATCGCCGTCGCTGCGGCAGGCATTGCCCGCCTGGCAGCGTCGAGCCGAGTGTCGATCGAGTCGGAATGGCTTCTGATCTCGCCCTCGAAATCGCCAAGATTATCCAGGATTCCCACCACATGATGGTCTCACTGTGTGTATTTCTCTTCTTGTAGTTTCGCCTGTCCTCTTCCAGTTCGGTCGTCCTGATGGTCGTGTCATCGTCAGGCGGCACGGGGAACGACCTTTCGCCGACAATCCAGCGTCGTGTGGAAGGCCAGCACCGGAGTGCTGGGATCCCTGTGCCGGAAGTCGGAGGTGAACAACCTATCGGCGTGTTGGTTCGATCGTGCTCGCGCAGCATGCGCAGGACGGTGGCCGGTGAGGGGTGCAGGCCTTTCTTCTTACCTTTGCCGCGCGCGTGCGAGGTCAGACGCTTGCGAGTTCGGGTAGCAGGTGGGCGATGTCGGCGCGCAGTTGTCCGGGTTCGGTGAAGTGGTAGGCCGATCCTCCCCATTCGCGGAAGATCTGGCAGGTGTCGGCGCAGTCGTCGATGAGTACCGCGTCGGCTGGGGTGAGGCCGTAGCGGTCCAGGGTCGGGCCGAAGAACCGGTCCGGGGACTCCTTCTTCGACGATCCGACCGAGGAAGACACGATCAGTTCGTCGATGCGCAGCTCGCCGGTGAGCACGCGGGGTGCGGCGTGGACGAAGCATTCCATGTTGTCGGAGGCGACTGCGAGGAACGCCCGGTCGCGCAGGGCTCGGACGATGTCGGCCATGTCAGGGTTGATCTTGGCGTTGCGGCAGTCGCGCAACAGCTCTCGCAGCAGGTAGTCGTTGCTGTAGCCGCGGGGCAGGGTCAGGTTCAAGGTGTCGATGACTTGTTCGTCGGTGACCAGCCCGCGCATCCAGGCGCCGACGAATTCCTTGCGGCCCCGGAACAGGTCTTCCAGCGCGGCGTTGAGCGGTCCGGCGAGGGGGTGGCGTTGGTTGCCGAGGATCGAGTCCCAGAACTGGGCTGTGGACAGGGTGTTGTACCAGTCGAAGAAGATGAAGGTGCCGAAGATCGGCAGCACGCACTGCGTGGGGGCATCGACACGGTTGGCCATTTACCTCTCCCGGGTCCGAGGCTGTATCGGTGCGCGGCCGCGAGCGACGTCGCGGGTGAGTAGCCCTGCTCCGCGCAGTCCACCGGCCCAGCAGCTCACCGCGGCGACTGGGTAGTAGAGGATCGCGTGGGTGATGTGTCGGTGTCGGGGCCGTGAGTCGCTGGGGAAGTCGAGGCGGCGCAGGCCGGTGAGCATCGCGATCAGCGGCCCGTACAGCGCGAGGAGCCATCCGACGGTGGCCATGACCCGCTGGCGGGGAGATGCCACGATCAGGGCGATCATCTGGGCGGGCACGGCCAGCGCCCATTTGACGCCGCCGTAGGTGGCTTGGGCGGCGATGAGTTGGCCGCGGCGAGTGCGCGGGTATTCGATGCTGCACAGCGGTCCGCGGATCCAGGTCGAGCGCTGTCGTTGCAGTTCGCGGGCCGAGCGGGGCGCGTCGCCGCATTCGAGAGTGGAGAACGGGTGGATGTGCAGGTCTGCTTCGCGGATCGCGACGCCGAGGGCGGCGTCCTCGAGACCGTAGCGGGGGCGCGGTAGCCCGCCGAGTCGATAGGTGCTGGTCGCGATGCCCGGCGCTGGAGCGCGCTGACCCGCCGATGAGGAGGCCGTGTCCGACGGTGTGCTGGTACCAGATCGACCGCACCTGTCAACAACTCGTGAAGGCTGGTTCTGGCCCATATTTCGTGATCGGGAGGTCGCGTGATGCTCAGTGGATGAGCAGGATTCGCTTACGGAGTAGATCTGGGTTCGCGCGGCCGAACATCTGCCGTTTGAGCATCTTGATCCGGTTGACATGGCCTTCGACGGCGCCACTGTTCCAGGGCAGGCTCAGACCGGCGGTGACCGCGTCCTGGTCGCGGCGCAAGCCGCGGACGAAGGAGTGCAGGGCGGGCTGGTCGTCGGCGGTGACGGCGGCCATCCAGCCTTCGAGGTCTGGGCCGCGTAGCTCGCGCATGATGGTGGCTGAACGCGCGGACGTGTCCGGCGAGGGCATCGAGTTCGGGGCTGGCGGCGAAGATCGCGTCGAGTCGGTGTCGGTCGGCGGGGTCGATTCGAGAGGGGTCGGTCATGATCCGAGCGGTGACTCGACGAACCGAGGGTGGTGGGGGTGGTGGTGCCGGGATGTGGGCGGTGGTGCGGAACGGCTGCAGGGAGGCGCGTACGAGGTTGGCTTGTCCGCGGTAGCCGCGGATTTTGATCTCGGTGAACAATCGGGCGGCGTTGGTGGTGCCTTGGTTCCATCGCTGGTGAAGGTAGGGCTTGAACTCGTCGAGGAGGCTCTGGTCGCGGTAGCCGGTGCGATTGTTGACCAGCAATTCATCCGGTGAGGCGGCGCGAGCGAAGCGGCGGATCGTGCCGCGGGCCAAGTCCAACTCGCGACCGATGCTGCGCAGGCTGTGGCCCTGCGCGAGCAGGGTGTGGACCTGGGCATGACGCTCGCGGGTTCGGACCGCGGTTCGGTCGGCACGCAGATGCGGTTCGACCGGGCCGTGTGGCAGGGCCGCCGCGATTTCGTTGATGTCGGGCCGTGCTGGTGTGTCGTCGAGGTCGGGGACTGCGGTCAGGTGGCGGCGGTGGCGGGCGACGGTGCGTTCGACGGCGTCGCCGAGGTTTTTCCATATGTGCCAGCGATCAGCGACTTGGATCGCTTGCGGTGCTGCTGTGGTCGCTGCTTCGGCGTAAGCGCCGGCCCGGTCGCGGCAGATGATTTCGATGCCGGGACGGTCTCGAAGCCAGGCGGTCAGGCTTTCGGTGCTGCGGTCGGTGAGCATGTCGATCGGTCGGCGGGTCGTCATGTCGATCAGGATCGTGCCGTAGCGGTGTCTGCGGCGCAGGGCGAAGTCGTCCACACCCAAGACCCGCGGGATCGAGGGCTGGGGATCGGGCAGCGCGCGGATCTGGCGCAGTAGGGTCATGCGGCTGACCTGCGCGGCCAAATGCCCGGTCAACCGGGCCCCGGCGCGGCCACCCAAGGCGAGTGCGACCGCGGACAACACCCGCTGCAGCAGCAATGTCCGCCGCCCGTAGCGGGCGGCGAGTCCGGGTACCTGTTCGGCGAAAGTCTTTCTCCCGCAGCTGGTGTTGTCGCAGAACAGGCGCCGGACCCGTAGCACGATGACGACCTCGCGGCCGGTGATCGCGGTGTCGGCCAAACGGCGCCGGTAGCGGCTGTGCACCCGCCGCGACGGTGTCGAGCAGCTCGGACACGCCACCGCCTCCTCCCGGGTGGCTGCATCGATACGAACCGTGGAACCCGCAACACCAACCGCACTGATGACCATCTGGTCCAGATGCGGGAACAGAACCCTTAACACCCGAGGATCACAGCACCAGCAAACCAGCCAACCCCACTGCGCTCCAACGCATCCCGACCTGGGTCAATCACCAAGTGTGTGCCAGAGCCCGAATTCCTTGCCGATCATGCTCGCGGCAACCTTTAGCAGCAGCAGGACGATCCCACCGACAATGAGCCAGAGCATGTTGGGCTCTGGCTCACTTCCGGTGGTGACCCAGCTATGCCAGCAAGATCCGGTGTCGGAGTAGCTCGAAGCTGGCCCGGCCATACATTTGTCGCTTGATCAGCTTCGTCTTCGTGTTCACGCCCTCGATCGGGCCGTTGCTGTAGGCCACGGTCAGGCCGGCGACCGCCGCGTCGTGGTCCTGGGCGAGACCGCGCAGGAACGGGTCTAGTTCGGTCAGCCCGGCCTCGCGGACCTGTTTCATCCAGCCATCCAGGTCGCTGCCGCGGCGTTGGGCCAGGATCGAGGCGAACTCACCGACGAGCCGGACGAGGTCCGTCATCTCGGGGCAGGCGGAGACAAGTTCGTCCAGGTGAGCCCGGCGCCCGGCGGGTAGATCGGTGGGCCGACTCATGATCCAGGAGGTGAGCCGCCTCGGCGAGGGGCTGATCCGGTCGTTTTCGGCGCGGCCTTGGTTGAGATACTTGTGCAGCAGGTTCAGGTCGCCGGTATAGCCAAGGGCTTTGATCTCGTGGAACAGATGCAGCACCGCGACGCCGGGCTCCTCGGTGCGGCGGTGGCGCAGATGGTCGCGGTAGGGGTCGACCAGGCAGGCGCGGTATTGCGGTGGGCGGCGCAGCTGGTCCGGCTCACGAACGCGGGAATAACGCTTTACCGTGTTCAGCGACAATCCCAGACGTCGGGCGCAGTCCAACAGTCCGACACCCTGATCGAGCAGCTCATGCACCGCATGCCAGCGTTGCAATGTCGTCGTCTCACGGGTGAGCGTTTGCCGTTCAGGGCCGGACGCAGCCCAGCACCGGCCGTGCGCGGCGACGACCTCTCTCACCGATCGGGCCAAGCCGTGCCACAGGTGCCAGCGGTCGCTGACCTGCAACGCGCCGGGCAGTGCCCGGCGGATGGCTTCGGCGTAGGTCGCCGATCCGTCACGAACGACGATGTCCACGCCGGGATGCTCGCGCAACCACGCTTCGAGGGTTTCGGACTTACGATCGCCCAGAACATCGACCCGTTCGTGGGTGACCGCATCGATCACCGCTGTGCCGTCGCGATTTCGACGCCGCAGCGCGAAGTCGTCCACGCTGACTACCCGAGGAGTCGGCCGGTGTGGGAGCCGGATCCGCAGCAGTACCCGAACTGCGGTGTGGCGGGACAACCGAACCTGCAAGGCAGCCAGGAGCCGGACCGCGGCTCGTCCGGCCAGTTCCCTCACGACTGCCCGCACCTGACCGGTCAGCCGGGTGGTGCGCCGCTGGTACCGTTCGAGCAGGCCGCGAACCTGCTCACGAAAGGTCCCCCAGCAGTGCGGCGTCGGACATACCAGCCGCCGAACCCGCACCCGCAGCACCACCAGGCGGCCATCGACCGGCAGATCGGCGACGGTCCGACGATGATAGCTGTGGAGCTTCGCCGACGCCGCGCCGCAGCGCAAGCACACCGCAGGGCCCGGCGCCGTCCTGGCCCGAACAACGACCCTCGAACCCTCATCGACAACGTCGTCGATCACCAGCGCCGACAAACCCGACAACGCAAGTCCGACAGCAATATTCACCACACCCACCAAGGCATCGTGCCGTCAGACCATCATCTTGAGCCACCGGAAGTGAGCCAGAGCCGTTGTTCCGACAGTCCCCCAGCACCCCGGGCGCGAGGCTCAGTTGGGCATGCTGGCCCGCTCTGGTGAGGCTGTGATTGCGAGCTTGGGCGGGCCTGGCCATGACTGAATGAAATGTGTGGATCACGGAGTTTCGCATCGGCTGGCTACATCGGGAGGCCCGCCGGTCGAGTGAGGGTTCCGAGCGGGCCTCCGGATGCAGAGCTGTCCTCAACGCTGTCACGAAATTCGGAGCCGAATCCGTGACGGCGCGATAGTAGGACCCCTATCCGTTCGGGTTCCTGCTACCGCGCCTCATGCGTGTCGCGCGGGCGGCGGCGTACCGCTTCACCCCGGCATCGTCGAGTGGTCGTGGGGGACTAGCGTCCGCAAGTATCGCTTGCCGTGGGGAGCATGTCGGGCGCTGTGCGCGCTGGGAAGGACTTCGACCGCCGATTCGCCCCGGAGGGGAATCGTGTGCTGGACTGAGTGCGGACCTCGGCGGGTCGCAAAAACATGCCGAAAGTGTGCAAGGCTGAGTAAACCAACCGACGACCCGTTCTGCTCGGACGGTCCCGTAGGTGCAGGTTGGGCTGATTCCCGACTGACGCGAGAAGGACCACGCATGAACCATGGCCACCGGCCGCTCCGGGTCGACCTCGCCGAAGGGCAGCTGCGGATGCCGCCTGCGAGCTCACGAACCCCAGCGCCCGCATGACCTCGACAAGTGCGCGAAGACACCGACCGTCATCGACGCCGACGACGGCGAGGACGTCGTGCTGGTCGTCAACCTGATCTGCGATCACACTCTGGCCTGAAGGATGCCGTCTTGACCGGGCGCACAGAGTCGCCCGGTCGAGGGCGGGCGTTACCAGAGCCAGTCGATGAGGTGGGCGCCGAGTTGCTGGAGTGCGCCGTTGGCGAGCCAGATGGTGGCGGTGGCCGCGGCGGTCAGCGCGGGGGTGCGGGCTCGGCGCCACCACCGGCTCGCCCGTCCGGGCTGGGGTTCGGGCTGGTGGTTGGTGGTGTCGGTCATCGGTGCGGGCTCGCTTTCCGGTCGAGACGGGAGTTGTGTCCTGACAGGAAGCGCCGCGAGTTCGGCACATACAACGCGGCGGGTCCGCTACGGTGAGCGAAAACGCATGTCGTAGACGGTTTCTCACTCATCCGAGTCGGGTCGAGTCGGCGACGAGTCGGGGAGGGAGACACCGCCGGTGACCGAGGGCGTAACCGGGCCCCCGAGGGCTTCAGCGCGAGCACGCTTCGTTGCCGAACTTGGCGAGCTGCGGGGACGGTCAGGGTTGACCGCGCAGGATATCTCCGACTGGATCGACCACCGGAGGAAAAGGGCGGTAGCACCGTCGACGATCGGCGACTGGCTCAAGCCCCAGCCGGTGATCCCCCGCACGGACGAGAAGTTCCTGCTGGTCGTGGAGTGCCTCCACGCCGCGGTATCGGAGCAGTGGACCACCGCGGCCCGCGAGCGCTGGAAGAAGTTGCGGGCGGCCGCATACGCCGAAGTACGGCCGGTCCCGCAGCGAACCCGGGGAGCCGACATCGACGCCGGGGACGCCGAGCCCGTCGGCGCTGATGAGAACCGCGGCGGTCCGGCCTCGGTAGTCGTGGGCCTGGTGCCGCAGGAGCCTGTCCATTTCGTGGACCGCGAGCAGTTCCGCGACTTGGACCAGGGCTTGGCCCACGGTCGGGTCGCGGTAGTAGTCACCGGGATGCGCGGGGCGGGTAAGACACAGCTGGCAGCCGCCTACGCCCGCCAGGTCCTCGACCATGAGCGCGGTCTGGTCGGGTGGGTGAACGCTGAAACCGTCGACACCCTGTTCACCGGGCTGGCCGAGATCGCCGACCATCTCGGTGTCGCCGCTCCCGACGGGGACCCGGCGAAGTCCGCGTATCGGCTGCGCGACCACCTCAACAACCATCTCGACCGGCACCTGCTCGTGTTCGACAACGCCATCGACCCCGACAAACTGCGCGCCGTGTTGCCCACCCGAGGCGGCACCCGGGTCGTAATCACCACAACCAACCAGGCCATGACCCGCCTAGCCGACGTCACCGTCGACGCCGGCACCGGCTACACCCCCAAGCAGGCCCACACCTACCTGCGTAAGGCCACCGGCATCCGCGACGACCCCGACGGCGAGCAGCAACTGGCCGAAGAGCTGGGGAGTCTGCCGTTGGCAGTGGCCGCCGCCGCGGCCGCGATCAACCCGCCCTATGGGCCCGCTCTGACCTACGACGTCTACCTGACCAGATTGCGTGCACAGCCGCTGCCACGAGCATTACGCCGCCGCGAAGGAGCCGACCATCCGCAGTCGGTGGATCAGGCGATCACGCTGTCGATCCGGGCCGCCGAAACCAGTACCGGCGATCCTGAACTCGACACCGTTGTGACATGGCTGCTTGGGCTTTTTGCCGTGCTCTCCACCGCAGGTGTGAAGCGGGCTCTGCTCATCCACCCCGACCCGTCCCTGGACGAGCTGGTCGATGAGGCGATCGACCGTTGTGTCCAGTACTCGCTGCTGAGCTGGTCCACCGACAACACCGCCCTGTCCACCCACAGGCTCACCGCTCGTGTCCTGCGCGAACGAGCCCGCGACGCCGACACCGAGGAGACCCTGCTCAGTCACGCGTTGGAAGTGATCGAGCCGCGACTGTTCGCCAGCAGTGAGGCCTGGTCACGGCGGGTAGAGGGTGCTCATCTGGTCGATCAAATCCAATCTCTCCACGCCGCAGACCTGCCCACCGGCACCGACACATCTACCCGGCTTCTGGCCGCCTTCCGCTGGGCCACCGCCCAGCTCACTGCAGCCGCCGACCTTGGCCGGGCCATCACTCAGGCCCGCCACACCCACACCCGCCACCAACAGATCCTCGGCCCTGACCACCCCGAAACTCTGACCTCTCGTAACAACCTCGCCCACGTCTGCCGATTGGCAGGCAAGGTTGCCGAAGCGATCACATTGTTCGAACAGAACCTCGACGACCGTATACGGGTCCTGGGTGCCAGCCACCCCCACACTCTGATGTCTCGCGGCAACCTCGCCACCGCCTACCAGGTAGCGGGACGGGTGGCCGAGGCGATCTCGCTGTACGAGCAGATCCTCCCCGACTTCGAGCGGGTCTTCGGCCCCTATCATCTCCACACCCTGACCACCCGTAATAACCTCGCCGATGCCTACAAGTCGGCGGGGCAGTTATCCGCAGCGGTCTCGCTGTTCGAGCGCAACCTCGCCGAGTCCGAGCGTGTCCGCGGGGCAGACCACCCCGACACCTTGAGCTCCCGCAACAACCTTGCCCACGCCTACCAGTTGGCGGGCCGGGGCGCCGAGGCGATCCCGCTGCACGAACGGAACCTGGTCGAGCGCATACGGATCTTGGGCGCGGATCACCCCGACACTCTGGGCACCCGCAACAACCTCGCCCAGGCATACGAGTCGGTGCGCCGGATCACCGAGGCGATCTTGCTGTACGAGCGCAACCTCGCCGACTACGAGCGTGTCCTCGGAGCAGACCACCCTGCCACCTTGATCTCGCGCAACAACCTCGCTGCCGCTTACCGCTCGGTGGGTCGATTAGACGAAGCGATCTCTCTGTACGAGCAGGCCCTTATCGAGTTCGAGCGTGTCCTCGGAGCAGGCCATCCCAACACGCTGCAATCCCGCAACAATCTCGCCTACGCCTACCAAGTAGCGGAACGGATGACCGAGGCTATCCCATTGTTCGAGCGGAACCTCACCGACCACGAGCGGCTTCTCGGTCTTAACCACCCTGCCACCCTGGCCTCGCGTAACAACCTCGCCGCCGCCTACCAGACTGCGGACCGGGTGGATGAGGCGATCTCACTCTTCGAGCGGAACCTCACCGAGTCCCAGCGAGTACTCGAGGCAGACCACCCCGAAATCTTCCATGCCCGCGGCAATCTCGCCCTTGCTTACCAGTCGGCAGGACGGATCGCCGCCGCGATCCCGCTCTATGAGCAGATTCTCACCGAGCGCAAGCGCAAGCTCGGGGCAGACCACCCCGGCACCATGGCACTGCGTGATTTTCTTGTCGTGATGCGCATTTGGGCCGGGAGAAGTGAAGACTGACTACCTCCGAACCCTTTTGGCAGATTGTGAGTCGTCGAACCCGTACCCGGACGATCACCAGGCGACCGTCGGCCGGCAGGTCGGCGACGGTCCGGTGGTGGTAGCTGTGGACTTTCTCCGACTTCTTGTGG
>NZ_JBJZOK010000045.1:0-44726 GCF_047200615.1 Nocardia sichangensis
CCGCATGCCGCGCAGCCACCGGTCGTAGTCGGCGGCCTTGTGCCGGTACATGTCCAGCACCTGCGGGTGCGGCAGGATCAGGAAACGCTCTTCGTCGATCGCGGCGATCACGTCGGCCGCGACCTGGGCCGGTTCGAGCACCTCACCGGCGCTGGTGACGGCGCGGGTTGCCGCGGCGCCGAGGACTTCCCCGGAGTCCCCACCGAACAGCAGCTTCGTATTGACGCCCTGTGGGCACAGGCAGCTGACCCGCACCCCTTGGTCTCCGTAGGTGACGCTGAGCCACTCGGCGAAACCGACCGCGGCGTGCTTGGTGACCGCGTAGGTGGCCGACCCGATCTGGGTGAGCAGCCCCGCCGCGGAGGCGGTGCTGACGAAGTAGCCCGCACCCCGCTCCACCCATGCCGGGACCAGCAACTGCGCGGCCCGGATGTGGGCGCGCAGGTTCACGTCGATCGCCAGGCTCCAGGCGGCTTCGTCGGCCTCGAGCCCAGGCGCACCGACGATTCCGGCGTTGGCGAAGTACATGTCGACGGGACCGAAGTGCTTGTCAGCCAACGCGATGAGTTGGCGAATCGCCTCGGTGTCCGATACGTCCGCGCCGGCGGACACCGCGGTACCGGGATGGTCGGCGTTGATCCGGGCGGCGACGGCCTGAGCGGTAGATGCGTGCAGGTCTGCGACGACTACGCGGGTACCCGCACCGACGAGAGCCCGCGCGATAGCGCCGCCGATGCCTCCGCCGCCACCGGTGACAATGGCGACCTTGCCTGCAACCTGCACTACCGAACCTGCTTTCGTGTCGATGGGGGCGCGCCGCCACATCCGAACGGACGGCTCCTACTACCAGCTGGACCCGATGCGGCCCCTGACATCTGTATAGTTGAAGTCGACGTCAGTTTCAAGCACTGCCACCCGCCGAGAATCGGCTCCAGTGCCGCCTCATCGCGAGCCGGACATGACCACACCTCCGTTGGTCACGCCACCCACCCCCGCTCCCTGCGAACGCGCAGGGTGGCGCGCAGCAACCAAGGTGCGCTTCGATAGATGTCGAAGGAATCAGCAGACGGGTCACGAAAGAGGTGACTTCATGCTGTTTCATACCTGTCTCGCGGTAGCTGGTGGAAGGTTCCCGGCATCCGCCTCGACCGTTCCGACACAAGTCGCGCGCCGTCCTCGCGCTCGTGGCTGACGTCGTACAAGTTGGCGAACTTCGCCGTCTGGGCAGCAACAAGCTCGGCGAGATGCTGCTACTTCCAGTTGTGTTCGCACTCAGGGCATCAGGGTTGAGAGCACCACTTCCAGTGCCTTGCGCATATCGTCGGCCTCGATGCGCATCAAGGTTTCTTCGTCGAGGGCGCGGTGGTCGAGGCTGTCGTCCATGGCTAGGCGGTATTCGCGCTCTTCCTCTGCACTTTCGATGACATTTCGGATGAATCGACCGTTGCCGGCGAGGTCGACGCCGCGGCGGGGCAGGCCGCTCTGGTCGGTGCCTTCGGTGGCGTAGAGCGTCGCGCACGACTCGCGCAACAGTTCGACCGCATCGTCGGATACGGCAGAATCGCGTCTGGTGGCGATGAATTGGGCTATCTCGCAGAGTTCGCCGGGCGAGTAGGAGTCGAACTTCACGCGCTTGGCGAAGCGGGAGGACAGGCCGTCGTTGCTGGCCAGGAAGCGGTCGATCTCGCCGTCGTAGCCTGCGATGATGACGACAAGGCGGTCGCGATCGTTCTCCATCCGCGCCAGCAGGGTGTCGACGGCCTCGCGCCCGAAGGCGTCACCACCGGAAAGGCCCGCTTGGATCAGGGTGTAGGCCTCGTCGACGAACAGCACGCCGTCCATGGCCGAATCGATCAGCTGGTTGGATTTGATCGCGGTCGAACCCAGGTGCTGGCCGACGAAGTCGGATCGTTTGGCCTCCACGACCTTGTCGGTCTTCAGCAACCCGAGCCCGCAGTAGATCTTGGCCACCACCCTGGCGATGGTGGTCTTGCCGGTGCCGGGCGGGCCGGTGAAGGCGAGATGCTGGCCGCGGGGCATGCTGTTGAGGCCCTTCTCGGCCCTGATCTTGGCCATCATCGCCGAGGACTGCAGCTTGGCGACCTGCACCTTGACCGCACCCAGGCCGATCTGCGCCGCCAGTTCCGCGCGGGCGGCGGCCAGGATCAGTTCGGCCCTGTGATGCTGTTCCTCCTCGGCCGCCTCCGCCAGCGACGGCGCGGACGCCGGATCCCAACGGTCGGTGCGTGATTCGATCTGTTCCTTGGTGGTCACCATGATCCGGAACTTGGGATCGCGCATGGCGGTGGCGTTGGCGGCGAACCCGGGGACCTGCGTGTAGACGGTCTCGAACAACGCCCGCGCCTCGTCCTCGTGGCCTTGTTCGCGCAACGCCAGCCCACGGCAGTACATGGCCGCGGTCCGGGCCGCCGGAATCGGGCCGCGCTCGGCCAGTTCCAGCCTGCGGGTCGCCTCGCCGAAGAGGCCGAGGTGGGCGCAGGCGGTGCCGACCATGACGTGCGCGCCGGCCGCCATGTATTGGTCCTGCCAGTCGGCCGACCCGGCCAGCACGCCCATCACCTCTTGCCACAGTTGACCGGTGAAATAGAGCACGCCGCGCGCATAGGCGCAGACCTTGTCGTCGACGGCACGGTCGGGATCCTCGGTCAGCTGCCTGCGACGCTCGTCGAGTTCGTCGAGAACGCGTTCGGCCGCATCGAAATCCCGGTCCTCGACGAGATGCATCGCCTGGGCGAGCCAGATCTCGGTGAGGCTGGCGATCGGATAGTCGATGTACTGGCCGATCTGGAACCGACCGGCCAGTTGCCGCGGCGGCAGACCGAGACGGCGCTGCTCACGCAGATGCGAAGTCGTCGAGGTGCGGTGTAACTGGCGTAGCACTTCCTGGGTGGCGTCCCCGGCGGCGACGCGCCCGAGCCAGGCGTCGCACATGTCGGGATCGAGCTCGGTCGCCCGGCGGAAGGCGACCTTGGCGTACTCGAGATTCTTCGCGGCTTGCTGGCCGTCGACCATCAGACCGAGCGAGAGGACGCCCGCATCGAAGACCTGTTGCGCTTGCCGAATCGCTGACATGCCAGGAAATTAGCGCGGACTCGGCTGTCCAGCCCAGCGAACCCGGACGGCGAGCACCGGCCATTCACGGACAGTTCACCCCGCCGCGCGGGCTCGACGCGATAACCGCATGTCGTTGCCACACCGCGGGTTACGACAAAGCGAACTCCGCCTCGGGCCACCGCCGCGCGGCACCGTGATTGCTACCTTCCTGATCGTCGTAACCAGGGAATTCGGGAGTCATCACGTGATCGAGTCAACGGCGATCGAGCCGCAGCTGTGCAGAGTCTCGGTGATCGGCGGGAATACTCAGGTCGATGTCGCGCTGCCCGCCACGATCCCGATCGCCAATTTCATTCCAGATGTGGTGACACTCATCGCCTCTCGCAATCCGGACCTGTCCGAACACGAGGAGGACGGGCCGCTGGTCGCCCGGCACTGGACGCTGTCCCGGCTGGGCCACACCGCGATCGACCCGGTCCGGACGCTCACCGAGGCCGAGGTCTTCGACGGCGACCTGCTGGTGCTGGCCGCAGTGGATTCGGTCGACTCCCCCGCGCTCTTCGATGACGTGATCGACGCCGTGGCCCGGCTGACCGACAACTCGTTTCGCGGCTGGACCGCCGAGTCCGCGGGCCTGGCCGGGCTCGGCGGCGCGATCGCCGCGGTCGCGAGCGCCTGCCTCCTGTTGCTGTACGCGGCGGGACACGGGGCCGGCGGATGGGCCGGGGCGGCGGGCAGCGGGTTCGGGCTCCTCGTCCTGGTCGGAGCTGGGCTCGTCGCCCGGTGGTATGCCGCGACACTGCCCGCCACGGTCCTGGCGCTGTGCGGGTTGCTGCTGATGGGCACCGGGGCCGCGGCGCTCGTGCCCGGTCGGCCGGGCGCACCGCACCTGCTGCTGAGTTGTGCTGTCACGATACTGCTCGCGACGATCGCGATGCGGGTGATCGCGGTGCGCCCAACCATGTTCACCGCCGTCATCACGATCGCTGCGTTCGGCCTCGGCGCCGCTGGTACGACCACGGTATGGCAGGTGGCACCGTCCAAAACCGCGGCCGGAGTCATCTTTTTCGCACTGCTCGGCATCACGCTGACGCCGCGGATCGCGGTCGCGGCAGCGCGGCTGCCGGTGCCGCCGGTGCCGACCGCGGGCGGAGTGATCGATCCGCGCGACCATGAGCCCCGACCGACCATCGAGGGCATCGGCGCGATCGGCGCGACCTCGATCCCCTCGGCGGCCGGGCTGGGCGAACGGGCCCGCCGGGCCAACGACTATCAGTCCGGGATGATCGCCGGGATCGTGACGGTGACGGTGATCGCGACGATCATGGTGGTCGCGACGGCCCGGGACCACCTCTGGCAGACCGCGTTGCTGGCGGTGGCGGTCGGCATCGTGCTGGCCCGGCGCGGGCGTGCCTTCTCCGACCTCACCCAGGCCGCGCTGCTGGTGCTCGGCGGCTGCTCGGCGCTGATCCCGCCGATGGTGCTGCTCGGCACCCAACTCACCGATGCCGCGTTGCCCGCTGCGGGCGCGCTGCTCGTCGTCGCGGCACTCGCGCTGCTGATCGGGGTGGCCGGGCCGAAGCTCGAGATCTCGCCGGTCGTGCAGCGGGCCGGCGAGCTGCTGGAGTACCTCATGATCTGCCTGATCGGGCCACTGGTGTTCTGGATCATCGACGTCTATGCCCTGGCCCGCAATGCGTGACCACGCACGATCGGCACCGGCCGCGCTCGCCGTCGCGGCACTTACGATCACGGCGGCGTTGCTGCCCACCGGTCCAGCCAGGGCCGTCGCTCCGCCCGGGGTCGATCCGGGCCTGCTGATCACCGGCGCCCCGGTGGCCCCGCCGGAACCCTCGCAACAGCGACTGCTGTGCTCGGAACCCAACTGGACGGGACCACCTCCGGCTGGGGTGCCCGCCGCCCAAAAGGCGCTCGGGCTCGCCGCCGCCTGGGAATTCGGTCGCGGCGCGGGACAGGTTGTCGCGGTGATCGACACCGGAGTCACTCGCCATCCGCGGTTGACGGTCGACGCGGGCGGGGACTACGTCTCCGATTCCGACGGCACGACCGACTGCGACGGGCACGGCACCCTGGTCGCCGGGATCATCGCCGCACACCCGTCCCCGGACGGTGGCGATGGTTTCGCCGGTGTCGCGCCGGGAGCCACGGTGCTCGCGATCCGGCAGACCAGCCTGGCCTATCAAGCCAAGAACAGCTACGGCAATGACCGGCCCGATGGCATGTCGGCCGGTGGGTACGGCACCGTCGCCACCCTGGCGCATGCCGTGGTCCGCGCGGTGGATCTGCACGCAACGGTCGTCAACATCTCCGAAGTGTCCTGCCGGCCCGCCGGTGCCGGCCCGGTGGACGGGATGCTCGGCGCCGCATTGAAATACGCTTACGACCGCGATGTCGTCGTGGTAGCGGCGGCGGGAAACCTGCAATCGCAGGGCGCGTGCAAGCAGCAGAACGGCGCCGGCTGGGATTCGGTCAGAACGATCGCGACGCCCGCGTGGTTCTCGCCCTATGTCCTTTCGGTGGCCTCGGTCGAGCCGGACGGCTCGCCGTCGCCGTTCACGCTGTACGGGCCGTGGGTCTCGGTGGCCGCCCCCGGCAGCAACCTGATTTCACTCGACAGCAAACCTGGTGGCACCGGCCTGGTCAACGGCACCCCACAAGCCGACGGTCAGGTATCGCCGGTGGCGGGAACCAGCTTTTCCAGCGCCTACGTCGCAGGCCTGGCGGCCCTTGTGCGCGCACGCTTTCCGCAGCTGTCCGCCAAAGAGGTGATGGATCGCATCATCGGCACGGCGCATGCACCCGGCGACGGCCACGACGCCCGGATCGGCGCGGGCATGGTCGATCCGGTAGCCGCGCTCACCGCCGTACTGCCGAATCCGCCGCTCCATGATCCGGCGGCCGGCGAACAGATCGCGGGCCCGGCCCCGATCGCACCGGTGAACCCGTGGCCGCGGCGCATCGGCGTGACGGGCGCCGCGATCTGCCTGACCCTGCTCGCCATCTTCTCGACGCTGTCGATCCCCTTCCGCCGCAAGCAGCGCATGCCGCTCGTTCTGCCCGGTGACGACTGAACGGAACAGCTATGAGTACACAAGGTTTCATTCGGCTGGCCCGGATCGCTCCGCCGCGGCCGCCCGGCGGCGACGTGGTGCTCAACGCACCGCCGGAGATCACCGCGCCGGTGCCAGGCCCGCTGTGGCAGCGCCTGCTTCCGCTGGTCATGGTGGTCGCCATGGTCGGCATGATGGCGCTGATGTTCACCATGAGCGGCCGGTCGATGCTGACCAACCCCATGGCCATGATGTTTCCGATGATGATGCTGATGTCGATGGTCGGCATGTTCGCCGGTCGCACCGGTGGCGGTGGCAAGAAGGCCGCCGAGCTCAATGAGGAACGCAAGGACTATTTCCGCTACCTCGATCAATTGCGCCGTGACGTCCGCGGCACCGGCACTGCGCAGCGGGCGGCGTTGATCTGGAGCCACCCCCACCCGGTCGACCTGCACGCCCTGATCGGCACACGGCGGATGTGGGAACGCCGGCCCGGCGATTCCGACTTCGGGCATGTCCGGATCGGCGTCGGCAGCCATCGCATCGCCACCAAGCTGGCCAGGCCCGAGACCGGCCCGCTCGAAGACCTGGAACCGGTGGCGACGGTGGCGCTGCGCCGGTTCGTGCGCACTCACTCGGTCGTGCACGGCCTGCCGACCGCCATCTCGCTGCGCGCGTTCCCCGCGGTCAACATCGAAGGCCCGCGGGAGCACGGGCGCGCGCTGCTCCGGTCGATGCTGATGGAGCTGGCGACTTTTCACGGTCCGGACTTCATGATCTTCGCCATCGTCACCGCCGACCCCGATGCGGACGCCTGGCGTTGGACGAAATGGCTTCCACACCTGCAACATCCGCGAGACCGCGACGGGATCGGCGCGGCGCGCATGGTTTACGAGTCGCTATCGGAGCTGGAGACCGCGTTGAGCGAGGACCTGCTCGAGCGCGGCCGGTTCCTGCGCAACGCACCGCCCACCGCGGGCCGGCTGCACGTGGTCGTCGTCATCGACGACGGCTATGTCAGCGGTTCCGAGCGCACGATCAGCGACGCGGGCCTCGACTCGGTCACCGTATTGGACCTGACCGCGCCACCAGCCGGGCTCGCGGTCCGGCGCGGCCTGCAATTGGTCGTCGACGAGGAGGTGATCGGCGCGCGCACCGGCGGGTCGGTGGAGAATTTCGCGGGTCCCGATCGGCTGAGCCCCGAGGTGGCCGCCACCTTCGCGCGCGCCATGGCTCGGTTCCGGATCGCCACCACCGCCCAGATCGTCAATCTCGGCGACGACGTCTCCGGCGATCCCGGTCTGATGTCGCTGCTGTCGATTCCCGACGCCGCGACGATCGACGCCGAGTCCGTGTGGCGGCCTCGATCCGCGCGCGAACGCCTCCGTGTTCCGATCGGCGTCACTCCCGACGGCACGCCCGTCGAGATCGACATCAAGGAATCCGCGGAAAGCGGCATGGGCCCGCACGGACTGTGTATCGGTGCCACAGGTTCGGGCAAGTCGGAGTTCCTGCGCACGCTGGTGTTGTCGATGGTGACCACCCATTCACCGGATCTGCTCAACCTCGTCCTGGTCGACTTCAAGGGCGGTGCGACCTTCCTCGGCCTCGACCCTCTCCCCCATGTTTCCGCGGTGATCACCAATCTCGAGGAAGAACTCTCGATGGTCGACCGCATGCGTGACGCTCTCGCCGGTGAATTGACCCGCCGGCAGGAACTGCTCCGAGCGACCGGGAACTTCGCCAACGTCACCGAATACGAGAAGGCGCGCACCAACGGAGCCCAGCTCGATCCGCTGCCCGCGCTGTTCATCATCGTCGACGAGTTCTCCGAATTGCTCTCGCAGAAACCGGATTTCGCGGAACTGTTCGTAATGATCGGCCGGCTCGGGCGATCGCTGCGGGTGCATCTCCTGCTGGCATCGCAGCGCCTCGAGGAGAACCGGCTGCGTGGTCTGGACTCGCACCTGTCCTACCGAATCGGCCTGCGCACCTTCTCCGCCGGCGAGTCCCGCCAGGTGCTCGGCATCACCGACGCCTATCACCTGCCCGGTCAACCCGGCGCCGGATATCTCAAGAGCGATTCCTCGGACCCGCTGCGGTTCAACGCGACCTACGTGTCGGGCACCTATGTGCCGCCCGCCGGTGACCGTGCCGTCGCCGAGGCGACCGGCACAGCGGGCGCGGTCGACCTCTTCACCGCCGCGGCCGTCGCGGTCCGCGCGGCGCAGCCGGTCCCGGTGGAACTGCCGGACCTGAGCGAACTGCTCGGCGAGACCGCGACCGAAGCCCCCGCCCCCACGCACGAGCAGTCACTGCTGCAGGTGGTGGTCGAGCGGTTGACCGGGCACGGCAGACCCGCGCACGAAGTCTGGCTGCCGCCGCTCGACATCTCGCCCACCGTGGATATGCTGCTGCCCGAACAGGATTGGCGTTCGGAGAGCAACCGCAACGGCAATCTGTGGTTGCCGATCGGCATCGTCGACAAGCCCTACGAGCAGCGGCGCGATGTCCTCACGATCGATCTGGCCGGCGCCCAGGGCAATATCGCGGTGGTCGGTGGGCCGCAGTCGGGCAAGTCGACCACCCTGCGCACCATCATCACGGCCGCGGCGGCGACCCACACCCCCGAGCAGGTGCAGTTCTACTGCCTCGATTTCGGTGGCGGCACCTTGTCCGCGCTCACCGGTCTCCCGCACGTCGGGTCGGCGGCAGGTCGCCTCGAAGGCGACCGCGTCCGGCGGACAGTGGCCGAGCTCAGCATGCTGTTGCGGCAGCGTGAACGCCGCTTTCTCGACCTCGGCATCGAGAACATGCGCGACTTCCGGAAACTGAAGGCGCGGCTCGCCCAGCTGCCCGAGGACGAACGCGCGGCGCACCCGCTCTCGGCCGACCTGTTCGGCGATGTCTTCCTGGTCATCGACGGCTGGGCGGCGTTCCGGGAGGATTTCGACATCGTCGAAAGCCAGGTGCTCGGTTTGGCCGCGCGCGGTCTGTCCTACGGCATCCACCTCGTGCTCGGCGCCAACCGGTGGGCCGAGATCCGGCCGGTGGTGAAGGACCAGATCGGCACCAGGATCGAACTGCGCCTCGGCGACCCGTCGGACTCGGAGATGGATCGCCGCGCGGCAGTGGGCGTTCCGATCAATCGCCCGGGCCGCGGCATGACTCCCGACAAACTGCACATGTTGATCGCGCTGCCGCGCCTCGACACCGACGTCGACCCGAGGACACTCGCCGAGGGCGTCGCCGCGGCCAAGGAAGCCTTGGCGCGGGTCTATGGTGACCGCCACGCACCCCCCGTGCGCCAACTCCCGCTGGAACTGGACCGGGCACAGGTGCTGGAAACCGCGCGAGCGCAGGGCCTGCGCCTGGACAACAAGCGGGTCCTGATCGGACTGAGCGAATCGGAACTGGCGCCGATGGTGCTCGACTTCCAGGAGCAACCGCACCTGCTGGTCTTCGCCGACGTCGGGTGCGGCAAGACCACACTGCTGCGCAATATCGCGCAGGGAATCGTGGAGAATTGCAGCCCGAACGATGCCCGGGTCATTATGGTCGACTACCGCCGCACCATGCTCGGCGCCATCGATGGCCCGCACCTGGCCGGATATTCGACTTCGGCGCAAACCTCGGTCCCGACCCTCAAGGAGGTCGCGGGATTTGTGTCCCAGCGGATGCCGGGCGCCGACATCACCCCCACGCAGCTTCGGGAACGCAGCTGGTGGACCGGCCCGGAGGTCTATGTGATCGTCGACGACTACGACATGGTGGCGTCGAACAATCCGCTGCTGCCGCTGATCGATCTGCTCCCGCAGGCCCGCGATATCGGCCTGCATGTGGTGATCGCGCGGCGAGCCGGTGGCGCGTCGCGTGCGCTCTACGACAATGTCCTTGGCCCGCTCAAGGACATGTCGGTCGACGGCATTCTGATGAGCACCCCCAAGGACGAGGGTGTGCTGCTCGGTGACGTCCGCCCGGCGCAGTATCCGCCGGGCCGGGGCATGCTGGTGTCACGCACGCGTGGGCGCGAGCTCGTCCAGATCTGTCAGCTGCCCGCCCTGTGATCCGGTCCGATCGGAAAGGCCTGTGATGAACGAGCCGAGCGTCCCCGCGCACCTGCCGAGGATCGTGGCCGAGCGCGGCGATCGAGCTCCGGTCGTCGCGGTCGGCAGCGTGTGCATCGTCGTCGACGCGCGCATGGTCGATGCCGCGGGTCGCTACACGGTGGCGCCGGCTGATCTCCAGGTACTAGCCCTGGCCGCACTGCTCGCCCGGCCCGGCTTCACGCGCCGCGACGAACCGGTACCCGACCGGCTGCTGACGCCCGAGCACATCACCGAAATGCGCTGCCGGTCCGACGCTTTCGAGGAATCGCGGTTCTGAACGACGGTCGCTGAGCCGGCGCACGCCCGCTCAGCGACCACACGCTCAGGTCGCGACGGCGACCGCCGCCTTCACCGCACCCGCGAGCAGCCGCATCGATGCGGGAGCGCCGGGATTGATCAGGACATCGATGCCCTCGTCCGGCAGCGCCGCGGCGAGTTCGGCCATCGAGACCTCGGTCCAGCCTTCGACCTGCGCGTGCCTGCGGTGCTCGGGCGCCGAGGTCACCAGCACGCAGGGGATCTGATCCGGGGACGCCGCGACGACCGGATTGCCGTTCTCGTCGACCGCGACACCGACCACCGCACCGCGCAGGGTCGCCAGCAGCTGGCCCGGTTCGGCCCGCTGCTCCAGGACCAGCCGCAATGTCGCGTCGATCGGGTCGATGAACGACCTCTCGTCGGCGGGGCGATAGTCCGGGTTCGGCTGGAATTCGCCTGCTGCGCCGTCGGTATCGACGAACCAGCCACCCAGCACCGCGTGTGCGGGCGGGCGATCGTCCTCGTCGGCGGGCTGCCAGCCCGGATCGATCAGGAACAGCCATTCCGCGTCGTTGTCGTTGCTCTGCTCGGTCATTGATGAGCCCTTCTCGATCAGTCTTCTCGGCTGGATTCGGTCGAATCGGGGTGTGGCGGTGGGTGCCGGGTATGGTCGTGCCGGATCTGCTGGCCGTTGCGATAGGACATCCAGCCGGCATTGTGGCTCGCACCCAGCCAGCTGATCCGTATCGGCGGCCCCTCCTCCTTGTCGACCCGCAGGACATGAAAGTTGACAGTGCCAGTGCTCGCATGGACCGGGCGCCCCGGGAACACCCTGCCGAAGACCTCGGCGAAACCGGATCCCGCAACGCCCGCTGCCGCCTTGCATGCCATCAAGACGAAGGATTTCGGCGTCCCCAGCGCGTCGGCGAGCCCGGAGGCGAGCGCGTCGCCGAAGGGGTGCGCGGACTGGACGATCGAGGCGAAGGTCCGCCCGTCGACGTCGATGGTCACCCCGGATCGCAGGTTGATTTCGAAGAGGTTCGCATCGGCGTGCGCACTGATATATACCGGTCCATTCTTCCCGTTCGCATAGTCGAGGGCCCACGGCGCACGGACGTTTTCGGTGCGCGACGACTCTTCACGCAGGATTCGTTGCACCACCACACTCAAATCGTCGTCGCCGTCGCGCATTCTGGTGACCACGTTGTGGAAATTCTCCGTCCGCGCCCACAACAGCTCGCCCTCGAGATGGCCTGGCTGATGAAAGCTGACTCCGATCGCAGCGCCGCGGTGATCGAGCATCGAGTTGACGACCACGTCCGCGCCGAAGAAGCCGATTACCCGGTGGTCGCTGGTCACCGCGAAGTACGGTTCCTCACCGAAAAATGCCTCCGTCGAGCGCAACTGCTCGACCCAGTCGACGATATCGGTGTCATTCGCCGTCTGTTCGACGAATGCCGCCCTGCCATCGGTGGCCGGAGCGTCGTACCTCGTCGCGGCGTGGTCGGTCGCGACGGCGTTCAAGTAGGACATCCACCCCGCGTTGTCGCCGGCGGCCAGCAGGCCCACCCCGCGACCACTCTCCGCATGGACATCGACATCGCCGCGAGACCCGTAGATCCGGCGGTCGGGGAAAGTCCGGTGCAGTGCGGCCGAGAACTCCTCGCCCGCCGAGCCGTTCGCCACCGCACAAGCGATCATGACGACCGACCGCGACGGACCCGATGTCATTGCCGCCTGAAAGGTCGGCGACGCCTGCACGATGGCAGCGAAGGTCGTACCGTCGACGGCGATCGACCGCCCGGCCCGCGAGCGGACTTCGAAACCGCGGCTGTCGGCGTGCACCGAGATGTAGAACGGTCCCGGCTTGCCCTCCTGGTACTCGGCCACCCACGGAGCCGGGACGAACCGGTCCAACCCGATCCGATTCCGGTCACCGGCGAGCGCGGCGGACCCGGCTTCGCCTGGCCGAGTGCGGAAAACCATCCCGTGGCCGTTCGGCGCGTTCCCCCAGGTACGCAGCACCTCCAACTCGTCGGGCCCGTAAAGGAAGGTGATGCCCACCGTGCGGCCCTGCTGATCGAGGATCGGCTCCTGGATCAGATTCTTCGCGCGGAACCGCACCACGGTGTGATCCGCGGTGCCGGACAACTTCTTTCCACCGCCCAGCTGTCCGAGTACACCGAGGTGCTTCTTCCAATCGATCGGATGCGAGACGTGCGCGACCGCGTGACCGTCGTCCTCGTCGGCGCCGGGCAACTCGACGCCGAGAAGTTCGGCTGCGTCGGCCGACTGTGCCGGTTCCGGTGTCTCCGAATGAGTTCCGACCAGATCGTCGACGCCAGGCGGGGCGAGCCGGTCGAGTCCGAACAGGCCGCGCGCACCCGGACCACAGATCGCGAGGGTGGCGAATTTGTTGAGATGCCGCAGCTCCACGTCCACCACACCGTCGGCCAGGAAGGTGATCCCCGACAGCGGAGGTTGTGCGGATCTGTTCGTGCCCCATGGGTTGTGCAGCCGCAACGCCACCGGGTTGCCGTCCTCATCTCGCTGCACGCCGACTGCCGTGTAGCCGTGATTGCCCGCCAGGCCTGGGAATCGAACGGTGTCGTCGCGACCCCAGTTGCGCGTACCCAGCATCACCAGATCGCCTCGGCCCAAGGCGAAGTAGACGCGTTCGGCGATGTGCCTGCCGATCTGCTGGTCCAGCTCACGGGTGCGCCAGGACGCCGCCCGGTCCACGGAATCGACGAGGCGCTCGATGTGCGAAGCCCAGCGCGTGCGCTGCTGCGGGCTCAACTCACGGTTCAGGAAGCGCCGGAACCCCTCGGTCGAGCCGGGGTTGTCCGGCCGGATCAGCCGGTAGAACTCACGCACGGCGGCCCACACGTCGTTCCCGTTGCCGGCCACCAGTGCCAGCACCTGTGCGCGATCCGCGTCGGCACCCATCGGATTCGCCTCGCGTGCGCGATGATCGCGCACCCGATCTTCCCACTCGCCACGCAATGCGCAGACCGCGCGAGCGAACTCGTCATCGCTGCCGGCCAGGCTGCGGAGTTCGTCGATGTCCATGCGCATCGGATGATGGAAATAGGCATCGGTGACCGCCCGGGACGGCTGGAACCGCAAGCCGCCGGGCAGCGTGGCGGGCAGCATCGTCGCGGCGGTGGCGCCGGGACTGCCGCCGTCGAGTCCGGCGTAGCCGAATTCACCGCCGAAGACCGCGTAGGCCTTCTCCAGGGCCGCGGGCCACAACACGCCCAGGTCGGCGGCGTAGCGAGTGCTGTTGTCGCCGTTGACATAGAGATCTTTGGAGACCCGTACCCAAGCCGCGTCACCGTTCTTGTCGAAGAACCGGACGGCGACGGAGTCACCGAGATCGGTCATCATTTCGCGGAGCAAGGGCAGCGGGCTGCGGGCCAGCGCCATCATGTTGGCGGCCAGGAAGCAGTTGCCCAGCGCGCCCTGCCGCACGTCCGACACCCGGGGACCACTGATCTCATCCCAGAGCGGATTGGTCGACCGGCGCAGTTCGGGGACGAGTGGACCGAGGATGTCGCTGTCGAGGGTGTGCCACGTAGCGGCCTTCGGGCGCCCGAGCATCGTCCGGCTCGGATCCGGTGTCCCATCGGGATTCTGCGCGTGTTTCACCGCCACAACGGCACGCGGAGGTAGCCAGACCGGGGTGTCGCCGGACCCGTCGATTCCGATACCGGCACGGGCCAGGAAATAGGTGGTCTCCCAGAAGAATGTGGCGGCATTCTCCTCGAATGCCTCGGCGAGCAACATCTTACGGATCCGGATCGGACTGGCATCGTGCTTCTGATCCAGCGGAACCAGCCCGATGTATTCGGCTCCGGTGCCAGGATGGCTGAACGTTCCCTGCACGGCGCGCCAGCCGCTGCCGACGTCGAGCCGGTGCGCGGTACCGAGTCCGTCGATCAGCACGCATCGATCGCCGCGAACGAACGCCTCGGCGGCCGGGGCGACGTGCAACGGCAACGCCCCCAGGGTTTCCGTGGTCGGTGGGTGATGCTCCGCCATCGCGGCGGGTGGGCTCAGCGCCGTTGCCGTCGAGCCTTCGTCCGGGTCGGCGAACAGCGCGGCGAGTGCGTCATCGCCCCATTGGATCTCGGCGGTGTCGGCGAGCAAGCCCGCGCCCGGCGCCGGGTGCCGGGCATCCTCGGACATATCCTCGAGATCGGACAGTTCCTCGAGACCGGACCCGTCGCGCAGCCTGCGTCCGCGCACCGCGTGGTCGAACGCGTCGTCGAACATGTTGCGGGTCAGCCACTTCCACAGGCTAGCGGCGTTCGCGGCCGCTTCGGCGGAGGTTACCGCCTCGACCACCTCGGTGGCTTCCTGGTCCGAGGAAAAACGCAGCGGAGCGCTGAGCGTGCCACCGGTGGTCGATCCGGAGCCGACCACGCCACTCGAAGCGGCGGCCGGGCCTGAGTAGCGAGTGGACGCGTGCTCTGTTCGAGTGCCGTCGCTGTGCAATGTCACCCAACCGGCATTGCGGTCCGCCGCGAGCAGGCGATAGTCGACATTCGGCCGTGCCGTATAACGCATAGTCGACTGCCACACCGAGGTAGCGGCGGCATGAACCGGCACATGCGGGAAGTTCTGGTGTAGCGTGCGCGCGAACTTCGTCGCCGCCGAACCCTTCGCGGGTTTGCAGGCCAGCAGAACGATCGAGGTCGCCGCGCCGGTGCTCAGCGGGCCTCGCAGTCCCGGTGACCACTCGACGATCTTCGCGAACGTCGTACCGTTCACCTCCAGCGTGGTTCCGGTCCGAAGCCGGATCTCGAACGTGTTCGGACCCGCGTGGGCGGTGACGAAGACCGGTCGGTGTCCGGTCCGGGTGAACTCGGCAACCCACGGCGCGTCGACCACCTCCTGTCCGACCCTTTTCGGACCGTCGAAGGCTTGCTTCCCGGTCTGCCCCGGTTGGGTGCGCACCACCTTGTCGTGCCATTCCGTCGCTGCCGCCCAGCGTCGATTCGCGTCGAGTTCCAGATCGCGGTTCTGGAAGCAGACGCCGGTCAATGCTCCGGTCGAGCCGAACATCTCGTGCGCGACGACGTCGGCGTAGGTGAAATTGATCGGCAACTCGAAGGCGTTCTTGCCGTGCAGGACGTCCGGATCGTTGGATACCCGCCACGAGTTCAGATACGTGCGCCAGCCACTGCTCACCGCCGGGGTGACGAGTGCCCCGGACTCCGCGGTGGTGTCGGCCACCGTCTCCTCGGCAACCTCGGGCACCACGCCGGTCGGCGTCCCCGTAGACCGCCCGGGTGACCCACTCACCGCGGCGGACGCATGCTTGATCGTGTTCTGCTGCACCACCTTCGCGCCATCTGGACCGATGGTGACCCAGCCCCGGTTGTCGTTGACACCGAGAGTGGCGATGGTCTTCTGCGCCTTCTTGACGCCGACCTGCACCACGCCCGCGCCCGCGTGCACCGGGGCGGTGGGCAGCAGATCGCGCATCGCCAGGGCGAAATCGGTCGCCGCCGTCCGCTTGCCCGCCTTGCACGAGATCAGCACCAGCGACCGGTCCGTCGCCTGACCACCTGGCCCCAGCGCCTCCCGGAAGTCCTCGGCGGCCTTCACGATCTTGGCGTAGTTGGCACCGTCCACCCGCACCGATCGAGTCGACTCCTGCTTCGTCCCCTTCTTCCAGATGATCTCGACCATGAACCCCTTCGAGTCCGCGTGCGCGTCGATATAGACCGGACCCGGACCGTTCTGGGCATAGTCGGTCTTCCATGGCGCGTCGACGAAATTTTCGCCGAATTCCAAGCGCCGCTTGGTGACCTGGTCCACGGCCTGACCGGTATCGGTCAGCACCACACTGTCCTGCCCGGATGCCGCGCGCGCCCACTTGATCGCCTCGCGCTGCCCCTCCGACTTGAGGACGAACGACACTCCGATCGTGGTGCCGTTCTTGTCGAGCAGGGCTCGGGTGAGTACGTCCGAGACATCGAACTCGGTGTGCCGCTTGCTCGCGCCGCGCACGCCTTCCGCAGTGGTCGTCGTCAGGGGCGAGCTCACCGGTGGATCGAGGACTTCTTTCCATTGCCGCACGATCGGATTGCGGCTGGAACCCAGTGAATTCGACCCTGCGAGCTCGGTGGCGACGGTGGTCGACGATCCGGTCGCGCCGGCGGGATAACGGGTGCCGGCGTGCTCGACCCGGGTGCCGTCGCTGTGCAAACTCACCCAACCGGCATTGTCGTCGGCGGCGAGGTAGCGGTAACGGACAGTGGGCACGGCCGGGTTCCGCCAGTTGGAGATCCAGACCGCGCTGGCGGCGGCATGCACCGGTGCGGCCGGAAACCACTGGTGCACCGTAGCCGCGAAATCGGTGGCCGCCGAACCTTTCGCAGGCTCGCACGCGACCAGCACGACCGAGCTCGGACCGCCGGCGGTGCGCGCGGCTTCCAGCGCCGGGGACTGCTCGACGAGCTTGGCGAATGTCGCGCCGCTCACCTCGAGCGTCGTTCCGGTTCGCAGCCGGATCTCGAAGGTGTTCGGTCCAGCGTGGGCGTTGACGAAAATCGGTTCCCGGCCGACCCCGCCGTATTCGGCCGCCCACGGCGCCGCGACGACCTCGTGCCCGACCCTGGTCTGGCCAGCGAAGACATCCTTGCCGGTTTGACCGGGCCGGGTACGCACCACCTTGTCGTGCCACTGTTGCGCACCCGCCCAGCGCTCGGCCCCCTCGATCTCCGACTCGACGTGCTTGTAACTGACCCCGATCGGCGTCCCCGCCGGTCCGATCAGGTCCTGGGTCACCACGTCGGCGTAGGTGAAATTGACCGTGACGCCCAGGAAGTTCTTGCCGTGCAGCGCATTCGGATCATCGGATGCGCGCGACGAGTTGAGATAGGTTTTCCATCCGCTGCTGATCGCGGGGTCCGCCTGCCCCGGCTTGTTCACGATCGGCGGGGCCGTGTGCTCGAGTACCTTCCAGGGAATTCCGGCTGCATGGAGCTGATCCCGCAGGGCTGTTTCCGGCTCCCACTTGAAGACCACGTGATCGATGTCGGCACTGGTGACGCCACCGTGCACCTGCGCCTCCACGTATCCCCACTTCCGGAAATCCGGATGCGTCAGGTCTCGCCGCAGACCGACATGGGCGCGCGGGAGGCCGGGTCTGCGTGGCGGGTAGACGCCGAAGGACTCCGGTGCGGGGTCCTCGAGGCTCGAAGGATAGACATTTTGCTGATGCTCGATGGAATCTCCCACGCACACCGTCGTGCGGGCCCGCACTGCGGACTTCAGGACCACCACGGCGTCGCCGTAGACATTCAATCGTTCGTCGTTCAGCTCGCCGACCGGCTGTTCACCGCCGACGCGAACGTACCCGTAGACGGCCCGCTTATCGATCGGATGGTCATCCACGTCATGGCCGAACCAGCGGGCTTCGAGCAGCGCTCGGTCATTCATTCCGGTGTCGGTGTCGCCCAGATCGAATATCGTTCTGAACCGGCCATCCCGCAGTACTTCCAGCAGCGACTCCTCGAAGATCCGCACGGCGATATCTTTGCCCGCGAGCGCCGCGACCAGCTCGGCCTTCATCTCCGCGCGTGCCGTCTCGAGCGAAATATTGTGCTCGGCGGCAAGTCTCGCCGTGTGTCGATCGATGCTCCCCAGCTGCATCGCGCGTGCCACAGCGATGGCGCGCGGCTCCACCGGCAGCATCGCGAAGTGATTCTCCAGCTCGTCCTGCAATGCCTTCCGCCGCGCCGTCAACTCGGCACACAGTGCGGCATCGTTGCGACTGGCTTTGATCTCGTCGGCCAGCTCCGCCAGCCGCTCGCCCAGCACACGACTCTGGGGGTCAGCGAACAGTACCCGCTCGGGTTCGTGGCCGTTGACAAACGCCGCTTCGGGGACATCATCACGCTGGAGGAGATCGGTTGCCCGGCGAGTCGTCACGCCGATCCGATTCGCGTCCACGGACAACCAGCCGACATTCGACCCGCCGTACAGCGTGAACTTGGTCGAGTCGAGCGGATCAGGACGTCCGTAGACGGACCCGGCGGGCAACATCGACGCCGTCCCGGCGGTGACGACATGCGCCCCCGTCGCCGTCGAACTCACCACCACCGTGCCGTCATCGCGCGTCCGGGTGGTGAAAAGCTCAGCCACCAGGACGCTGTCCAACACCACCGTGCCGGAACTCGGATGATCAATTTCGTGCACGAGGCCCTGTTCGTGCGAATAGGTCCGCACCACCGGCATTTCCTCGGTCCCGAACGCGACGAGATGCCCGGTGGTATCGGCTACGAACAGGCCCGGGAAATCGACGACGGCGAGTGGCAGCACCGGCGTACCGACCAGATCGTCGCCGAACAGCTGCGGCAGTTCGGCCCCGGTCGGGTCGTCCCAGAACGAACCGGCAGGCGACTGGGAGCCATCGGTTTCCGGCTGCCCGAGGTCTGCCTGCCGCTCGGGTATCGGCGACGGGATATCCAGGTCCCGTGCGAGTGTGTGTGATGCCACGCTCGCGGCGCTCGCGACGACGGCGGTCGGCGGCAGCACGGTGCGGCCCATCCGCCGTGCGGCGTTTTCCGCTTGCAGGTGCGACGCCGCGGCCCGCACCGCGGCCTCGGCGGCTTCGCGTTCGGCCGTCGCCGCCCGGTGCGCGTCCCGCGCGATGGTGTACTCGCCGAGGGCCGCGTCCCGGACCGTGCGGGTTCGCACGGTGCTACCCTCGGCATCCGCACGCTCCGCGAGGTCCTTTGTGGCCCGCGCCTCATCCAGCCGGACGGTCGCGCTCTCATGGCTGGTGACCGCGTCGGTGTAGCGGATTATTGTCTGGGCGTGGTGCGGAGCGGTGGCGAACAGCGCGTCGTCGGCGGCCAGGAAGTATTCGACACTGCCCTGCTGGCCGTTGCGCGCGGCGCGGTTCTCGGCCTGGATATCGATGTCACGCACATCCGACTTGCCCGAAATGCTGACATGCAGGCCACCGGCCGCGTTGACGGCGTCGCTGATCTCGATATCGACGCCACGGCCGCCTTGACGGTTGATGATCAGGATCTTGCCGAGCTGCCCCGCCTTGTCGAAGATCGCTTTCAGGTCGGCTTCCGCGGTGGGGCCCCGGTCGGCGAACCACCGGGCATCGACGACCTCGTGCGGAATATCCGCGAGCTTCAACCGGGCCGAGATCTCGGCGACCTCACTGTTGCGGTTGGTGATCACCAGTTCGGGACGCGCCTGGGCACGGTGCCGACCGATGAGTTTGTCGGCGATCGCATCGTGCTTGGCCGACTGGTTCGGAGCCAGATTCGCCTCGAGAGTGTCCAGTTTCGATTCCGTGAAGCGCGGAACCGTGACTACCGGCTTCATCCCGTAGTTGTCGACCAGGTGGCCGGACACCCCCTCGGCCGTGCCCGAAGCGCCCGAGAGCCATTCGTACCGCTCCGCGAGCATGGTCTTGGCGGTGAGGCTTTGTGAAGACACCGAGTCGCCCCGGATCGTGATCCCGTGCTTGGCCTCGATCGCCTGAGCCAGACCGCCGTTCCACCGGCTCTCGGTCGAGGTCGCCGGATCGAACATCACCTTGTGGGTGGTTTGGTCGATGATGTAGACCTTGTCGACGCCGTCGCCACCTCGGTGCACGATGTAGTGGTCGTTCTCGACGAACTCCCAGTGCGCCGATGCGGCGGAATTCACCCGGTCGATCTGGACGGCGAGGTCGTCGGGGCTCGCGCCGGGATCCTCCTCGGCGAGCAGTCTTCTGACCTTCTCGGTGCCTTCGGCGTTGAGCTTCGCCGGGCCGCCGACCTGCCCGTCCGTCCGATCGAAGTCCGCGGGGCTCAGATCCCCGGAAGCAAGCCGATTGTCGAGGAAGTGCCGAGCCGCCATGATGCGGGAGGCGATATGCGGATCCGCGGCCAGGCTGGGGCCGTCGGAGATGATCCAGGTGGTGTCGGCGTAGTACAGCGCCTCGTCGAGCTCGTCGATGACGGCGATATCCCCGCGCATGAACTTGCCGCGGAGTTGCCCGAATGCCGCATCGTCGAGGGTACCGATATAGATGGTCGGCTTCGCCGGATCGAGGCCGGTCTCGTCGGCGCCGTTCGGATTCATCCTGACCACGTTGAACACGTCCGGACCGAGCACCCCGAGAACCTGTTTGTACAGATTGACCGCATCGTTGGCCAGAGTGTCGCGAGTGGTGAAAACGTGCACCGAGTCACCGGCGGCGGCCTTCAGAATCGAATCGGCGAGGAAGACGAACGTCTTACCCTCGCCCGCGTCCATATTGATGGGGCCCTCGCGCATTCCCATCGTGCCCATGACCTGGGTCCAGCGCAGGACCTTGCCCGGCGCCACCTCCGCACCGTCGTCGTCGAACTTCGTTGTCCCCCGCCGGATGGTTTCGACGGCGGCGGTCACCGCGCGGTGATATTTCGCAACGCTTTCCGCGTCGCGCGCATCGTGGTGGACGCTGCCTCGCAGCGCCTCCCGCAGGTCCTCAGGTGTGGCGTTCTCCCAATCTTCACGCCTGTACATCCGGGTGATGTCTTCGGCTTCCCGGAGGAAGTCCCGCTGCGGCTCATCGGAGACGGCACGGGTGACCGGCTCGGGCAGCTCAGTCGAATCAATCTCTGTCGCAGACGTCTTTCGCGAAGTCGGCGTCGGTTCGACGGCCTGCGTCCACCCCTCGCGATCGGAATCGGTGTACTTGCGTCCCTGCTGGTCGTAATGGGCCAGGTCGCCGTAGATCCCGAGCTTTTCCAGCGCGGCTTTCACCCGAGTCGGCGAGGGCTGGTACGCACCTGCCCAGTCGTGCACCGCGACCATTTTCCCGTTGACGAATTGCGCTTGGAAAGCCACGTAGACGCCCGCGTTGTGGAATTGCTCGTGATGCAGGTTCTTGCCGACGTACCAGTTGCCGTCATGGTCACCGACCACGGTCCGCATTGCGGGCGCGGATATTTCGGCCCAGCGCTTGAGAATCGGGCCCTGGCGCGGCACCTCGATCGTCGTGGCGCCCTTGCGTGGGATCACGTCCGATTCGGGATCCGGCATACCGTTGGATTCCGGATCGGAGGCTTTGGACCAGAGGCCGTCCTTGTCGATCGTGTACCGGTGATCGGGCAGCTCGTCGGTGTTGAACCGGAACACACCCCGGGAGTTCCGTTCGTCGTAACCGCGGACGCCGCCGCCCGCGCCCTCGCCGAGATCGTCGGCGCCGGCCGTCTTCTTCTGGCCGAAGCCAGGGCGCATCGGCAAGTCGCCGTCCTGGAATGGCCGGAACAGCTCCCGACCTTCGTGCGGGGACTTGTTGCCACGGAGCATCTGCATTGTCTGCTCGAAGCCCAGGACTTCCCGGATGAAGGCCTTGCCGCCCGGCCAGGCCGGATCGAGCAGCGATGTCTCGACCAGCCGCCAGCGCAGGCCGGTGGCCTCGTCGATCCTTCCGACGAGAGCCAGGTCGTCGCTGACGCCCTTTATGCCTTTGGCGCCCGCGCGGGCCCGCGGTTCGGCCACGGGCGATGCCGAGGTGTCGCGCGCCGGAGCCTTCTCCCCTTTGTCGCCCTGGGGATTCGGAGCACCGGCTGGTTCCTTGACCGGTGTTGTCTTGTCGGTTGCCGCGGCCGAATTCTCAAAGGTCGGCCGGGTTCCCTGCGGAGCGTCCGGCCGGTTCGGGGACACCGAATCGATCTCGGGTTGCGCGAATTCCGCACGCCGCTGGACCGGGTTCGAATGCACCTCGTCCGACTTGGTCGCGACGGTCGAGTCGGCTTGTTTCGCTTGAATGGACTCCGGAGCATCGAGTGCGCCACCCGCCCGCGGTTGCGCACGCGCCGAGTGGTCACCGGATACGTCGTTCCTCGGTGCCGTCGGCATGTTGTCTCGGCTTGCAACAACTTTGGTGTCCGCGCCACGTTGGGCGGATGGCGACGAACTCGTGGACTTGTCCCCGCCGGTGGCGTTCGACGCCGCCTGCTGGGATGCGGTTGCCGCGTTGTGCGGCTGCGGTACGAGCTGACCGCCGTCGTGCTGCTGCGACGCGGGCTCGGCCGTCTCGGAAGACTGCCGTTGTGCAGTCGATCCCGATTGTTCATGGTTCGCGAGCGCGTGACCGGTGTTCGGTGCGGAAGAGTCGTCACCACCCGATTTCGCGGACGACGACTGCTGCGACAGGTTGTCCTCGGCGGTGTTCCGGTGCGTTGAGCTCACGATCGAGTCATCGGTCTGATCACCGCCCTGGTTGGATGCCGAGGACCCACTGTGGTGTTCGGACAGCGATTCGTTCGGCTGCGCGCCACTCCCTCTCCCCGCGTTGCCATTCGGCGAGTCCGAAACGCTCTTGGGTGCAGCCGCGGGCCCGGTATCCGAGGGCGGCACTTCGGTCGGTGGTGTCGATCCGGCCGGACTGCGCGGGCCGCCGACGGGATCGACGTGCACTTTGCCGGCGCCGGCGCCACGCCAACGTCCCGCGCCGGAGCTGAACGCGCCGGCGGCACCGGCGCCGAGCATCCTCGGGTCCAGTTCGAATTCGCCACCGTTGATGACCTGGTTGGCGATGCCACCGCCGATCATTCCGCCGACACCACCGGCGCCGCCCTCGACGGCGCCGCGCATGAGCTGCTGGAACCTGCTGTCGAATTGCGAACGGGTGATCTTTCCGCCCAGGAGCTCGAACAGATCACCACCGAGCTTGCCGAACATCGCGCCGAACGCACCACCCAGCGCGCCGCCCAGCGCCGCGAACCACAAATCCTTGCCGTTGACACCGTCGCGATGTCCGGCCGCCATTTGTCCCAGCTGGATCAGGAGCGTCAGAATCACCTGCTGCCCCATGGCTTTCAGCGCGGCGACGAGCATCTGCCGCAACAGCTGCTTCAGGTATTGGAAGACAATGCGGTACCACCCGATCAACGCCGCCTGCGTCGGGCCGGCGGTCGGCGGGAACAGCCACGCGAGCGCGATCTCGTAGACCAGCTGTACGAGGCCGACGATGATCATGATCTTGTTCTGTTGAATCGCGCAACCGACCTGATCGCACGAATCAGCGAGCTGACCGAGCGATTTGGCGATAGCTTGCAACGAGGCCTGATCCGACTCATCGGTGAGGTTCCGCAGGGTGCGCGACATGGCCGAACCCGAACCGGCCGACGGATACGCCGAGAGGATATCGTCCACCGCGTCGTCGAGAGCCGAGACCAGCCCGGTCAATCCCGCCGAGGCTTCCGACCAGGCGTCGGCGAGGGCGAACATGCCGTTCTCGCTGCCCTCCGGCCAAGCGCTACCGGCGACCCAGCTCAACCACCGCAGGTCCTCGGGCAGGTTGATATCGGATTGCCGTACCGCATCGGGAATCGACATCACCGGCCGCCGTCTCGCAGACCGGGCCCATGCCACGGGTCGGCAGCGTCGGGCTCCGGCTCGAACTGTTCCTCGACCGGCGGCTCACGACGCTCTTGCCGCTTCTCCTTGCCAGAGACCGACTGACCACTACTCCCCATCGCGGGCGTCCCCGGCATCCCCGGCATCGCGGCCTGGGGCAGTACGCCCGCACGCGACTGGGCGCCGATGCCACCGGCTTTCGGCACCAGCTTCTCCCCGTCATAGGCCGCCCCGAGCATCCGCGGCAGCGGCGCCGACGGAATGCCGCCGCCCTTGCCGCCGGTCGTCGGACCACCGGTCTTGTCAACTGGCACAACCGTTCCCGGATCGATCGCGCGGTATGCGTTCGGACCGAGAGCACCGGGGAACGCAGGCGCGCCGGGGGGTGCCGGGATGCCGCCGCGCGTCGGTCCCGGCGTCGCGAGTGCGTCGATCGGGTTCGAGGAGGAAGCCTCTACGCTCAGTGGCGTGGCAGGATCGGGAGTACCGGTAGCCGCGAGATTCGGCGTGGAAGGCCCGTTCGGCCGGTCGGCATCCGGGTTACCGGCCGAGGAACCAGCGGGATCAGAACCACCGCCGGTGGACCCACCCGAATTCTGTCCGCCTCCATTGCCGGACTGCTGGTCCTGATCACCCGGCGGCGGGCTGGACGGGTTGTTGTTTCCGGTGTTCTTACCGAAGTTCGGATCGGAGCTGAGCGGGCCCTTGTACGGACCGGGGTCGCCACTGGCGTTCTCGTCTACGTAGTTCTTCAGAATCCACTGGGCGTAGAGGTCCTCGCCCGCGGCGAATGCTCTGCCCGCCTGCTCGATTGTGGTGCCATAGTTGACCAGTAGCTGTCCGAAGATCGGAATCGCCCCGGTGGCGTCCGATTCCCGACTCGCGTTGCCCACCAGCGCTTCGGCCGATGCCGAATAGCCTGTCGCGCCCTCGGCGAACTGTTTACCGAACTCGTCCGCCCCCCATGGACTTCCCAGCCGCTGCAAGGAGTCGCTCAGTGTGCTGAGAATGTCGAACAGACCCTTCGGCGCGCTCGGCAGTTCGGCGAGCCGCTTACCCTTGTCGATCAGATCCTGCGGGTCGACCTTGATCGGGTCGCCACCGGAGTTGTAATTGGCCCGGCCGCCGTAGGGGTTCGAACCGCTGTTGGGCTTGCCGCCAATGTTCGGGTTCCCACCGCTCGGGCGGTTGTTGACCGGTGGGCCGCCGCTCGGCCCCGCACCGCCGCCTTTCGGCGCGGGCTTCCCCGAGCCGCCCTTGCCGGACCCGCCTCCTGGCGCCGGGGCGCGATCGTCCCTGTCGCCCTTCGGATTCTTCTCGTCTTCATCTTTCTTATCTTTGTCGTCCTTATCCGCGTCCTTGACGCGCTTTCCGTCTTCGGGCTTGCCTTCGCCATCGAGATCCCAGGGCAACCCCGACGATTGCCAGACCTCACCCAGATCCAAGAAGGACAACCCCGCCGGCAACCCGAACCGCCCCGACTCACCGAACAGCGAAAGGAACGGGTTGCTACCGGCGTCAGGGTTAGGTGCCACAAGGCGATCGTGCCGTCGCCCTCGTGTCGCTCGCGCGGCGCGCCGACGGAGTTCACCAAACCTTCAGGCGTTCACCCGGATGTAAGATTCGGCGCGACCGCAGCCGGAAAGCTGGCCGTGACGACCAGACCGCACGGTTCGGCTACGTCGACGAAGAACAATCCCCCGTACTGGGCCGCCATGGTCGCCGCGATCGGCAGGCCGAGACCGGAACCGCCGGCCGTCGCCTGTGCTCCGCGAAAGAATCGAGTGGTCAGCTGATCGAGCTCATCGGGTGACACCCCGACACCGTCGTCGCGGACCGACACGACAACCGACTCGCATTCTTGGCTGACGGTGATCGCGGTATGGGCATCTCGGCCCGCGTAGCGTACGGAGTTACTCAGCGCGACATCGAGAATCTGGGCGAGCACACTCGCCGGAACACCGGCTTCGGCAACCTCGGTAGTCGCGTCGAGGATGAGGGTCATGTCGGCGCGCTGGAACGCGGCATGCCACGCGTCCACTCGATCCCGTGCCACCGCTACCGCGTCACAGTCCGACGTGTTCGAGCGCGCGGCGGCGTGTCCGGGCGCGGCATCGGCCACCGCCGAGGCCAGCAAGCCGTCCAGCAACTCCGTGAGCCGGTCCACTTCGCTCACCACACCGGCGAAGGTGGCCGACGCGTGATCCTGGGCGATCATCGGCTGTAGGGCCTGCAACCGAACCGCGAGCGCGGCCAGTGGATTTCGCAGCGAATGCGCCGTATCGACCACCAGTTTTCGCTCGGCCGCGGCCAGGTCGGCGACGGCTCGGGTAATCGACGCGACACCGACCGCGAGTTCGACGATCTCCCGCGGCCCCCGGCCTCTGGACGGGGAACCCCCCGGCTCCGCGCGCCGCACCGGCAAGGTCGAGGTCAGCGCGTCGACATCGCGGCGCAATTTGGACACCGGTCGCAGGATCCACCCTGATACCCCGAGCGCCACGCCGCCGAACGCCAACAGGGCGGTGGCGGTCACGCAGGCGAGTTGAATCCAACTGTCAGTGATACCACGGCGAGTCGCCGAGGTCGAGATCGCGATGACGACCACACCGCCGGCTTGCTGCGAGGTTCCGATGGGCTGGCCGACCACCATCGGGTGCGTACTCCACGGATACAGCGTCTCCGGCGGGATGAACCGGTGTGCGTTGTTCGATACCTCGATGACCCGTGGGTCGGCGCGGTTCACCCCGACATCGACCATCACCGTGCCGCTGCCCGCGATCACCAGGACACCGTTGCCGGTCTGCTCGAAATAGGTCTGCGCCTCCCCCTCGAGGCGTGCCGGATCAACCGACGCCGTCGCCGCGAACTGGTTGGCGACCTGGATCCGATCGATCACCATCGCCTGGGTCCGGCTCGACGCCAACTCCATCCCGATCCCGATCGCGAAGCAGATCATGCAGATCGCCGCCAGCAGCGTGAATACACTGACCAACCGAACGCGCATCCGGCGAGGTCACCGAGTCCAGCGGTAGCCGAAGCCGTGAATGGTGGCGATCAGTCCTGGGCGGTTCAGTTTGGCCCGCAGCGCGCCCATGTGAACGTCGAGCGAACGAGACGTGGACGGGGTTTTCTCGCCCCAGATCTCGTCCATGATCGTGTCCCGGGCCACCGCGACGCCCGCGCGCTCGACCAGCACGCGTGCTATGGCGAATTCCTTCTGGGTCAGCTGTACCGGCAGACCGGCCACCTCGACGGAACGAGCTCCCAGATCTACCGCGACATCACCGGTAACCACCACGGCCGGAGCGGACTCCGTTGTCTGCCTGCGTCGCACGACCGCTTCCAGGCGGGCGGCGAGTTCACCGAGCCGCGGCGGTTTGACCATGTAGTCGTCGGCTCCGGCACGCAGGCACGACACCACCGCCAACTCGTCGCCCTCCGCGGTCAGCATGATCACCGGAACCGTGCTGACCTTGCGGAGCTGGCGCAACACCAGGTAACCGTTGACATCGGGCAGCCCGATATCGAGCACGACCGCGTCGTAGCCTGCGTGCGAAGTCAGCAGATCGAGCCCGTGTGACAAATGGTCGACGGCCGGGAAACCATGCGCTCGGAGGCCGTCGACAACAGCGCCGGCTACGCCCGCGTCGTCCTCCACCACCACCACACGCACGAACCCGGTCCCTTCCACACGTCCAGACCCGCACCTGAACACGAGGTGAGACTACCGCAGACGGTCACGCCTGCCGTCGCGGAGTGGAGCGTCGCCGATCGGTCAACATTGTTGTCCGGCAACGGTCCTCATCGAGGCGATCCGAAGTCAGGCAGTCGCTCTACCGGCACCGGCGCGCGGCTCGGCCTGCGCGGCCGATGCGACCGCGATCGGCGGATAGCCGCTCGGCCGGGGGACGGGCGGCAGGCTGGTGAATCGTCGACGCAGGTTGTTCAGCTGCCGATAGACCTCGCGCTGCTCCTCGTGCAGCCTACGGATCTCGTGGTGTAGCTGTTCCGCCTGATCGACAAGCTGGGCATAGAAGTGGCGACCCTGCTCGAGTTGGGCCCGTTCGGCGCGCGCGCGGGTCAGGATCTCTTCGGCCGAGGTTCGCGACACAGCCGATCGGGCCGTGGCAGCACTCGGCCGGATCCGGCGCGGAACGGGAGTGCCATCGTCAACCTCTTTCACGACAACCCCAGCCTCTCGATAGAATAGTCAATGCGCCCCGAAAATGAATTATGCGCACCGCATCGAAAGCGATCAACCTCGCCGCGAATTCTTGATATCGACTTTGCGATTATTTACATATCTCGAATATTCTTTGGAATCTCTTGACAACCCCTCGGGTTCGCAGCACTCCGCCGGCGGGCGCGCGCGGTCAGGGCGACGGTTACGACCATCATCACCACGACCACGACGATGGTGGCCAGCAATGCGTGCCGGTAGCCGACCAAGAACGCGTTCTGCACCGCTTGGGCGAGCGGCCCACCGAGTGTGTCGTCAACCGAGGCCGCCGTTGCCACGTTCTTGCCGAGCGGTTGCCCGACCGCGACGATGCCTTCGTGCGCGGCGACTTTGGCCGGAATGACGAGCTCCGCTCGATATCCCTGGTCCACGAGACCACCGGCTACTGCCAAACCGAGCAGGCTACCGAGTTGGACGACGGCCGACTGCGCCCCGAACAGGACGCCGTTGCGAGTCGGGGGCAGCGCGGTAGCGATCGCATCGAGCGCGACCGCCATGACAACGCCCATACCCACGCTCATCACCGCGACCATCCCCACGATCCGCTCCAGGCTGCCCGCAGCGTCCGCGGTCAAACCGACAGCCAGGCCATCCAGCACCATCGTCAAGCCGATGATCAGCGGAGTTGTCGCGCCGGTACGGCGTTGCAGCATCGCACCGGCCTTGGCACCCAGCGCGGAGGCCACGCAGGCGGGCAGGAAGATGAGCGCGCCCGCCACGACCGGGTCGGTACCACGCACCGCCTGCAGGTATTGGATCGTCACGAAGACAATGCCGAATTCCGCCACGACCGCCGCGGACAGCGCGAACATCGCGGGCTGCGCCCGCGGATCGGCTCGCAACAGAATGTCGTGCGGCAACTCGCCGCCACGGCGGGTGGCCGCCGCCACAACCAAGAGGACGGCGCCTGCCCCCAGCAGCGCCACGACGGGAGCCGCGGTCCAACCCCAGTCGGGCGCCTTGAACAGACCGAGCGCGACCAGCCCTGAACCTATCGTCGCCGCAACGACACCCGGCCAATCCACCGGAGCTTGCGGATCGCCGGGGCACCGCGGGACGAACTTGACGATGCCGACCAGCAGCGCCACCGCGACCACGGCATCGGCGAGAGCGACCCGGGGCCACCACAGATTATTCAACAGCAGGCCGCTGACCAGCGGAACGACTGTCACGCCCGCGGCCAGACAGCCTGCCCACAACAGCAGCGCCTGGGCGCGTTGCCGACCGGCATTGCTGACCAGCACGAGGATCGACAACGACGCTGGGACGATTGCGGCGACACCCGCACCCATGACGATTCTGGCCACCAGCAAGGGAATCGAGGTCGCGGCCAGCAGCATGTGGGCCAGCAGACCAGCGAGAAAGGTGACATACCCGGCAATCAGCACTCGCTTGGCGCCGCATCGGTCGGTGAGCACACCACCGACGAGCAGAAACACGATGAGCGACAACACATAAGACTTCGGGATCCACAGCGAGAACTCGAGCACGTCCCGGTCACCCAGCTGCTGCAGCAACGTCGACACGGCGATGCTGTGCAACGAAACGTCCTGGCTGATCAGGAATCCGGTGCCGCCGACGAGCGACAGGACGAGTGCGCGCCGCCCGCGGCTCGACGGCAGCGCCGGTTGCGTCCGGGTCACTCGGCCTGGACGGCTGATCTCGACTGCCATGGTGCGCCCTCGACTCGATAGCTCGGCCACCCCCGATCGGAAGTCTCGACTATCGGTGGCGATCTCGCCAATCGGCGCGGTGCCGGTCCACTGCGGTCGGCGTCAGCCCAGGTGATCGCGCAGTGAGTTGATTGTGGCGAACAGATCGTCCGGTTCGGGCGCCTCGGCCTGATCGATGTCGAGCGGTGCCATCAGTTCCTTGGCTTTGCGCGCGACCTCGAGCACCGCCGCCCGCGACGCCGCGGTGACCGCGTCCGCGAGCTCCGCCGGGGTCAATTCGCCGATCGCGCCGGAAAACTTGATGTCGGTGGCGATCCCGTCGGCATTCACGGTGACGCGCACCCGCCGTCGCGCAGTGGTGGCGACGCCGACAAGTAGCGCACGTTCGGCTTGCAGATCGGCGATTTCGGCCATCCTGGCCTGAAATTCCTCGACGGCAGCGTTGAAATCATCATCCATCGTGTCGGGTCCTTCTGTCGCGCTCACAATTCGGCGGTCGGCGTCATCGGTCGAGAATTCGATGATTATCGTTTCGACAGTCATTCAGCGGGTTTTGCGACTGCGAAGTAAGCGGTGCGGGGGTGTGCTTCGGCAGTTGCGCCCGCAGCGCTGCCAGGCCTTCGAACAGATCCTCTGGCTTCGGCATTCGCGACCGCAACTCGGCTGCCGGAGCCAGGAGCGTTTCCTGCTCGGCGGCCACCTTCGCGGCCGCCGCCTGCGCCGCCTGCACTGTCGCGCGGGCGATTTGGCCATAGCTGAGCGTGTTGATGTCGTCGGCGTAGTACGTCTCGATGATCGAGCCGGAAGCATTGACCACGACGGTGATTCGGCCGTGTTCCACGGTGGCGGACGCGGTCAGCGCGTCGCGCGCACCGCGCAGACTGCGCATCTGGCTCAGGGCCCGGCTCACCGCATCGATCAGTTCAGCGGCATCGGCCGCCGTGCTCGCGTTCTCCGGTCGTATCACTGTGCCGCCACCTCTGCCATCGCTGCCGCCCGTTCATCGAATTCGACCCGTAGTCCGGCGTATCGCGATAGATACGCGATCACCGCCACGGGGTCTTGCTGGCCGTCGAGATCGGGCAGCAGCACCATGAACCTCGCCGGGTCCGGGTCCTGCTCCCCCACCAGCGCGATCAGCTGGCCGCTCCGTAAACGCAAGACCAGCACCGCCTGATCGTCGTCGGGAACCTCCGCAAAGCCCGCCTTCACCGCCCACTCCAGGGCGGAGATGCCGATATCCAGCCAGCCGATGAGCCTGCTCGACCCCGGCGTCGGCCAGGTGCGCGGGTCGACCGCGACCGTGACCGGGTCGGGCCAGGGCCGCCGCCGATCCAGCTCCGCCAGCAGGCGGGCGAAGAAGCCCAGGATCTCGTCGCGGTCGACGCCGTCGGCCGCCTCGACGGCGGGATCGGGCACCGTCTGCGTCGAAACGGCCTGCGCCAGGGCCGGATAGAACTCCTCGACCGTCTGGGCATAGCTGACGCGGTCGATCAGGTCTTCGGCTGCCGCGCCGACGACCTCGGCAGCGGACAGATCGTCGACATGGGCCATCGATGCGCAGAGCTGAACCAGCGCCGCGGACTCATAGTCGGCGAACTCGGGCGCATCGGTCGGCCCGAGCGGTGCGGGCACGATGACGGGTTCGAGCGAGAAGAACGGGCGGTCGACCTCCGCCACGGCCGGCCTGTTCGGATAGTCGTCCCCGGTATCAGGTCGATAGCGTAGGTAGAGTTCGGTTTCGGCACTGCTCAGTCCGGGCCGCTCACTGTCGCCTGGTTCGCCCTCGACGAACCCGACCTCCCAGGCCAGGATCGTCGCGAGCTGCGCCGCCGACAGCAGACCGGCGGGCATCGGCTCGTCGGTAACGGTGCAATCGCCGTCGTCGGCCGTGGCGCTGACCAACATCACCCGCAGTTGTTCCGGCGGTGTCGCACAGTGCCCGGCGGCGTCGAGGTCGTCGGATCCGACGATGACACACACCCCGCCGGCAGCGACAACCACGCCGCCATCGCTTCGCCTGCCCACAATCCGCGGCATCAGCAAGTTCCCTTCGCGCTCGACTGCCAGGAAAGTACCCAGCCCACGCACGGGCGGCGACCGGGCATGATCTGGTCGCCACAGCCGTTCACCTTCTCGTCACCCGCGGACACCGGCTACGCCCCGCCGGTGCGGACGACATCCCTGGCGATGAGGGCGGATCGGCGATCCAGCATCGGCCCGGCGGGCAGTTGGCTGATGATCTGCCACGGCACCAGCTTCGGCTCGGCGGTCTGTCCGAGCACGACTGCCGTCGCGGCGTCCGGAATACCGAATCGAACGCCGGTGTCGGTGACATAGAACAGGCCATCGCGCCGGGTGCTGTCCAGCTCGATACCGGTGGCCTGCACGAATTCGCCGCTGGCAGCGGGTATATAGGCCGTGTGGGCAGCCTCGCCCCCGACGAGACGCACCGGTGTCCGGCCGGACGCCAGCGGCAGTTGCCGGCCGACGAGCAAGCGCAGGGTGGCGGCTTGATCGCTCGCGCTACGCGCCCAGCTCGCGCAGGCCACCGGATCGGTATCCATGGCGACGATGGACGGGACGCCGACCGGGAACTGCCCGATCGGCAGGGTGTTCAGCACCGGCAGACCGCCGATCGCGTCCGGGGACAGCAGCGGAATGACGGTATGCCCCATCGAGTTCGACGTGCGCAGTACCTGCGCGGTGAACTCCGAAATCTTCTGCACCCCGTCGGCGAGCACCACATACGGCTGCGCGCCGTTGACGCCTTGGACCCGGATCACCGACCCCACAACGACATTGGCGACGCGCACGGCGCTGGGCGCACCCGCGTCGGGTATCGCCGGAGCGAGGAGTTCGGGGGCGGCGACGGTCGCGTTGAGCAGTCCGGCACCGATCGGCCGCGGCCGCATGTCGCGAATCTGCAAGGTAGCCACGACCGCATCACTGCTCATATCGATGCGTGCGTGCTTGCCGTCGTAGATCAGATAGGTGGCGCCGTCATAGGTCGCGAGCACCGCCTCATCCGGTGAGGCGGGCCGGATCTGCGGGCCGAGCTGTGGCACGCCGTCGAGAACCGTACTGCGCAGACCGTCGGTCGCGTCTTCGCACAGCGTCCACTCGGAGCGATCGCGATCGACCGCCCCCGGTAGCGACGCGGGTGCGCCGGGGATGCCGAGCATCGGTCCGCGCGGTACCGAGGCCAGCTTCGAATCCGGCACCGACGTCGGTGATTCACTGGTGCCGGTGATCAGCCTGGCCGAAGCCAGATTCAGCACCGGGTGCATGGTCTTGTCCACCATGACGTAGAGGGCACCGCTGTCGCCGGCCATGATGATCTTGGCATCGCCGAGTTGCCCCTGCGGCCGCAGGAACGCCAGGACGCCGCAGCCTGCCGTCACCAGCACTGCCAGCACCAAACCCGTCAGCAACGAACGGAATTGGATGCGCATGGGATCGTGCAGCATTCGCACATCGCGGCGAACCAGCGCGTGCTCGAAACGCTGCAACAGAAATCTGTATCCATTGACCTGCGCCCGGGTCGTCAACTGTGCCGGCATTTCAACTCCTCCGTGCGCACGAACACGTGCGCATGAACACCGTGTGCCTGAATGTGCACACTCGTACGACATATGAGAGGCTACCGCACCACACAGGCGAGCGCCGAATGGAGATGTTCTGAATGAATAGCGAGATAATGCCGCCGGAAGATACCCGGGAATCACCTGTTGTGCCATTGCCGACTTCGGGTCCGAGCGAACTGTTCACGCGGATTCCATTGTCCATCGTGCTGCCATCGGCGGCCGCGGGAACAACGGCCGCCACCACAGCCATCGCCCTCTGCGCAGATATTCGAGTGGCTCTCGGCATCGGGATCACAATTGCGTTACTCGGTGGCGTCCGAGTTTGGAAAACCAATGTTTGGCGAATTCTGGGAATGCGCGGCTCGCTCTGGTGGCGCAATCGGCGCGGTAGTGGTAATGAACCACGCCCCGAGTCGTTCGATGTCGATATCCCGGACTCCGGTGGCGCCCGCTGTGGCATGCGCTGGGACGGCAGCCACCTGATCACCATGGTCGGGCTCGGCGACACCGTGGTGCGGCCGACCCTGCTCGGATCGGCTCGGATCGAGGCGGGCGCGGCCATCTCACTCGCCGATGTGGCGCGGTGCCTGTCCCAGTTCGATATTCGGCTGGCCGCCGTCGACGTCGTCACGCTCGGTGTCCGCACCCAGGGCCCGCACAACGTCGTCCGGGTCTACGAAAAACTGCTCGGGCCACTGCCTGCCGCCGCTACCCAGACCGTCTGGCTGGTCCTGCGTTTCGACCCGCTCGACAACGTCGGCGCGATCGACAACCGGGGCAACGCACAGGAAGGCATGATCCGCACCGCCCTGGTCGCGACGCGCCGGGTCGCGGGTCGCATCGCCGCCAGCGGCGTCGGGGTATCGATCCTCACCGCCGACGAACTGGCGGCCGCGGAGGCCGCGGTCCTGCACGACAACGACCCACAGCAGTGGGCTGAGGATTGGCGCGTCTTGCGCAGCGGCGGCATCGAACTGGCCGGTTACGCGGTCCGGCCGCACCTGCTCGAACCGGGGGTGCTGGCGGCGGTGTGGACATTGCCCGGCAAGTCGGTGCTGACCCGCTTGCGCATGACACCGGCCGTCGATTCGGACTCGCCGGGCCGGCGTGGCACCATGGTCGCGCTGAGCGCGGTCGTGCGGCGCGACCTTGCCGGCGTCGGTCATCACGACGCCGAGGAACCGCCCGCCGAACTCGGGTTGCGTCCGTTGCGCGGACTGCAGCGCCAGGTCCTGCTCGACGGCGGGAACCTCCAGCCATCCGCCGCGCTACGCGGGGTACCAGCGGCGATGTCGCGATTCACGGTGCAGGCCGCAGGGTGCGGTCAGGTGATCGGCGCTACCGATGACGGGCTCGGTGTCGCGGTGCCGCTGTTCGGGCCCGCGGTCCGGCGGGTGGAGATCGTCGGGTCGCTGCGGCTGACCCAACTGATGGTGCTGCGCGCGATCGCGGTGGGTGCGCAGGTGATCGTGCACAGCGTTCGCCCCCGTGAATGGGAATGCCTGGTCGCGGCGGTCGGCGCGCCTGCCGCGCTGTCGTTGCCCGCGTCCGGTAGCGCGCGATACACGGCCGCGGCGACGATGATCGTTTTCGACGGTATCGCCTCGGCCGGACAGGTGTCGGAAGCGACGGCCGTCCATGTCCGTTCGCCGCGGGAGTCAGCGGCGGTTCTGCTCGGCGCCGATGTCGCGCTGATCGAATCGGCGGACGTGCCCGGGCGGGTGCACATTCGCAGCGCGGGCCGGGAACTGACCGTCCAGGTGGTCTCGATCCGGGAGGAAGTCGAGTATCTCGAGGGCGCTGGAACCGACGCCGAAACCGAGGTCGGGCCGCAACCAGAGCCGGCACTGCGATCCGCATGAGAACGGGGGCCCGCGGCCAGTTGGCGGCGGGCCCCCGGGGACTCCTCGGTGCCGGATCTACCAGACGAAGTCGTCCGCGACGTGCTGATCGGTCGCCCGGGCCTTGTCCAGCGCGGCCTGCACGTTGTCACGTCCCTTCTTCAGCAGTACGAGCAGCTCGTCCAGGTCGGCGATCAGGGTCTTGTGCTTGGCCAGGAACGAGCCGGCGGCGCCGCCTTCGCCGCTATGCCAGCCCTCCCGCACCAGCGAGGTCGCCGCGTTCTGCGCGTTTTCCCGCTCCGTGGTAATGGCCGCGTGGTAGTTGTCCATATCGGTGATCAGCTGGATGACGCCCGCCGGGTTGTACAACATTGTGCTGGTTCCGTTCTCAGAAGTGGTTTCGGTCGGTTCCGGTCAGAGGTAATTCGTGTTCAGCGTGGTGAACCCGCCCATGCTCTCGTTTTCGGTTGCCGCGACCTTCGTTTCACCGGTACGCAACGCCTCCGAGACCTGGCCCAGATCGACATTCACTTTGCGGATCCTCGCCTGCAGTTCGTCGGCGAATTTGGTGAACGCGACGTTGGCTTCACCTTCCCAATCCTTCTTCGCGGCGATCACTGTGGCCTCGAGGTTGTCGACGCTCTTGTCGATGGGCGGAATCACGTCGGCGTACGCGTTCGCGTACTTCTGAAATATGGCGAAATCAAGGTGGAGAGCATCTGCGCCGGCCATTGACATTTCCTTTCGGATGATGATGTGTTGAGAATTCCGGAGAAGTGACTCCGGACGATGGGTGGATGCGCGTACCGATTACGGCATCCAGCGGCCCTCGGGCAGCGCTTCGATCTGCGCACCGACGACATGGGCCAACCGGCGATCACTGCCGGGGGCCAAGGTCGTCCACGGTTGCCCGTCAGGGGCCATACTGCCGCCGCCGATGATCCGGCCGGCCGCGGTGTCGTACACGGCGACGGCGGCGGGCGATCGCTCCGCGCTGCCGTCACGGTGGGAGTAGCACACCAACTCGGCGACCGAAATACACTGGCGCAGTGCCAGCCCAAGGGCCAGCGCGTCCGATTCGGACATGCCGAGCTGGTAGGCGGCGCTGGCCTCGGTGGTTCCCGCGTCGTCGAGCCGTCGACGCAGTTCGGCGGTGGGGGCGGTGAGCACCGGGATGTCCGCGGGTGGACGGGCGCCGAGCGCGGCCAGCAGCGGCCGGGCCAGTGCGACCGGATCCTCGTCACCCCACACGGTGCCGATCTGGATTTCGTCGCCCACTCGCACCGCCACCGCGTGGTCAAGGCCGCGCCGGGCCAGGCAGACTCGATGCACGTCGGCGCGCCGGATCCGCAGGGCCAGTTGCCTTTCCGGGCGGGCCAGGGCGAATATCGCCTTGGTCAGCTCGTCGTCGAGGACGTTCCCGTCCTCGTCGAGCACGCCGCGCGCATAAAGCTCCGCGACAGCGGCGACGCGGGCGGCAAGGAAGTCGGCGTGCTCACTGTGTTGTGGGCGCAGGGCGAGAACCACCGGAAGGGTTTGCGCGCCGAGCGTTTCGGCGGCGACGAGGGCGGCATCGACGGTCAGGGTCATCATTGCGATGCCCCGGCGGTACGAGACTGCGCAACGCCGCCCAGAACCGGTGGTGCGGTGGCGAGCCCGGCCTGGACGACGATCTGCTCGCCGAGAGCTCCGGCCTCGGCTGCCACCGCCCGCTGACCGGCTTGCGGCGACACCGGAACCGGCGAAGTCGTGGGCGGCGCGAGCATCGACGGTGGCGGTACCTGCGAGGCCGTTGCCACGACGGGAGCGCCGGCCGTTGCCGCCGCGATCGGCGAGACGGGTTGCGGCATCGGCGTGATCACCAGCGACTCACCGCCGACTGTCAGGGTCGGAGCCGGAGCGACAGTCGATGCCGACAGGTCGACGACCGGCGAACCCCGCAGTGCGGGAGAAGAAACGGCCTGCGCGTCGGGCGGCGGCCCCGATGACCCGTCGCCGACCGGCTTCGGCGCCTGCTCAGCGAGTAGGGCGGCTCCCGCGGAGACGACGGGGGCCGTCTCCTGCTCCCACGCTGCGGACAGCTTCGCACTGCCCGCCTCGTAGGTGCGCATCACCTGGGCGGCGTGGTCGCGCAAGGCGTCGATCTGATGCTCGGCAGTGTCGAACAGTCCGGCAAGCGGTGCGCCGAGCAGCGTGCCGCTGACCGTCTCCTCGGCCATCCGCACCGCCGCCGCCACCTCGTCCACGTGCGGCATCGTGAGCTGAGCGATCTCGTAGGCCGCGGCCTGCTCGGCGGCCGTGGCAGCATTGTGCTCGGCGGCGGTGGTGAGGTCGTCGAACCAGTCGGCCAGCTGCGCCAACCGGGCAATGCCCTCCGCGCTGGAATCCGATCCCCACGCGTTCCCGACAATGGCGAGAATGGCGCGATACTCGGCACCGGCCTCACCCAGGTGCAGTGCGAGCGCTGCGTAGGCAAGCCCCGCCTCGGCCATCGGCACGACGCCGGGACCGGTCGTCAGCTCGCGTGCCAGCTGCTCGGCCGGTACGGCGTCCCACATCGTGCCGGTGAAACCGGCGTGCGGAAGTTCGACCATCGCGTCACTCCTCGTCTCGGTGTTCGGCGCGCGGTGCTACGCCAGGCGCTCGAACGACTGCACGGCGTCGTCATCGGAATCCCCGACGAGGTCGGCGTGGGAACGCAGGTTCGCGGCGATCTTGCGCAGTTCGCCGACGCCCCCCCAGGCAGGACTGCTCGAACGAAGCGCTGACTTGTCGCAGCACCTGCGCGGTGTGCCGCGACACCGGGTCGGCGGCGGCCGGCACCGGACGCAGCGCGTCACTGCGCTGAAGTAGTCCGCCCTCCAGGTCATCGGCCAGCATGTCCAGCCGACCGGCCGCCATCCTGGCGAGTTGGTGATCTATCGCGATGCTGCTCATCAACGTTCTCCTCTTAAAGGCTGAATGGCGTATCCGGGTCGGCGGTCGTTTCCACGCCGATGATGGGTGCTGCGGTCTCGGGCAGGCGGCCTCCGACCAGTTCGTCGCCATGGCGGGCATCGACAGGCGACTCCTGGCGGCCGCCCGCCGGCCGGGCCCGGTCGTCGCCGATCGAGCTGGCACCGGGAGCGAAAGGCGGTAGTACTTCATGCGAGTACGTGGAGGCCGACGTCGAAATCAGCGGCGTGCCGATCGGGCTCGCGGTCGCCGCGATGACGCCTTCGGTTTGCCACACGCCCAGCGGAGCCGCCGCCGGGGCGACCGCCGCTCCCCCACTCGTCGACCCGACCGGCACGGCTGCCGCAGCGGAGCGCGTCGGAGCCGGCGCCGCGGGGTCGGCGCCAGGCTTGGCCGGGAACTGCGCGGGGACCTCTTTCCCGACGGTCTGCGCGACCGAGATCAACGGCGTCACCACCTGCTGCAATCGCGACAGCAACTGCGTCACGGTGGGCTGGTTCGGCGAGGAGGGCGCGACCCCGGCGGTAGCGAACGCCGATCCCGGGGAGGACCGCGAACCGACCGCCGACACATCCGGCGCCGAGGGACCGGCCGCCGAAACCGTCTGGGTGAGCGAACGCTGGACCTTGCCGAGGTCCGCATGTTTCGGGCTGCGAGTCGGCACCGGCTTGCCCGCCTCGGTCATCTCCGCCGACTGCGCCAGCAACTGCGCCTTGGTCTGGGCGGTGATCGCCGTCGCCTCGGTGCCCGCCTCGATGGCCGTGGCCAGCAGCGCCGCCTGGCCGGGCGGCGTCACCAGAGTGGGCCCGAGCGCTGCGGTGGTGAGCGCGAAACGCGTCGCTACCGCCGCCATTTGCGCGTATCCGGCAGCGACGGTGCCCGCGGCGCCACCGGTGGTCAGGTTGATCCGCGCGGCCTGCTCGGAGATCGATGCGGACGTCGCCACGGTGTCGACCGCCGCCGCGGTCGCCGCCGTTGCCCCTGAGCTCTCCATCGACTGCAGCAGCTGAATGCCCGTGGAGGCCAGCTGCATCGCGGTGCGCACCGCGTCGGTAACATTCCGCATCAACGTTTGCGGATCGAACTCCCCCGCGCCCAGGTTGCCGTTACCGTAGCCGCTGATCAGGTCGGTTACCGGTTTGAACAGTGCCGCCGGGTCGAGCGGCGGGAGGACCGGCAGACCCGGCAGCGGCGGGAGAGCGGGAAACTGCGGCAAGCCGATGCCGGCCAGCAACTGCTGGGTCGGCGGATCGAGAAACGGAGCAGCCGGCGTATTTCGGAGCGCGTCGAGAACGGTCGGATGTAGCGGCGCCGCAGAGGGTTGCGCGGGAGTCACTGTTCGGCGCCCGTCAGCGTACCGAACGAAGCGACGCTGTGCTGCTCGGTCAGTTCATAGGACGCCGCGGCCACCCGCGCGGTATCGGCGGTAGTGGTGAGGATTTCGACGAGCTTGGTCAGTGCGGCGAAGTGGTTGGCCTGAGCGTAGGCGAAACTCGTCAGGAATTCGTGACCGATCAACCCGAAGGTCGGAGCGATGGCCGCTATGACAGCGGCCTGGTCGACGGCCCCCGCGACGGCGACCGTCGCCGCCATCCCGTCCGAAATCTCGCCGTATCGGCGGAATGTCTGCGGCTGCACATTGAGGACGTTCATCGCGGTACCCTCCTGGGCTGGTTCTGTGATCTCGATACCTAGACGGCTCGCGTCAGAAATCTAATTCGGGCCGCGGTGTCCGCAAGCGGTGCGCGAGCGGCGACCCCGGCTGTTCACCTGCCCGTTGACTCGTCCCTGCGGGCAGGGCAGCGCTAGCTGTTCACTTGACCGTTGAATTCATCGATCAGTTGTCCGCGCGTTCCCAAAGCCCGCCGCACCGCCGCAGCGGCGGTGGCAACGAGCACCCGTTCGAACTCGGACGGCGACAGCATCGCAATCGCCTGTGTCAGACGGACATCGAGCAGTCGGCCCACCCCGTCGACCGAGACGGTGACGGCCCCGTCGGCATCGGTGTGGTCGACCCGGATCGCGGCGAGATCCGCGGCGAGCCGTCGCATCCGATCCAGTCGTGCGCGAGCACCCGCCTCGAGGGCAGCGAAATCTGTCACCACGAATCTCCATCCCGGTCGAGCCAGCTGTGCGGCTCGTACCCGTGCTCCGATTCCGCTGCGAGCTCGTAGTGTTCGACCGCGTCCTGGGACGGCAGTTCGAGCAGGTCCAGCGCCGATTCCGGGACACCGATCTCGGCCAGGTACGCACGCCGGAGCAAGCCGGCCCGGTTGGCCGCGAGCTTGCACAGCCGCAGAATGTCGTCACCGAGATCGTCCGGGTCGCGCCGGAGTTGGTCGGCGGTCAGCCGAACCGCCAGCGGCACAGCCGAATCGGTCGCGCTCACCACGATGTCGCCACCGCGCAGTGCGGCCTCGCCGGTCGAATAGGGCGTGAAATCAGATTTCGGTGCTTCCAGTTCCGGCGCGTCCCGATCGAGCGTCGTCTCCGGGTCGGCCTCGGCCCCGTCGAAAACCGGGCTCTCATGGATCGTCGCGCCGAACATCGAGTCCGCGGACCACTCGGCGTCGATTCTCGGGGGTTGTTCAGACACGTCGCTCGTCCTCCATGGTCTGTGACACGGTCGCGATATCGGCGGCGATCATGGACGCCAGCGCCGTCCGATCGACCGCTGTCGCGACCGGTCCTGCCGTCTCGGCGACGGCGTAGCGGCCGTCATCGACCAGATCTCGCCATTCGATGCGGTAGGGCGTGATGCCGCGCGGCCCGAAGATCGAACTACCCATACGGGTTTCGATCACTCCGAGCCGCTCCGCGGGCCGTCGCAGCCACGCCGCGCTGGCGCGATCGGCCGCATAGTTGTCGTAGACCGGAGACCGGCCGTAGTGGTGGTCGGCCTCCGCGCTCGCCGGGCTGGTGATCAACGGAGTATCCGGCCCCCGCCCGGCCGCCCGAGCGGGGAGCGCGCCGACCACCGCACCGGCGAGCCGATCGGCATCGCCACTGGTGATCACATAACCGCCACTGTGCCAACGCGTTTCGCCGGGTAGCTGGCGAATCAGGACCGCCACGTCGCCCTGCCGGGCTCCGACCAGGCGAAGCCGGCCTGCGGGGTCGCCGCAATCGCGCGGGTCGAACGCCACCGCTGTGACCCGAATATCGGCGTGGGCGACCCGGGTGAGGGCGTCGTGCAGGGCGCCGTCAGCCGTCTCGTCCAGCCCGGCCAGCGCCGCCGCCGCCAGTCGCGCCCAGCCCCGCGTGTTGTCGCCACGATTCAGCGCGAACAGCGGCAACGGTAGCCGGTCCTGAAACAGCCTGTCCCACAAGGCGATCAGTTCCGTATCAGTGAGCTGCCAGGTGCGGCTCACCGATCGAGCACCGGTCTGATCGCGAGCTCCGGCTGCGCGAGCGCCTCGTCGAGATGCTCGGTCGAATCCAGCAGCTCGGACCGCTTCTTCTCCTTCTCCTCGCCATTCGGGCGGCCGGGGTGACCGCCGAACGGGACACCCGGTTCGCGCCCACCAGCGGGTCCGGCCCGTCCGGTCAACTTCTCGTCCGGAACGGCGGTGAGGCGGGGAAACAGCTTGGTCTCCTGGTTTTTCAGCTGATCCAGGGCGAATACGCGACCGGTCCCACCTCCGACGCCGCCGCCCTTGCCGACGAACGGGACGTTTCCTGGCGGCAGGAGGGCGGAATTCATCAGCCACGGGGTGCTGCCCGATTCTTCCGAGGTCAGGTCGTCGGGCAGGTTGCTCAGCGTCTCGAATGGTTTGTCCTTCAGCCCTTCCGGCAGGTTCGAGGTGTTCGGTCCCGTTTCGGTTCGGGGATTCGGGAGCCCGGAGGAGGGATCGTCGCCGTCGACGGGCGCGTTGCCACCGCCCGTCGGATTGTCGCCGACGCGCGTCACGTCACCGCCGTTGTCGTCAGGGCCGGTCGGCGGCTCGTCGCCGGGATCACCGCCGGACCCGTCTGCACCGGGCGTGTCGAGCGCCTCGATCGGCGCGGTTCCGCCGACGTTCAGGCTCGGCGTCACCACCTCGTTCGGCTGGGGTAGCGCCACGATATGGGTCGTCAAATGCGTGTAGTTCTCGGTGTAATGCGTCTGGAAATGCTCTTGGAACCGGAGCAGGTCCGCGTCGTTCTGCGTCCTGGTCGTCGAGGGCGGTGGTTCGGGGGTCTGCGGCATGCCGTTCTTCGTCCGCTGCAGCCAGCCCGAGCTGAACACCAGCGAGTCACCCAACAGATTCATATCCGTCGTGAGCTGCTCGGAGGCGAATACGTACTGCGTGGTCGCCAGAATCGCCGCGTCCGCACCCGCGCCGGTCCATTGATCCGACGCACCGGCGATGGCGGTCCGCAGGGTGTCGAAACCACGGTCCAACCCCTTGGACAGCCAGTACCACACACCACCCGCGTCGGCGACCGCCTGCGCATTGATCGACTGGCCGACGTTGTACAAAATCGACCAATCCAGTTGCGAGCCCGCCTCGGGCCAGAACAAGGCCGGGTCGTAGAGCGTCGTGGTATCCGGCTTGTTCGAATGCCGGGGAATCTGCACCGATTTGGGCGCTCCGCTGGGTGGCGTGCCCGGCGGGCTGTCGAAGGAGATCCCCTCGAAGCTCACGGCCGAGTTGTGCTCGGTAAGGGAGTATTTCTTGCCCGCGGCGAGAAACGTGTTGCCCATATTGGTGAGGATGTTGCGATGCCGATCCATGCGTTCCAGCAACTCGGTGGCGATCTTGGAGTTGAACAGGGCCCACATCTGCACCCCCGAGGCGCACGCGGCGAACACCGGACTCGCGCGTTCATAGTTGCCCTGCACCCAGCTGTGCACGCCGACAACGACATTCAGCATGTCCTCGACGTGCTGTGCGCACTTCTGCGCCGTCCCCGCCTCGAGCAGAAGCTCCGCGCCGCCCAAGCTCGCCCATTTGGTGTTGTCCGAGACATCGGAATCAAGTGCCATGTCGCAACTCCTATCAGCGCAATCAGTTCGGATCGGTCATCTCAACGGCCGTCGTCGTAGACGCTGAGCCGCGAGATTCCACCGCGCGACTCGTCCCCCCGGACGCGCTGCAGTTCACCGCATTCCCGTTCGATGAGCCGCACCAGCCGCTCGGCATCGGTCGCGACCGCGGCCACCGGCGGCCCGGCATCGACGATGTAGCGGCCATCGCCGGGATGGTCTTCCCAGAAGATCCACTTGGTCACCTGCCCGCGCGGGCCGAAATTCGAGTGACCGTGCGTGATCTCGATCCGGCCGACCGTGGATTTCGGCGCGGCCTGCCACCCTCGGCTCCGAGTGTCGACATCGCGGTCGCCTTCGTCGTACAGCGAACTGCGACCGTGCCAGTGATCGAACACGGGCTCGGCCGTCGAGCTCAGCAATTCGACCTGCGACTGGCCGCCCGCCGCCATCGGGGGAAGCTTGTCCACGATCACTCGTGCGAGTTCCACCGCATCGCACTCGGTGATCACCAGTTCGTCGTGACTATAGGGCGACCGCACGCGGAATCCCTCGACCAGGATCGCTCGGTCGCCGAACAGCTTGCCCGCCATCGTCCACTGCCGGGCCAGATCATGGGGCGCGCTGTCATCATTGGCGAGCACCGCGATCCGCACATCGGCCTGCATCGACTTCACCATCGCCTCGGCCAGCGCCGGGTCCCACGCGGCCTGCAGCTCACCCCAGACCCGAGCCTTGACGAATTGGAAGTCGAAATGTCCCTTCACGTCGGCGACGTAGGCGAACGGCCAGCTCGTGCGGCGTCCTACCAATCGCTCACGCAGCACCAGGTATTCGAGGCCGGTGAGCCGCCAGGTCCGTGCCATCAGTTGCCACCCTCCGCCGCGTTACCCGGGACGCCCGCCGATCCGGGCTCGCCGACGACGTCATCGATCGACCTCGCCGTCGTGAAATCCTGGAAGACCGCGGGCTGATTGCCCGCCGCACGTCCTGGTACCCCCAGCTGAAGTAGTTCGAGCGCCTCGTTCGGGCTGGGCAACAGCGCCCGGGAGTCGACCGGCCCGGTCGCACCCGGTGGGAGGAGTAGCTCCTCGACCTCAGCTATATCCTCGCCGATCCGCTCAGCAGCCTCGGCCAATGCCTGCTTCACCGTCAGGGTGCCGTCCTCGACAGCTTTGGTCAGCGCTTGCAATCCCGGGCCGAGTTGGGCGGCAAGTTGATTGCCGAGCTGTGCGAGAGTCGTGATGCCGGAAGTGATGAGCTGCAACACCTCCGAGAACATACTGAGCATCTCGGAGGCGGAGAGAGCGCCGCTGGAGCCGGTCCCAGGGGCACCGCTCGGACCGGTACCTTGGCCGGGATCGCCCGAGGGTGCGCCGCTCGGGCCGCCGTTTCCACTGGACCCGCCGTTTCCACTGCCCGAACCCGCGCCCGATCCGTTGCCGCTGCCGCCGGGTCCGCTTCCGGATCCGCCGCCGGTGCCACCGCTTCCGTTTGCGTTGGATTTGCCGTTGTTGTTGCCTCCGCCGCTGTTGTTGCCGTTGCCGCCGTTGTTGTTTCCGGTTCCG
>NZ_JBJZOK010000046.1:0-42942 GCF_047200615.1 Nocardia sichangensis
AGGGCTGTTGTCGAAGATCGGGGTGTCCCATCGATCGCGCTGGCGTTGCTGCTCGGCCTCACGCTGCTGGAGTCGTTGTTCGGCGCGCTGCTGGGTGATTTCCTCGCGGGAAGGCAGGGGGTTGTCCTGGGCGTGGATCTCGGCGCGGGCGCGGTTTTCCCGTTCGAGCTGGTCGGGTGGAAGCTCGGCGCGGCGCCGCTGCTCGTCGACGGGGGCTTGAGCCCAGGCGCGTTGCTGCGCCCGGTATGCGTCGGCGCGGTCGCGGTCGTGTTGTCCGGCGGCGATCTCGCGGTCAGCGTCGGCGAGGGCCTGGTCGCGTGCGGCGGTGTCGGTGGCTTCGGTGAGCAGGCGAGGCCAGAGCGATTCGTGCGCACCGATGCGGGCGCGCAGCTCGCTGAGTTGCGCGCGGGTGGCGTCGCAGCGGTCGGCGGCCTGGTTGAGCGCTTCTTCAGCGGCGGCGGCGGCCTGTTCGCGCTCGAGGCGGGTTTGGCGGCTGTGCCACCACCGCAGGGCCGCGACGTCGTCGCATGCTGTTCGCCAGGCGGCACGCGCGGCGGCTACGTCGTGCGTGTGTTCGGTGTTCTGACGTTCGAGGGTTTGGGCGGTGCGGATGTCGGCGGCTTGGTCGTCGAGGCGGCGGTGGGCCTCGATCAGCTGCTCGCGAGCTCGGAGGGCAAGGGTGAGCCGGTCGGGTCCGAACCGCACGTTGGTGTACCGCAGGTGGTTGTGGCGCCTGGTGACCTCACGGGCGAGGGCGGCATCACGCAGTGCCCGCAGTTCCTGGCTGCGGAGTTCGGCGATGAGGTCGACGAATTCGCGGTCGTGGCCCTCGTCGAGGTGCTCGGCCATGCGCCAGCGCAGCGCGGCCGCGGGCTGCTCGAGAGGCAGCGGTCGTTGGTCGTGCGCGGCGCGCAGGGTGGTGGGGACGTCGAGACCGGTTGCGGCGGCGCGGGTCAGCTCGGCGGCCAGCACCGGCCAGTACGGGTCTTCGGTCAGCCGTGCGTCCAGCGCGGTCGCGGTCGCGTGCCAGCGCCGCACATCGGCGTCGCGGTCGCCCAGGACGCGGGCGAGCTCGTAGTGGAAGCCCGCTTGGGATTGATGGGCGAGGGTGCCGGGTCGTTGTTCGGGTCCGGTGAGGCGGCGATCGTTGTCGGGGATGTCGTGGACGGCGCGCCAGATGGCGAGCGAGGACAGCAGGTCCGGTTTGGTGTCGATGAGGGGTTTGGCCCACATCGGCGCGGTGCTGGTGGTCCAGGCCCGTGCGGCGGTGTCGATTTCGGCGACCAGGTCGGTGATCTGCTGCGCCCTGGTGCGCAGGTGCTCGCCGTATTCCGGGTCGGCCAGCAGGCCGGCGGGCACGGTGGGCAGCCACGACAACGGGGCGGCGCCGTCGCGGCTGCTGGTCAGGTCGATGCGCCAGCTCAGGACAGCGGCGCGGTCGGCGGCGGTGTCGAGGCGGTGGCGCGCGACCGCATCGGTGAGGACCGCGACGGGGTCGTGTCCGGACACCGCGAGGGTAGAGAGCTGCTTGCGCAGTGTCGGGTAGGCGGGCTCGCCGGTGAGTCCCGGTGCGAGTTGTTCGGCCGCGGCGTCGATGCGCTCCAGCACGGTCGGGTCAGTGCGCTGTTGGGTGACCACACTGATCGCGTCGGTGTAGGCGCGGGCGGCGTGGGCGAGCTGGGCGCGGGGATCTTCGGCGTGGCGTTGGGCGGTGGTGGCGGAGACCTGGGCGCCGTCACGGCCGAGGATGCCGGTGAGCACGTCGAGGGCGGTCGGGGGGTGGAGCGCATCCAGTGTTTCGGGTGCGGTGTCCTCGCCGTCGTGGGCGGTCGCGACGTACAGGTGGTTTTCGTGGCGGCCGCGGGTGAGCGCGACGTAGGCCTGCTGGCGGGACTCACTACCGACCAGCACGGTGTGCGCGGTGTCGACGGTCAAGCCTTGGGCGGCGTCGATAGTGGTGGCGTAGCCGAGGGTGGTGTAGTCGGCGACGTAGTCCTCGGGCAGGGTGATCAACCGCCCGGATCCGATGTGCGCGGCCGTGATCCGCCCGTCAGGGTGGACGGCCCGCACCCTCCAGCGGTAGCCGTTGCGGACGTGGTCGGTGGCGGAGATCCGCATCCGATAGGCGTTGCGGCGGGTGGTGATGATGTCACCGACGCTGGCGGCCAGCCCGTCACCGAGCGTGACCTCCCGCCGGGCGTGGGCGGCGGGGTCGCGGGCCAGGCGGGCGTCGCGGGCCCGGGTGTTCAACTCGGTGACCAGGTCGCGGGTGGGTGCCAGCAGCACCGAGTCGCGGCCGGCGGCGGTGTCGGCGGCCCACGCCTGGAAGGCATCCTCGACGACCGTGCCGATGGTGCCGACGTGGACGCGGTCGTGGTCGACGTAGTGCGCGATCGCGGCCGGATCACCCTCGCGCAGCGCGAGACTGGCCGCGCGCTCACCAGCGTCGGTGAACCGCATGACCTGAGTCAATGTGAGGGCTTCGGTGGTGTGGGCGATGTCGCGGATCACGCCACCGGCGGCCACAGCCGCCAGCTGCTGGTCGTCGCCGATCGCGCGGACACTGGCGCCACGGGCGAGCAGGAACCGTATGGCGCTGTCGAGTTGGCGGGTGGAGGCTTTCGCGGCCTCGTCGATGATCACCAACGTGCGGTGATCAATGCGCCGCAGCCAGACGGGGCTATCGGGGTCGAAGATCGTGATGGGGTCGTCGATGAGGGCGGTGAGCATGTCGATCGTCGCTGTCGGGGCGTTGATCTCCTCACCCAGCACCGCCGCGGCCGCCGCGGTCGGCGCCAGACCGAGCACGACGCCGCCCTCGCTGGTCCACGCGCGGGTCAGCACCTGCATCGCGGTCGTCTTCCCGGTTCCGGCCGGGGCGATCGCGACCTGCAGCCGCGCCCCGGAGGTCGCGAATCCCTCGACGAGCGCGCGCTGTCCGGGGTTGAGGGTGCGGCCGTGGTTGTTGGCGGCGAACTCCACCAGCGCCAGCTGCACCGCCGCCGCGGGGATGGTGCGGCCGCCGTCGAGGTGGGCGGCGGCGATGAGCCGCTGTTCGGCGTCCACGATCGCGCGGGCGGTGTAGAGGGTGGAGTCGGCGGTGGTATAGACGCTGGTGCCGTCACGGCGCCGCAGCACACCGACCGCGGGCACCGGATCCGGCACACCACGCGGGATCGAACACGGCTCGGACAACGCCACCTTGACGACCCGCTCCGCCACCTGCGCCCACTGCCGGGTGCTGACCTGGCCGCGCAGCTGGCGCTCGGTCTCGGCGCGAATGTGGTTGAGCTTCCAGGTGGCGCGGTGTGCGGCGACGGTGTCCACGACGCGGCGCGCGGTCTGCTCGATCCACGCCTCATCCACCTCCGGCAGCTCGAGACTGCCGGGTGCGAGGGTGTCGGTGAGCAGCTCCTCGACCGCGGCGCGGGAACCGAGCAGCTCGATCGCTTCCTGCTCCCAGGCGGCGCGCTGCTCGGCCAAGGCGCGGGGTTCGTGCTTGCGGGCCCGGGTAGAGAGCGTGGCGACTTGGGCGAGTTTCCAGACCTCGGCCGGGATCGGCGCGCGCCCGTGCTTGGCCTGGAACTGGCGGGTCAGGGTCGCGAGTTCGGCGCGGATGCTGGTCGAACGCTGCGACCACAGCTCGATCAGTTCGGTAACGACACCAGCGATCTCGCGGACCGGGCGCTTGCTGGCGTCGCGGGCGGGACGGTCGGTGAACCGGACGCCGATCGCGTCGCTCAAATGCTGCTCGAGGCGGGCGTTGTAGATCTCGCTGGCGGTGACCGCGTGCTGGTAGACCATCCGGCCATCCAGTGCCCGCCAGCGTCCGTCCAGGGTGCGGACCTTGTTGGACACCACGACGTGGGTGTGCAGGTTCGGGTCACCGGCGCGGGAATCGCGATGCAGGAACGCGGTCGCGATCATGCCCTCGGTGTCGACCTGGCGGACGCCGTCGGTGCCCAACCTCGTGTAGCAGCCGTGTTTTTCGAGGTAGGCCAACGCGTCGGCGATGGCGGCAGCGTGCGCGGCCTCGATCTTCTCGGCGATCTCGCGTGGCGCCAACGCCCACACCGCCGACACCGACTTCACTGCCGAGAACGTCAGGTCGAACCCGGCGACGGCCCGGCGCTCCGGACGAGAATGCCGCGAAATCCAGTCGGTCAGCTCCGGCCCCTCGTGAGGCGCGCGGCCGTGCTCCTGGGTGAACATCTCCCGACCCACCCGGGTGCGGATCTCCTCGCGCACCTCCTTGGGCACGGGCGCGTCCTCGGCCTGGCCCGCCGCGACGTTCCACGCCTCCAGTTGCTGAGCAACGACGTGGCGGAAGCTGCCCTCGGGCACCTTGAATTGGTAGAACGGACGCCCCAGCTGTGTGGCCTTGCGGGCGGCGGCCGCGGAGTCCCCGGCCGCGAGGCGGGCAGCGATGATCGCCTCCGCGTTCGGATGACGACCCTCCCGGTACAGGGCGGCCATCTGCTTCTCGTCGACTGCGTCTCCGGCGGTGATGTCGTCGAACGCGACCAGGCCCGAACCAAGCCAGATCCCCGGCACCTCACCGCGATCGGAGTAGTAGTCCGACAGGCTCGCACGGCCCCGCTCATGGCCGTCGTGCACCGCAACGCATCTCGTGTAGTAGTCGACACCAGCGTCCGCGCTGAGCCTGTGCGGAGACATCACATAACCGACGGTACGGACGAATCGGACGTTGCAGGTCAGACCACACACAGCCGGTGTGCCCATGAATGCAAAAGGTGTGAACATGTGTTCGAAGGGTGGTAGGTAGAGGATAGCGCAGATGAGTGGAAGTGCGCTGGTCGGAGTGGGTTTGGGGGAGGAACAGCGAGTGAGGTCGCGGGGGTAGAGGGTTTGGGTGTGAGCACTGGAGGTGTGAGCTACCGACTGCTCGGAAGCCTCACCGCCCACGCCCACGCCGCGCCGAGACGGCCCGTCCTGCGGGCGGGCAACACACGGCTACGTATAGGGCTCCAACCCCAGCCTTTTCGCCGCAGTCGTCGGTGCCGCGGGTGATGATGTGCGGTATGGACCGCTTCGACCAGTTCCGCTACGACCTGGGCTATCCCTGCAATAACCCACGGTGCTACGCGGCGGTCCACGCGACCCCGACGTGCCCGTACTGGCGACCCGAGCCTCTCCCTCCGTCAGAGCCGGTCCCCGGCGCGCGGCCGCCTCTGCCGTATGTCAAACCTCTGGACATGCGCTGGATCTGGCTGGTTCCGCCGGCGGTGGTCATCTTCGCGCTGATCGTGCTCCTGTAGACGCCCACTCGATCGACGTCGGGACCGAACGGCCGCACAGCGGTGGCGGACCCGCTTCGCTGTGATGCAGTAGGAATCCCGAGCCATATAGCGGCCTCGACTAGGCCCGTGAAGTCCAGCAGCGCAAATCTGGCGGTAGCCAACGGGATAACGCTCTTACCAGTGGCGCGTGGCCGGTCAGGCTCCGCGCGCGTAGTCCTCGTGCCAGGTCTCGAGGACCGACAGCGGCCAGTAGAGGCGATACAGGATGCGGTGGGGGGCGGGGAAGGGGGCTTTCTTCGGCCCGCCACGCGCCAACCAGCCGGTGACGGTGCGGGAGGGGATTTCGGTGATCGCCTCGACCCCGGCGATGTCGACCCACATGTCCCCGTTCGGCAGTTCCGGCAGGCCGAGGAGGCGGCCGGCGGGGAGCTGCTCGCCGTCGGCGCGGGCCTGGCGGATCTGCGCGGATCGGTCCGCCAGGTCGAGGTCTTCGACCGGCCGGGTCCGGGTGGGGTCGGGCGGCATTCGGAAGTCGCTTTCTGTCAGGGCTTCACGGCATCGCCGACGAGTCTAGGACAGGTTTGCAGTGTCAAAACTGTAGCAGCCTCCCGAGTCGCACTGTACAGTTTTATTACTGCACAGTTTTGAAACTGCAAGGAGGGGTTCATGTCCCGACGTGACTCGACCAGGCCGCGCACCGCTACGCATCGGCCCGCGACTCGTCGTCGCCGGTTCCGCCACGACGATCTGGTCGCGGTGGATCTGTTCTCGGGGTTCGGTGGTCTGACCAGGGGAATCGAGATGGCCGGATTCACCACGATCCTGGCGGCCAACCACAACACCTACAAAGTCGAGGTTCACGAGGCGAATCACCCGCACGCGCAGCACTGGATCGCCGATCTCGTCGACCCGGATGCGGCGGACTATCACTCTGCGCGGGACCTGCCCGCCGCGGATCTGCTGGTGGCGGGGGTGTCGTGTGTGAACCACAGTCAGGCGAACACGCAGAAGGCTTACGAGCAGGGCGTGAGCCTGTTCGACCTCGACGACCCCGACTACGAGGATCGCGTGACCCGCTCCGAGCGGGACCGCGCGACCGCCAATTGCGTGCTGCACTACGCGGATCGGAATCGTCCGCGCATGATCCTGGTCGAGTGCACGACCGAACTCACCTCATGGGGTCCGGCGATTCCGGGCCGCCGCAAGGTCGGTGACGGGTCGACGTACCGGTGGTGGCTGCGCGCGTTCGGCAACCTCGGCTACGAGCACAAGATCCTGTATCTGAACTCGATGTTCTTCGGGGTACCGCAGAGCAGGGATCGTCTGTACATCGTTTTCTGGGATCGTCGCCTCCCGGCGCCGGACCTGGATCATCGGCCGTTGACGCGGTGCGGGCACTGCGACGAGGTCGTGGAAGCGGTGTGGTCGTGGAAGACCGGAGTGCCGCCGACCGGCGCGGTCCGCTACGGCACCCAGTACAACTACCGGTGCCCGCGCTGCCACCGCGAGGTCGTGCCGACGATGACACCGTCACTGCACGCGCTGGACCTCACCAACCTGGGCACCCGGATCGGGGACCGCAAGCGCCCGTTGCGGCCCGCGACGATGGCGCGCGCGGAACGCTGCCGAGCGAAGTTCGCCGAATTCCCGGCAATCCTTATGCCCGCCAAGAGCGTGCACGGCACCGAACGAACCCTGAGCCAGCCCCTGGCCACCCAGACCAGCCAGCAGGAAACCGCGCTGCTGTCGACCGGGCACGTGTTCGCCGCGCACCGCCACAACGGCGACGGCCAGCACTTGAGCCGCCCGATGGACACCGTGACCTCCACCCACGAGAAGGCGGTGCTGCTGGCGGTCAACAACTTCCAGGGCGCACCGCGCGGTGCCGGTGACCCGCTGCCCACCCAGGGCGGCTCACAGACGCTGAGTCTGCTCTCGACGGGAGTGGTGCCGTTCCGGAAGAACACGCTGCCGACCACCTACGCCGAAGCGATGCCGACTGTCACCTCCGAGCAGATCCCCGGTGTGCTCACCGCCGCCGGGGTGATCAAGAACAACGGCGCCATCGACGAAGCGAAGTACCGCGCCCACCCGGTCGCGGACCCACTGGGCACCATCACCGCGTCCGCGTCGCAGGCCCTGCTGTTCGGCGGCTGGTACAAGCAGAACGGGCCCTCGGGCACCGAGACCGCACCACACCCGGTCATCGACCCGTTCGGGACCTTGACCTCCCGCGATACCACGGGCCTTCTCACCGCCGGATGGCGAGCTGCGCTGGCCGATCTCGCGCTGGAGGACTGCTACTTCCGCGTGATGGCCGCCCACGAAGTGGGCCGCGGCTGCGGATTCGACACCGACTTCCCCGGCCACACCGGCGAGTTCGTCGTCTGGGGGACCGCACGCGACCAGGTCGACGGATTCGGCAACGCCGTCTCCCCGGCGGTCGGTGCCTGGATCGGGCAACGGCTGCGTGCGGTGCTGCACGCCGCAGAGGCGATCGCATGAGCGTCCCGACACCGACTGCCGGGGCCAGCCGTGATCCTCGCGCACCAAATCTTCAGCGGACCATCTACAACCAGAAGACAGGACACAACCTGAAATGACCGGCATCGAATGGACCGAGACCACCTGGAACCCGGTCACCGGCTGCGACCGCATCAGCGCGGGCTGCGACAACTGCTACGCCCTGGCGATGGCCAAGCGGCTCAAGGCCATGGGATCGGACAAGTACCAGCGCGACGGTGATCCGCGCACCTCCGGGCCCGGGTTCGCGGTAACCATGCACCCGGACGCGCTGGCGATCCCGCTGCGCTGGCGGGCGCCGCGGCTGGTGTTCGTCAACTCCATGTCGGATCTGTTCCACGCGCACGTCGATGAGGACTTCGTGCGAGAAGTGTTCGACGTCATCCGCGCCACCCCGCAGCACACCTACCAGGTGCTGACCAAACGGCCGTCGCGGGCGCGGCGGCTGGCCGAACGTGGCCTGGAGTTCCCGCCGAACCTGTGGCTGGGCACCAGCGTCGAGAACGGCGCGACCACCCACCGCATCACCGACCTGATCGCCACTGCTGGTGTGGCGGTGCGATTCCTGTCGTGCGAGCCGCTGCTCGGGCCGATCGACCTCGACCGGTTCCTGTTCACCCGCACCTGCCCCGGCGGGTGCGGGTGCCGCTGGCCTGATGACGGCGACCGCTTCGAGTGCGCCTGCCGCGGCGAGTGCGCCGACTGGCGACCCACACCGGAGATCGACTGGGTGATCGTCGGCGGCGAATCCGGTCCGAACGCCCGGCCGATGCACGCGGACTGGGTACGCGACCTGCGCGACCAGTGCGTGGCGGCTGGGACGGCGTTCTTCTTCAAGCAGTGGGGTGGGCGCACCCCGAAGTCGGCCGGCCGCGAACTCGACGGCCGGATCTGGAACGAATTCCCGCAGAACAGGAGCACGTCATGCCGAGGCTGATGTCGGTGTCGCTGACCGAGGACGCTGTCCGCGAGCGCCGCAAGACCGTGACCCGCCGCATGGGTTGGCAGTACCTCACCCCAGGTACCCGCCTGACTCTGTGCCGCAAGGTCATGGGCCGCCGGGCCGGCGAGCCGCTCGTGCGCATCGTCGATGTCGAAGTCGTCGATGTGCGCCGCGAGCGCCTGGCTCTCATCTCTCCTGAGGATGTCGAGGCCGAGGGTTTCCCGGACATGACTCCGGAGGCGTTCGTGGAGTTCTTTTGCCGCAGCCACACCGGCTGCACCCCGGACACGGTTGTCACCCGGATCCACTGGCGGTACCTCGACTGACCAGACGCCAGCGAAAACGGCCCCGGAATCGCTCAAGCGAAGGTTCCGGGGCCGTTTCGCTGTAGTGGCGCGACTCGAGGTCGGTCATCGGGTTGTTGGGGTGCGGGGGACGATAGTGATGCTCAGGTCGACGGTGCTGCCGCCATCGGCGAGGTGCTGGGTGACGACTCCGTTCAAGGTCCTCTCGGCGCCGGAGCGGCGGGTGTGCAGGGACACGTGGGGAGGTTGGGAGCGTAGGCCGGCGACGACGAGCACCCATAGCGGGATGTCGTCGAGGTCAGTGGGGTTCTGGTCGTTGCGGGTGTATCCGATGGGTCCGATGCGGTCGAGGATTTCTTGCTGGCTGGCGACGAGTCCGCGGCGTTTGAGTCGCTGCGCCATTTCGCGTTCGGTGGCGCCGGTCGCGGTGACCAGCTCATCCCAGCTCGCGCCGCGCTGCCAGCCTTCCAGCAGCGCCTGGTCCATGGCTTCGCTCCAGTACAGCTTGCCCGCCGCGGCGGCGTGGTCGCGTAATTGCTGTTCCCAGTCGTATCCGGGATTGTCGTGCAGCTCGAGGCCAAGCAGTTCCACGGCCAGCCGTTTGCTGTTGTGTTCGGCGCGTCGCTGCAGTGGCAGCAGCATGTGGCAGCGGGCCCGGATCGCGGTATCGGTGCGGCCGAACTTGGCGGCCAGCTCCATCACCTGTTTGCCCGCGCGCACCTGCTCCACCAGGCGGCGGCACTCCGCGGTCAGCCACGGCTCCCCGGCCCGCACGGTGGCGACCCGCTCCGAATCGTAGGTCTCCGACATGAGGTCCCTCCCTGTGTGTTCCCCTGCGCGCCTTACATTCTCGCGCTCCGCGAAGCGTCCAGGGCCAGTATCGACCGGCACACCGACACCCCCGACTGGCGGCAGTCGAGGCGTCCTCAGCTGATCAGGGTGCGGATCCGAAAGCATGAAAGCTCGCACGGTCCGCACTGGACCGGGCGAGCTTCCAGGCGTCGCGAGGTAGTTTCAGGATTCGTCGAGCAGCTCGAATACCCGCACCGGGGTGGTGTCCATGTACTTCTCGTACTCCTTGGGCTGATCGGCCTTGAACTTCGGGCCGTCGAACTGCAGGGTGAGGTACTGCGCGTGCACCTCGGGCGCTTCTTGCGCGAGCCGCTCGGCGTTGAACTTCGCGCGGGACTTGCCGATGCGCCACATCGCGACTCCGTCGATGCCGCTGGATTTGCCGATCGCGATCTTCAACGCCGAGGTCAACCGGCTGATCTCGTTCTCGGCGTCTTTCACCTGGTTCTCCAGCCGGGCCTTCTCCACCAGCATGTCGTGCAGCTGGCGGTGCAGCATCGCCGTGTCCGCCGTCGCCTCCAGCACCTCCTCGTCGGGAGTGACGGCCTCGAGCTCGGCCACCGCTGCCTTGTCGGCCTGCTCACGCGGCAGCTCCTGCTCGATGTACTCCTGCGCGGCCGCCAGCACCCCGACCACCTCCGCCGGAGTGAACCGGAAGATCTCGCTGCGCGGGCGCACCAGCCGCAGCGCGTAGCGCTGCTTGATGAAGTGCTCACCCGCCAGCGCCTCCGCACTGGTCTTCGTCGACACCGACCGGAACAGCGTCAACGTCGACGGGCATCCGGTCTGCAACTGATTGCGGCGCTGCTCGAGACTGTTCGAGGTCTTACCGATCTTGAACAGGTCCTCGTTGCCGAGCTGGAACGCATAGATGTGTGCCATGAGAACGATCCCTCCCTGAAACCCGGGGCGAACACAGAAGGCGGCCATCCCGCACCGCCACGAACGATCGCGAGTGTGACACACCGAGCCGACACGAGATCTACTGTCGCGCAACAGAAAACAGACCACACGCCACCGAACGGACGACAATCGCCCAGGGTCCACGGGTGTGGATCGGGTGTAGTTGGATCTGTAATAGCGATGCGGCAGAGGCGATTCGGCTAGGGGAAGAGGAGCGCGATGATTCCGGAGACAGGCGGTATCTACGCCATTTTCAAAGGAAGCCACTCAGTGGCGCACCGGAAAGTGGTTGCCTGGGACGCCGAGGGCGACGCCTTGGTGGCTCACTCCAAGGGCTACCTCGTGACCGCCCGAACCCAGCCGGGGTTCTCCCACCTCGAGAACTTCGAATGGTTCGGGAGCGTGGACATCACGCAGATCGCGCCTGGTGGCGGGGCGCGGGTCGTGCACGAGAACTCCGACCCGCCGGGCCTCACCTCGCCGGTACTGCTGTGGGGCCTGAACCGCGAAGGCGACATCGTCGCGGTGGTTCCCGACGGAACCGGCGTACTCGACGTCCAAAAGGATCCGGTCGTGCTCATGACCGAAGACGGCGAGCACATCGCCCGGCACCAGAACGACCAGTAGCCGCGCCGCCGTTTGCGGAGCAGCTGGCCAGGGTCGGTGGCCAGGGGTAGCCCGCCGCAGCCACGAAGGACCCCGGGGACGACGTGGGAAAACCTGTCGGTGCTCAGGGTGACCATTCGAGTTATGCAGCCTCGCTCATACGACCAGGGCGGTCCACTCATCCCGCACCCAGTCACCCTCGATGCGGAATGGAACGCCGAGTGCGGCCATCACCTGTCGGCGTGGTGCCTGGGCTGCTCGACGTGCACCGACTGCACCCAGACCTGCTACTGCGGCGCCGCCGAAGACGAGGACCCGCCCGGCTACCTACTGGATCTCGCCAGCTGACCTCGCTCAGGTCGAGCGTGTCGTCGGGTGCTCGCAGTTCGGGGCGACCGGCGGGGTGTAGACGACGTGACCACACCGGACGCACCAGTGGAGGCGATGGACGCCGCCGACCTGCAAGCAGGCCAGGGACCCGACGAGCATCCGCCTCGGGCCGAACCGCTGCCCGCAGCATGGGCAGGCCTCGGGCCACGGCTCGGCCCAACGGCCGTTGCGCAGTCGGTACAGACCCCCGGGTTCGACGACCCGCCCGTCACTGAGACGGTAGACCAAGCGCGGAGGTTCGAACACGTTTCCGATCATGTCACGTACTGGTCGGTCTGGCGGGATAGGCTCGCGGTCATGGTTCAGGTCGGTGACAGGGTGCTTTTGGTCGCGAACGGGGTCTCCGTGTTCGAGGTCCTGGAACTCGACGAGGAGGGCTACGCGCTCGTCGAATCCGTGCTCGAGGACAGTCCCGGCCGGTATCCGTTCACCGTTCGGGCCGACTCGCTCGTACCCACCACCTCGGAGACGTAGACACGCCCCGGATTCGAGACGCGACTATGCCGCGACGTCAGAGCTGTCTGCGCATCCATATTGTCGGTGGGCCTAGATTTCGAGGTACCAGGTTCCACCCCACCGGATCCGGTCCTTGCGCCAGACTGAAGTGGTGAGGCCGGGGATGTTAGGCGCATCCCCGGCCTTCGCAGACCGGTGGGCAAGGCCGAATCAGCTCGCTCGCTGCTGCTGTCGCTCCTGGAATCGGCGGCCGAGCCGCCGGAGTTTGCGCGAAACCGACACGCCCTTCTCAGCTGGCTGGCCGCACTCGACGGCAGCCTCACCCCATGAAATCCCGGCACCACCGCACCAGGTCGTCGCGATGGCACGTTCGACCGGGTCCAACTGGCCCAACACTCGCTCGACCACCGGATCGTCGAACCCCTCCAGTGGCATCGGCTCGGGGCTGGGACCGTCCAGCAGTGACCACAGCGGTTCAACCTCGCCCGAAGCCAGGGTGATATCCATGTTCAGGGAGTAGACCCGCAGCTCCTTTCCGCCGGCCTTGGAACCGATCAGGTGGACGTGTCCACGCGCCTCGCGCTTCCTAATCTTGTTCAAGGTGGGAAGGGTGAGACCGGGATCGACCTGCTCCCACGTCGGGTCGAACAACGCGGCGATCACCGCTTCGAGGACACGCTCGCCGACCTTCTTCAGACCCAGCCAGACCTTCGCGAATTCGGCGACAGCCGCGTGGTCGCCGTGCAACGCGGCCGCGCGTGCTCGCAGAGCCGCACGACGACCGAATCCGGCGACCATGTGGCCGATCTCGGAGAGCTGCGTCCAGCACCCGAGCAGAGACGTGACGGTCTGCCGCAGCTCGCTCCACGCGTCATGAACCAGGTTTGCGATGTGCGGCAACTGGATGGAGAAATCCTGAAGAGCGCGCACCGGACGCACCATCGCGGTGGCCATATCAGCGACCCGGGTCACCGCGGCGAACGCGCTCAGATCGATCCTGGGCAGCGCCGCGTTCACCCTCGCCGCGATGTCCTCGTAGAACTTCCCGGATGCTGCGATCGCGGGGCCGATCAACTTGGATGTGTCGATCGCGGGGCCGATCAACTTGGACGTGTCGATCGCCGGGATCAACTTGGACGTGTCGATCGCGGGGCCGATCAACTTGGACGTGTCGATCGCCGGGATCAACTTGGACGTGTCGATCGCCGGGATCAACTTGGACGTGTCGATCGCCGGGATCAACTTGGATGTGTCGATCGCGGGGCCGATCAACTTGGACGTGTCGATCGCCGGGATCAACTTGGACGTGTCGATCGCGGGGCCGAACAGCTCGGACGTGTCGATCGCCGGGATCAACTTGGACGTGTCGATCGCCGGGATCAACTTGGATGTGTCGATCGCCGGGCCGAACAACTCGGACGTGTCGATCGCCGGGCCGATCAGCTTGGATACGTCGATCTCAGGGCCGAGGATGGCGCCGCGCATTTTCTCGTTCATCATCTCGCGCAGGCCGGCCGCGGCCGGAGACTTGATCGACTGCGCGGCCGTAGCCGCCGCCTGCTGAACCGCTCCTCCGGCACTGGACAGGGACTGGGCTCCGGCAAGCTTCCGACGGGCATCCTCGGCGATTCCTGCACCGACGGGCTGAATACCGGAGAGGCGGCGACGAGCGGCCTCGGCGAGATCCAGCGCGGGTTTGGCGAGAGCGAGTTGCTGCCGCACGGTTGCGGTCATCTGCCGTTCCAGCGGCGTCATCGGACGAGTTCGAGCCGCAGAGTGCTTCGCGCCCGCCTGCTCCTGGTCTTCTTTCTTCGGATCTCGGCTGTCGGTCATGTGCTTTCCTTAGTTCGGGTTGGATCGTGGCTCAGGACGAGCCCTCACCCTTCAGTCGATCGACAGCTTCGAAACGACAAACTTAATTTGTGAACTGCATCACATGCCGCTGTAGGCTCCCTACCAGGATAAATAGCAGATCCGACAGATTCCTCACGGCTCGCTGGCCTGCACGCCTCCACAGTCAGGCATTCGTCCTTCGCCGCCGGACGGCGCGAATCTCGTCGGCGGCGGCCCTGGCTGGAATCGCGCGTCCTCAGCGGCGGCGCCGCGCCGCGGGGTCGGTGGCGGCCTGCCAGGCCAGCAGCGCCTCTTTCGACGGGCGGGCGTACTTCGCCAGCGACCGCACCGAGGAATGCCCGGACAGGGTCATCAGCATCGGTGTGGACGCACCGTCTTCGGCGGCGTGGGTCAGCCGGGAGTGCCGCAGCTGGTGCAGCGTGAACGGGCCGCCGGGCAACTCGGCGGTGTGGTGCTCGAACAGCTCGGCCGCGCGCCGATACGACAGCCGGGCCCGGTGGCTGCCCGGGTCGATATCCGCTACGGCCACGTGCGGTTTGGCTTTGCGGTCGGTGAGGAACAGCGGGCCGCTGCGGCGGCCGGCGAGCATGCGGGGCAGCAGCCGGGCGGTGCCGGTCTGCCAGGCCACCACGTCGGTGGCGCCGCCCTTGCGGCGCACGCGGGCGCACCGGTTGGCGGTGTCGAGATCCGGCACGTCGAGCATCAGCAGCTCCTCGGCGCGCGCGGCGGTCTCGTAGAGCATGTGCCACAGCACCCGCTCCCGCAGGCCCGCCTCCATGCCCAGGATCGTGGTGACCTCTAGGCGGGTCAGCGCCCGGCTGCGGTCGGCGGGCACCGACCGCGGCCGCAACCGCACTAGCGGGTCACCGACCAGCCAGGCCTGCTCCCGCCAGTAGTCGCACGCGCCGCGCAGCGCGGCCAGCCGCACGTTGAACGTCTGCGCCGACGCTCCACCCCACCGGGTGCGGAACCAGGCAGCGACCCGGTCCGGATCCAGCAGCGCCGGATCACATTCCGCGCCGAACTCGGAGACAAGGGCGTCCAGGGCGGTGCGGTAGCCGCGGCGGGTGTTGGCGGCGGTCACCGTCTGCAGATAGGTCTGGACCGCGGCGTCGAGACCGATCCCGGCCCGCAGCGGGCGCACCACCCGCGACTCACCCACGCCGCACCGCCGCCCGCGGGCCGGGCGTGGAGCGTTCCGCCGTTCGGTTCATCGGTGTCTCCCTCGCTCTACCCGTATCTACCGCAGATAATTTGCCGAGCCGCCCCGGCGGGGCGCGGGTGTCGCGCCACGTCGCGCAGCAGCCCGAGCCCACTCTACCGCAGATAATGTGTCATTATCTGCGGTAAATCCGTAGCGCGACTTTTCGGAGATTTGGACAGAGCGACGCCGAATCACCTGGTACCGCATGGATGCACCGAGCAGCCGAGCGGGGAAGAATCGAAGAGTGGTCCGCCGGTCCCGGCCGCGCCGCTGTGTGAGTTGCCGGACCCCGTTGCCCCGCGACGCCAACCCGAGACGCCGCTACTGCTCTGCGGCCTGCGTCGCCCGCGCGTACCGATTCCGCAAGAAGTTCGGCCGGACGTACGCGATGATGCTGACCACCGCACAGCGCACCTTCGACGATCCCGATATGCCGGAGGTCGGGATCATCTGCCCGGGGTGCGGCTGGCGAATCTATCCCGGGGCCAACCGGCTACGGGCCGATGCGCGGCATTGCAGTCCGACCTGTCGGCAGCGCGACTACCGGCAACGGCACGGCGCCACCCCGGACCCGCGCAAGCGAGGGGGACGCCGGCGCGGCGATGACCATGACGGATAGCCGTAACGATGTCACGACTGTCGTCATGATCAATAGGCATACATGTCTCTTTCACATAGAGACACGCTCCGGCCGGTGAATTCCACGGCAGGAGCGACCGCCGGGCAGTCATTACCAATTCTTGGTACCCTCCAGGTTATGGGTAGGAACACCTCGTTCAGCTTGGACGCGCACTACAGCGACTTCATCGACGCCGAGGTGGCCTCCGGCCGGTACCGGTCGGCGAGCGATGTGGTGCGCTCGGCGCTGCGGCTGCTCGAGGACCGCGAAACCCAGATGGCCGCGCTGCGCCAGGCCCTCATCGAGGGTGAGCGCAGCGGGGAACCTGAGCCGTTCGACTTCGAGGAGTTCCTGGCCCGCAAGCGCGCCCAGGCTCGCCCGCGGTGAGCCGGTACCTGCTGTATCCCGCTGCCCGCGCCGACCTCGAGGAGATCTGGGATCACACCCTTCAGCAATGGGGCCCAGAGCAGGCCGAGGACTACGTGAACGAACTCCGGCACGCGATCGAGCGCGTCGCCGACAGGCCGGGCATCGGCCGGGCCTGCGAGGAACTGCGGCCTGGATACCGGCGCCTGCCCGCCGGGTCACACACCCTGTACTACCGGATCACCGAGGACGGCGTGGTGGCCGTCGTGCGGATCCTGCACCAGCGCATGGACCCCGACCTGCACCTGTGACTCTGGACATACCGAGGTAAGGGCCACCCGCCGGGACAGATGACGCAGGCCCGGCGGGTGGCGCTGCCGGGCTCAGTGCTCGGTGATGGTGAATTCGCGCGGATCGAACGCGGTGGTGGTGAGGTCGGTCCGCGGCTGCGCGACGTTCGGGTCGAGTAGCAGTTCGTAGTAGTCGGTCTCGGCGCCGGTGTCCGGATGCTTCCAGCGGCCGGTCACGGTGCCGGTCCATGCCGCCGCGTACTGCGCCATCTTTCCCTGGTAGCACCAATGGTTGTCGATGGTGATGCGCTTGCCGATCAGGTATGACCAGTCCAGGCCGGGCGGGTGCGGGTTGTCGCGGTAGCAGTAGGGCGGGCAGTGCTCGCGGAAGTGCCAGAAGCCTTGCAGCGGCTTGTGGCAGGTCGGGCACTCGGTGAAGTCCTTCGACCGGGCGCGGTCGTCTTCGCATCGGCCGCAGTCCTCATCGGGGGCCTCCAGGTGCTCGGCGTGCTCACGCTCTAGCCGAGCGATCCAGGCGGCATCCTCGGCTTCGCGGCGCAACTCTGTGCAGTAGCAGCCGTCGCAGGTCGTGCACATGCCGCAGCCGTCGCACCGGCTACCCAGCCAGTGACCGCACACGGGATTGACGTCGTGCTCACCGGTGACAACCGCGGGCAGGCTGGGACCTCCCCGGTCGGCAGGGCGCACCCGGAACAGACTCGCGGATGACGGTGCCGGTTGATCTTCGGGCGGGACCTCGGCTGCCAGCGCCCTCAGCGCCTGGGTGTAGGTCACGCCGTGCCGAGCCATGTAGGCCCGGACGTCACGACGGCGAGTGTGGTTGTTGCGCGTCATCAGGTTGTCCTCCAGCGAAGTCCCACGCACTCCGCGAGGTCAGCCTGGGCAGCAGGTGATCACGTCGGAAGTGGCGGTCGCACTGAGGCGGAGCCGTCTTGTCCTCGGTCGCCGTGTCGGCCGCGTGGGGACCGGGTCGGCTCGGAGAGGGGCCTGTGCGTTGCCCAGACCAACCATAGCCAGGCCCACCGACAACAACTCGGGCTCTTACTCCGGTCAACAGGTGAGGCGTGGTGGTGGGGTCTCGAGGTGCTGCCGCGCTCTCCCTCAGCGGGAGAACTTGCCTCCGGCCCTGGCGCACCGATGAGGGTGTCCCTCACTTAGACCGTCCAAGTCCATAACTTGCTCGCGCGGTCCGTGCGTATTCAGCGTGAGTGACAATCGGTGCGCGCTGGGCCCGGCGGGCGTATCCCGGAGGAGGGGGCCGAGGTACGAAAAGGAGTGCGTCATGTCCAAGTCGGGTGGGAAGGGCCACGGCGGCAAGATGACCACCGCGGCCGCATCCCGAGTCCAGTCCGCTGCCGCGAAGAACCCGGGCAGCAGCTCGGCGAAGTCCGGCTTCGCCTCCCGTGCTCAGTCGAGCGCGGCGAAGTCCGCCAGTGGCCACAGCGGCGGGAAGAAGTGAGCTGCGGGCCTGCTGTTCCTACAGCGTGTGAGCAGCCCGAATCACGAGGGGTCCGCCAGTTCGGCGGAGCCTCTTCGTGATTCGGACAGAGGGCCGCTTTTTGCGCCTACTCTGCTCGGCATGAGCGAATCACTCGTCTATCTGACCGAGGCCGCCCTTGCGGCCCTGCCGGACCAGATCGAAGGTATCGAGCTGGCCTTCGGCAAAGGCATCTTGGCTCAGGACATCAGCTTCAACAACGGTTGGCTCCAGGTGTGGGTCGCTCCGCCTGAGGGTGGTAAGGACGACGACCGGGGCTTGGTTGTGCTCGATTTCCCGACGACTTCCGTCGCCGCAGTGCACTACACGCGCCGAAAGTAGGTCCTCGAGGCCACGCGGCGCGAGGCCATGATCGGGTGTCCGCTGCCTGCGCTGATCCACCGATTATCGCGTTGACCAACAAGAAGAGGCCCCGCCGTGGCGGGGCCTCTTGGCTTACTTGGGGTGCCGGTTACAGCAGGTCGGGGAAGAACGACCAGCGCACGTCCTCACCTGAGGGCAGGCTGACGTAGCGCAGCAGTGGGTGCCCGCAGTCGCAGCAGGTCGCGGCCTCCCACAGAGCGGTGCGGCCGATCTCGCGGGTGGCGTTGGCGATCTTCACGAAATGGTCCTTGCCGCGGTCGCGGCATCCTGGCCCGAGCAGCCGCAGGGCCTCGTCCCGGGTGTCCGGGATGCGGGCGAACCGCAGTGCGATCCGCAGCGTGGTGCAGGCGGTGCGGGCGTCGATGTCGAGCCATTGCCGCATGAACGCGACGTCGAACACCTGCGGGCGCCGGAACCCGCTGTGCAGCGTGGTGATCGTCGCTTCCAGGGGTTCGGTGGTGGGTCCGTGGATCTCGGCGGCGTGGATGCCGAGGTCCAGCATCTGCTCCCAGTCCGGGAGCACGGTGGCGGTGGTTGTGGTCATCAGGTTGTCCTATGGGTGTGGTGGGTTACTCGTAGTAGGAGTTGGTGCCGGGGATGCGTTGCTCGCAGATGTGGTGCCCGCGGCCGGCGTCGACGATCTGCCCCAGCGGGCCGGGGCCGATCGCGCAGGGTGTGCCGACCGGCCACCGGTTGAAGTCGGAGCTGGGCGGGTCCCCGGCAGCGGGGACACCGGTGAGGACCAGCGCGGTTGCGGCGGTGACGAGACTCAACGGGAGCAGCTGGCGGCGCATCACGCTCGTCCTTCCCGCTCGCGCTTGCGGGCAAGCTCCATGCCCGCGCCGTGGGCGGTGCGGCGAGTGTTCGCTGCCTGCGCTGGTTCGGTGGATGTCCCGCACGGGTGGGCTTGGGCGAGGGCGGCCAGCCGCATCGCGGTGGCCTGTTCGCGGTCGACTCGCGGCCGTGAGGTCGACGACAGTGGCCGGGTATCAGGACCGTGGTGAGGTTGAACGGCGGCGGTGGCCGAGTACAGCCGGTCGCGCCAGTGCTGTTCACGCCCAGCACGGGTCTTGCCGTGCTTCCCGGCCGCGTGCACGCCTTGGTCGACGGCGGCGCGGATCTTCACCCGGGTCGGCGTATCGACTCCGGCGCCGCGCAAGGCCCGGCCGAAGCCGTCCATGTTCGTGTCGAAGCTCTGGCGTGCTTCGGTGAGCTGGGCCGGGGTGAGCCCGCCGCGGGCCAGCGCGTCGATGTCGTTGCGCACCGTCTCCAGCGCCCACCCGGGTTCGGTGCGCGGGGACATGTCCACGCCCGAGCCGATGAGCTGCTTGACCGTATCGCCGGTGCGGGCGGCGATCTGGTGGGCGGCGTGGCCGTGGCGGCGCAGGTCGACGCGGCGTTTGGTGCGTTCGTCGAGCAGCAGCAGTTCGGGCAGATTGCGGTCGTCGACGCGGCCGAGGTCGATGTCGGCGACCAGCGCGGTGAGCGCGGCCTTCTCCGCCGGGTGCAATCCCGCCTTGGTGAGCAGTGCGCCGATGGCGGCGCGGTCGCGGCCCATGCCGGCGATCATCTCCGCAACGTCGTCATCCAGCCGTAGCCCGCCGTCGGTGGTGGCGTCGTTGGCGTAGGCGGTGACATCGCGGGCGTCGCGGGCGAAATCGCGGATGCGGTCGGCCAGCTCGTCGCGGTCGATCCAGTCCGGCCAAGGCTCCATCTCCGCGTCGTCGCGGCCGTCGCGGATCGCGATGCCGATTTCCCGCACCCGCAGCTGGTCGTCGAGGGTCATCACGTCGACCTCGCGGGCCATGGCCGTGGCGAAGCTGTCTCCGCGCTCAGCGAACCGCTCCAGCAGCTCACCGACCCGGCCACGAACCTCGTGCGCGGGGTTGACCAGGACCGGTGTGTCCGTCAGATCGGTGCCGCTGACATCACCACGCAGGTAGTCGACGACGAATTCCACCCCGGACCGCACCGTGTTCGAGGCTCCGGCGTCGGCGAGAGCGGCCGAAAGCTGCGCGCGGCGGGACTTCTCTGTGGCCAAATACATCTCGGCGCTGGCCGGGGTCGGTGGCTGGCCGTGCCAGGCCATCACCGCCTCCATCACCCGAGCGTCCAGTGCCCGCGCCGACAGGACGTCCACGGCGGCGGCCTGGCGGTCGTAGACGACGCTGGCCTCGGTGAACCGCTGCCACCACTGCGCATCGAAGTCCGGGTCGATGCTGACGTCGTTCTCGTCAGCGTCGATGACCACGCCGTACGTGCCCGCGTAGTGGCTGATCAGCTCGTCCATGCGGCGCGTGGCCACCTCCGCCAGCTGCGGGTCGTAGCGCCAGACGATCGCGGCGGTCAGAGCCTGCATGGTCGATTCGCGCCCGGAGTCCCAGCTGAACCGGGTGAGCTGGGCTTCGGCCATCACCCGCGCACTGTCGATGTCGGTCTGGGCGTCGGTGTGACCCATCGCGGCGTCGGTGGCGGCCTGGTCGAGCTCGTAGGCCTGCTCCTCGGCTTGGCGCAGCGCCACCGACGCCAGCAGATACGCCATCGTCTGGCTGTGGCCGGCGGGCACACCCAACCGCGGTGGCTCATCGGCGCTCACCGGTACGGGCTGCTGCCGAACAGTGTTGTCGGACATGATTTTTCCTCCCTGGATACGGGTTGGGCTGGCCCAGGCCGGGCCGGGATCTACTTCTCGGTGCAGCTCGCCGCGGCTGATGCCGTGCCGTTCGGCGGCTCGGGCTTGGTGTTCGGCGGTGGCTTTGCGGATCGCGTCCAGTTGCGCGGAGCTGGCGGTGCGCTTGGGCGCGGCCTTGGCCAGGTCGAACAGGTGCGCTACCAGCGGTTTGCGACCGCGTCGGCGCTTGCGGACCATGAACGCTGCGATGTCTTGCCCGTTCGGGCGAAGACCCGCCGCCCGAAGCTGACGGCGGGTCTTCAGATGAGCGGGCGCGGCCAACCACGGATAAGTCGGCACGCCCGCGTCATCAGCGCTACTGCTGGTGGTGATGTCCCCCTTGGTCACAACCCACCTCGTTCAACGACGCGAGCCCTGCGGCTTCACGACCGTCCTTGGCCGCGTTTGCGTCCGAGGTCCACACCCGAGCCTTGGGCGGTGCGCCGCGCTTTGGGCGCCTCACCGGGGGCGGTGGCCGCGCCGCCAGGGCGGGCTTGGGCGAGGTCGGCCAGCAGCAGCGCGGTGGCGGATTCGCGGTCGACACCGAGCGCGGTCAGCTCATCCACCAACTGCTCCCGGCGCGACTGACTGTCCCACCCCGGGACAGTCGCCCGCGTCTTGGCCTGATCGGTCTTCTGCCGCCGCACGGTCGCGGCCGCGGTGATCGCCTCGGTCTCCAACCGGCGGGTGACCGCGGTGATCTGCTGACGCGCATCGCGGTCGGTGACCCCGGCCTGGTCCAGCGCATCCGACAGCGCACGCCGGTGGGCGGCCAGCGCATCGGGCTGAGCGTCACCGTTGACGAACGCGTCGGTGGTGTCACGCGTCAACCGGTTGACCGCGCTCCATACCGGCTCGTAGGCCTTGGCCTGACCGTCCTCGACCTGATGCCCCGCCGCGGCGAGCGCCGCCACGACCGCCGCGCGGGTCTCCTCGGCGCGACGCTGCGCTTCGGCGCGGGCCTCGGTGCGGCGGATCCGGTATTCGGATTCCTTGTCCGCCCACACGGTTTTCGCTTCCGGGCCGGTGCCGGGCGCGTCAGCGTCGGCCAACGCGAGCTTGATGGCGTCGCGTTCGATCGGGGCCAATCCGGAGCCTTTGGCCTTGGCGGCGGCCTCGATCTCCGCGCGCAGCTTGGCGGCCTTATTCTGGTCGGCCTCGATCTGGGAACGAGCCACCCGCACGTAGTCGGTGATCTTCTGCCCCAGCTGGTCCTTGTCGACCGCGTCCGGCCACAACGGCGGGAACTCGTGCCCGGGTGCGGCTTTGATCGCCTTGCCGCGAGCGCGGGCGGTGTCGCGGTCGGCTTCGGGCAGATCAGCGACCAGACGGGTCAGCTCGGAGACGACCTGGCTGGTGTCGGCGCCGCGCGCCAGACGGGCCTGGTACTCCATCAGCGCGGCGTCCATCTTCGCGCGGGTGTCGGCGTCGGCACCCCAGTTGGCCTGCCCGATCCCCGCGCGCGGGTCGGCGGTCAGGTAGTCCAGCGCGAACAGCACCTTGTCCTGGGCGGCCTGGTCGGCCTCGGCGAGCAGGAACCGCACCCGCGCCCGAGCGGCCTCCTGCGTGGACTCCACACCCGGCGCGGGTGGGGTCGAGCTGCGGCGCATGCCCAGCGATTTCGCCGCCGCCTGCGTGTACTCCTCGATCGCGGCGTACACGCCCTGGCGCTGATCGGGGTTGAGCGTGGGGATTTCGGCGGTGGCGTTGATCGCGTACTTCTGCGCCAGCCTGGCCCGATTCATCGACGCACGGTCAGAGTAGGCGTTGTGCACCATCCGCTCGACCGCGTCCTCGTCGCCGCCACGCGACAGTTCGTCGACGTCGACGTTCCAGCGGTCGCGCAGCCCGGCCGCCAGGCTCTGGCGGACCTGTTCGGCTTTCGCGTCGTCCACGCTCCAAGAGACGGCCTCATACCAGGCTTCGACGACGTCGTCGGCGCTGGCGGTCTTCCACCAGTTGTCCGACCCGGCGCCATCGAGGGAGGCGTGCATCGCCTTGCGTTCGGCTTCGAACCGCTGCGCGGCCAGCTCCGCGTCGGCGGCGGCCTGACGTGCCGCCACCTCCATCTCGCGCATCCGGCGGGCAGCGGTGGCCTGCGCCCACTGGGTCATCATGCTCAGCAACATCCGCGTGAATGAGGCCATCTCGCGGGCGGCGTGGTCGATGTCTGCGGCGTGGTGTTCGCTCACAGGGGTTTCCTCCTCAGGGGTGATGTCGTCGTCGGCCGGATCCGGCGGCGGCTCGTGCTCGTAGTCGGGGCCCGGCTCGGGAAGTTCCGAAGCGGGGCTTGGGTCGGGTGCGGTGGCGTGCTGGCGTTGCGGCTCTGCCCGCTGTGGTTGGGCGTGGTGGAGGTGGCCGGCGGGCGGTGCGTTGAGCGCGCCCGCCAGGACGGAGGCATCGACGCGGACGAACTCGTCCAGCTCCACGCCGTGCCCGGCGTCGATGTGCTCGGAGAGGTCCTTGCCGGTCGCGGCCTCCACGACGAGCAGCTCCTGCACGCGGCCGGTCAGCATCTGCGCGACCTGGGCGGCGTGCCGGTACCCGGCGGTGTCCTTGTCGGCCACGATCACCACCCGCGCGGCGCCGCGCAGCTGGTGGGCGTGCTCGCGGCGGAAGCTCCCGGCTCCCATCGCGTTGCAGGTCGCGACCAGGCCCGCGGCGCGGGCGCGGTCGGCGTCTTTCTCGCCCTCGACCAGCCAGATCGTTTCGCCGTCGGCGACGCCCTGGCGCACCTCGGGCAGCTGGTAGAGCACCGGCGCGAACCCACCGCCGGACCAGCGGCCCCCGGCGTCGCATTTGCGCTGCCGGAACTGCTTTTCGATGCCGTTCTCGTGCGGGATATGGATCCGCACAACCTCACCCAGCGGGTTGCCCCGCTCATCGGTGTAGCTGTAGATCGCGGCTTGGCGGCGCGGGCCGGTCACCTTCCCCAGCCGGTCACGACGCGACTGGAACGGGATGACATTGCCGCCCTCGCGGCCCTGCCCCTGCTGCCGGTTCTCCCGCTGCCCGGTCTGGCGGGACTCACCGGCCTGGCGAGCCTGCCCCGGCTTGGGGGAGCGGTGGCTGAAGCCGCGGCGCGGGGCGTCGAACAAGTCCCGCACACCCAGGCCGACGGCGTGCAGGACTTCCTCGTCGGTGCACTCGCCGGTGAAGCACCGCACGACGGTCTTGCGCTTGTCCGGGTCGTAGATCAGCCCGAGGCTGGGGTTGTGGTCGTCATGCGACGGGCACCGGTACTTGGTCCACTCCCCGTACGACGATGCGGGACCAGGCTTGCGGCCGTTCGCGACGGCGTGAGCGTCCAGGGCTGCGGTGATGCGATCGAACGACGGCCGCGCAGCCGCGGCCGTCGTCTTCGGGTCCGGCTTGCTCACCGGGACGCCCCGCGATCGCTTCGCCCGCCGCCGAGCGCCTGCGTCAACGGGCGCCACCACGGCTGCGAGGGCTCCACGGCCTGGGTGTTCACCGGCACCGGGAACTCCAGCGCTACACCGTGGCTGGGCGGCTGGAAAGCGGACCGGCCGACCGTGGCACGCAACTGCGCGAGTTCCTGACGGAGGTCGGTGTAGTCCTGGCGCAGGCTCTGCCACTCCCGCAGCTGCATGTGCGCGGTTTCGACGATCGCGGTGACCAACTCGTCGCGGTCCTCACCCGCCAGCAACTGCGGCGCCAGAGCGGGGTTCTCGATGATCCACCCGGCCGCGATCGCCACCTCCGCCTGCTGCCGCGAGTCCCGCTCCGCCGCAGGCCGGTCGGCCGCCGATCCGGTGTGGGTGATCGCTTCGCCGCGCAGCGCGGTGATCTGCTCGGCCATCACGTCCCGCTCGACCGCCTCGACGTCGCCCTCCCGGGCTGCCGCGGCCTCGACGGTGCAGTTGCGGGTGCTCACCCACTCCCGGTAGGCGTTCGGGTCGGTGACCACCTGCCAGGCGCGGTTGTCGCGCACGAGAGCGGCGTCGTACTCGCCCGAGGCCAGGCTGGCGACCACCCGCTCGGCGCGGCCGGCCTCCGAGACGGTCAGTACGTCGGTGGCGCGGGCGGTGACCAGGATCGCCTCCGCCGCTTCCACGAACCGCAGCTCCCCGCGGTCGAGCAGATCACGCGGCCGGGTGAGCAGCGTCTGCTCCATGAACGGGTCAGCCGCGCTGCACAGTTGGGCGAAGGCCTGCTCCACCCCGGTGCGGTCCAGCAGCTGGTAGTCGCCCGGGTGCAGGCTGTCGGGACGGAACGGGCGCAGCCCGGCGGCGTCGACGAACTCACCTCGCTCGTTGGTCCAGCCGCTGCGGTCGCTGGTCAAATGCCCCACGATCCGCGTGGCCCGCGAGGTCAGCCACGTCTGGTAGGCGTCGGGGTCGGTGGCCAGCTGCCAGGTGTCCTCCCCCGCCAGCCCCCGCACGTCTTCGAAGTTCACCGCCGCCGCGACCAGCCGATCCAGCCGCGCCGCCTCACCGGCGGTGACGACGTCACTGGTGCGGATCGTGGACACGACCGCGTCGGCCATCTCCCGCAGCTGGCTTTCCCACCGCGCCGCACCACCGTCGGCCTGGTCGGGGTCGGTGCCGACGTGCTCGACCAGCTCAGCGACCGTGGCGCGCAACGCCTCTCGGGTCAGCGCGAAGTCGTGACCACTGGCCTGAACCGGCCGCAGCCAGATCGCGTCGGGGAAATCCGTGGTGGGGGCGAAGGCCTCGACCCACGCGCCGGGATCGGCGGCGGGGTTCTCGGCTTGCGCGCTCATCCACGCCTCGTACAGCTCGGCATCGGCGACCCGCTCCCAGGCGTAGGCCGAATCCGCGCCGTCGAGCAGCTCGGTGACCACGACCTCGGCGCGAGCGGCCTCATCGGCGTGCAGCACCTGACCGGCCCGCACCGCGGCGAGGATCTGCTCGCCCAACCCGAGCGCAGCGTCGTCGATCGCGTGGCGGGTTCGCCGCGACAGGTCGTGGATGGCGTCGATCAGCTCAGCCCGACTCCGCAGCGACGACATGGCGTCAGCGGCCTGTGAGGCGGGCGAAAAGGCGTCCGACATGGGTTGTCCTCCCGGTTGTTGTGGTGGAGACAGCCCCGGCCTCGGTGAAGGCCGGGGACGACAGGACCGCGCCGGGCGACGCCAGCGGCAGCGGCTTGAGTTGGCCGTTGATGAAGTGGCCTTTGACGGAGCAGAACTTGAAAGGCCCGGCGGGGTCCATGAGCCGGGTCATGTGCGGGTGGCAGTGATCGCGCCACCACACCGAGATGCCGGTCTTGCCGTCGAGGCGGTAGTGCTCCCACGCCCGCCACATCGCCTCGAACGTCGAGGTCGCCTCCGGGTGCTTGAGGTACCAGGGGCACCACGCGTTGGAGGTGACGTCGTCATCCACGTGCCGCGCGTACGTCGGGGCCAGCCAATGAGTGACCCACTCGATGTAGTTGGGGAAGCACGGCTGCGGCGGCTCCTCCCCGCCTTGACCGCCCTGCCCGGTCGGGGCGGGGTCGGCGGCTTCCATCTCGTCGACCTTCGCCAGGACCTGCTGCTTGAACAGGTCCTCGCCGTCGTCGGGGAACTGGCTCACGCCGCTCCCTCCTCTCGCTGCTCGTCGCCGCCGAGCACCGGCGGCAGCTGGACGGGAAAAAGCGCTGCCGCAGCCTTTGCGGTCTCAGCGGCAGCGGCCTTGATGTCGGCCTTCACCCGAGCGCCGTAGGGGCGATCCCAGAACGGGACCGTCGCGCACAAGGTGGCGGGGAAACCGCTGCCGAACACGACCATCCGGCCGCGCGGCAGCGCCTGAATGTCGGAGACGGTGAGGGTCTGGCGCTCGGTGAGGCTGCGCGACACACTGCGACCGGAGCTGGAGGTCGACACCGAGCCGGTCAGCTCGTGGTGGGAACCGACCGCTTCGGCGCGCTCCCGCAGGAACGGCACGTCGTCCAGGCCGGAGCCGAGCACGCGCACGTTCGCCGCGCCCCACAGCGCCTTCATGCCGCCGGGGCCCCAGCAGCGCTCGCCCTGAGCCCAGGACTGCAACACCGTCAGCACGACGATTCCGCGTGATCCGTAGTGGCTGTAGAGCTTCGGCAGATCCCGCCAGCGCACCACGTTGGCGGCCTCGTCCAGCACCGCGGTCACCGGCGTCGGCAACCGGCCACCGTGGGCGACACCGCGCTGCACGGACGCCTCCAGCACCGCGGCGGTCAAGGCGTTGAGAATCGGCCCCGCCGACCCGGCGCCCTCCATACTCAGCAGATAGAGCGTGTTGGAGTCCGACCACGCGAACGAGCGGTGATCGAAGCGCCGCCGACCCTCGCCGTGCTCGATCCACGGCCGCAGATCCGGGGACTTGATGATCCGCGCCATCTTCCGGGCGGTGCCGAACACACCCGAGCGCTGCTTGGGGTCCTCGTTGTACATCGCGAACAGACCCTTGGCGGCCATGTGGTGGCCCGCGAGGTCGAGGATCCGGGCGGGTTCGGTGTTGGTCTCGGCGGTCAGCCACTCCCACACCTGCGAGATCGGGCGATCCGACAGCGCCGCCGCCAGCAGCAGCTGCGCCAGCAGATCCTCACCAGCCGGGTCGAAGAACGCATCGCGCTTGGCGTCCTGGCCGTCGTCGCCGTCGGCGAAATGACCCGCCAGCCGCGCGGCGCGCTCCTCGGCACCCCACACCAGCTGCGGCTCCGCGTCGCGGTCACCGATGCCCTGGGGCTCATCGACGAACACCGGGCCGTCCTCGACGACATGCAGTCCGGCAGACGGTTTCGGCAGGTCCGGGCGCTGCTCGGGCGGGATCACATACGACAGCGGGTCCCAGCTGAACGGCTCCGTCGCACCGTTGATGCGCTGGGGGTCGAACACGAAACAGTCGCCGATCTCCTCGCGCATCTTGCGCGTCGCGGTGACCACGTCGTTCTTGTTGCTGGTCGTGATCACCGTGCCCGCTGCCTCCAGCACCGCCGGAATTACGCGGCTGGTCGACTTGCCCTGACGGGGTCCCCAGATGTCGACGTGGAGGTCTTCGAACGACCCGAACAGCCACTGCCGACCCTCGATCGACACACCGATCGCCACCCCAGGCCGGGACGGGATCCGCTGCTTGGCAGCAGCTTCCGCGTTGGGGAAGGCCACCTTCAGCCGCTTGGCGGCATCCGAGGCGGCGCGAGCCATCAACGGGGCCAACGCGGCACCGCGGCCCATGAAGCGGGCGCGGTCATCGATCGGCAGCCGCTCAAGCTTCGGCCGCCGGCCACTGCCGCTGCCGATGCGCTGCCAGCTCTTCGTGCGCACCAATCGGGTGCACACCGCCGTGAAGCCCAGCGCCGCAAACGATCCGCCGACCAGGCAGCACGCCGACGCCGTCGCCGCACCCGACCACACCACATCGCCCATCACCGTCATGTGCGCGGCCAGCGACAGCGGATTCCACGGAACGTCCTGTTCGGGGCCACCGAAGAACGGCGCCATCCGCAGCGACAGCGACGCCCCCAACGACGTGGTGCCGATCGCGGAGACCGCGATGAGTTCCTTCCACTCCCCTGCGGCGCCCGCGCCTTGCGCCGGGTCCTTGATGCGGCGATCCACTGATCAGCCCTGCCTTTCCACGTCGAAAAAGCGGCCGACGACGACGCGAGTCGCGCCGTCGTGGCCGTGAATGGTTTGGATGTCCTCAAGGCAGGCCGCCTCGACGGTCGTGCGGACCGCGCCGCGCCAGCGCATCGACACCGCGCCGTCGGGCCAGATCACGCCGTCAGCGACCACACCCGTGCCGGAGAACCCGGTCACGTCGACGTCGCGGTGCAGCTGGAAAACCCGCACACTCGTGGCCGTTTCGGTGTTCGTCACTGCGCACCCCCGTCCGGAACCGCCGAGGTGGTGGTGCGCAGACTGCAGAACGGCTCACACGGGCCCAGCGGGCGCGGCGTCGCCGGTGCCGAACCGTCATGGCCGGGGAACGCGGCCACGACCAGCAGCAGCGTCAGCACCGCGACCGTCAGCACCGTCGCGAAAGCGCCGACCATGTGGCCGATCCCGGAACGCATCACCGGTCCAGCCCCATCGCCCGCTCCGCCGCAGCACCAGCCCGCATCGCCGCCAAGCCGACCGCTTCCGCTGTGGTCAGTCCCAGCGCGGCGGCCCACCGGCCGATCTCACGCTCCTGGCCTGTCGCGGAGTTCACTGCCGCGACCTTCATCGCCGCGAGCGCCTGATCCTTGGTCAGCTGACGACCCGGCAGGTAGTCCACGGTCCATCGACCGTTACCGGCATAGCGGGCCATGTGGCCGGTCTGCTCGCTGGACATCACGTGCCGACCCACATGCACCGTCGCCACCGCAGGAGCCGACACCGCCCGCGCGAGCAGCTGCGTAGCGTTCATCGCGACCACACCGCCCACTCGGCCGCCGTGGTCGGCCACTCCGATTGCATGCAGCGGATCACCGCGTCCAACACATCCAGCCCCAGCGGCCGCGCCTGACCGGCCAGCAGCTTCCACACCATCGCGGTGTTCGGGCTATCGACCCACAGCAACTGGTCCCACTCGGCCACGATTTCGGCCAGCGTGAGACCGGCCACCGCCTGCACTCCGTTGACCAGGCGATCCGGCGCGAACGAAAGCCGGAACACCCCCTCCGACATCTCGTAGGCGACGTGGTCCGACCGCGTCGCGGTCAACCACTGCCCCTCTCGCCGAACAACCATCAGGCCTCCTACTCATTCGTGTGCGCGCTGTGTGCGCGTCGCGCACACGATTGAGTATGACCGTGATCGCTATCACGCACAAGGGCGCACACGAAGGGAAAAAGACGAGTTGTGCGACGCTGTGATCCATAGCGCGCACACGCGCACACGAGTGTTAGCCTGGGCTGGATCGATACCTAGACAAGGAGGTCGTTGTGACTCCGCATCTGCAGAGGCCCGAGCCGGTCTACATGCAGCTCGTGGCTCACTACCGCGATGCGATCACCAGCGGTGATCTACGCGAGGGTGAGCGCATGCCGAGCGTGCGCGAGATCGCCGAGCAATGGCAGGTTGCTTACACCACCGCCGCGAAGGCGATGCGCCAGCTGGCCGCCGATGGGCTGGTCTCAACCAGCAAGCAAGGCACGATTGTGGCGTTTCTTGAGAACGGCACCTTCAGCCCAGCTGATCGGCTGCGCTCGGTACAACGGGGCCGGGTGATCTACCCGCACGGCGCTTCGAAAATCATCTCCGCTGAGTTGACCACTGCTCCGCAACACGTCGCTGACGCGATGGGCATCGAGCCTGGCGATTCAGTTGTCCGCCGCGAACGCGTGACTAAGCACGGCGACGTGCCAGTCACGTGGTCAGTGACATGGATGCCGGGTGAACTGGCAGAAGCGGTCCCAGAGCTGCTGGATTTGCAACCGATCCCCGGCGGACAGGGAACCGTTGGCCTGCTCAAGGAGAGGACCGGACGCTTTCCGGACACCAACGCCGACAGCTACCGCCAATGCGCGGCACGGGCCACAGCCGAAATCGCCGAGCACCTCGGCATCGCCGAGGGCGATCCTGTGCTGCTGGGTGAAAACCGCTGGCCTGAGAAGTCCGGTGCCGTACTGGAATTCGGTGAGTACGTAATTCCTGCGGGTCACTGGGTCACTGTCACGAAATGACGCACCAGGTGCCAGACTCCGGGCAGCCGCCGGTAGATGCGGCGATCGCTTCAAACAAGGCGCTCTGGGACGAATGGGCCGCCATTCACGCGCAGGGCAGCTGGTACAACCTCGACGCGGTCCGGGCCGGAGCTGACAAGCTACGGCCCTACGAGGTGGCCGAAATCGGAGAAGTCGCCGGCCTCTCCCTGCTACACCTGCAATGCCAGATCGGCACAGATTCGGTGTCCTGGGCCCGCCGCGGCGCACGTGTCACCGGCGTTGATATCTCTTCTGTCGCGATCCAGATCGCCACAGATCTCGCGCGTGACGTGGGCGTCGACGCTCAATTCGTCGTCTCGGACGTGATGCGCCTCGACGAAGTTCTGACCGGCCAATGGGACATCGTGTATGCCTCTCGCGGCATTCTTGGCTGGCTGCCCGACCTCACCATCTGGGCGCAGATCGTGAGCCGCTTCGTCGCTCCAGGCGGGTTCCTATACCTCACGGACGTGCATCCCGTCGCCAAGACTCTCGATCCGTCCACGCCGGAAGTACGTGTCAGCCAACCGTATTGGCACCGATCCGAGCCTTTTCGACATGCGGTGCAGGGGTCCTACGCCGATCCGTCGGCACTCGTCGAGTCCAGTGAGAAGTATTTATGGACGCACAGCACAGGCGATCTGTTGACAGCGATCGCGGATGCTGGCCTCCGGTTGGAGTTCTTTCACGAGTTCCCTTGGCTGGACAGACAACTGCCCAGCTTGACCCAACGCGGGCAGCGAGAGTTCATTCCGCCCCATGGCATTGAGCTGCCGCTCTACTTCTCCTTACGAGCACGCATGCCTTAGACCGTTGTCCACACAGTTTGTGTGGACAACGTTGCGGCGTGTCGGCTTCGCCCCGGACCGGATTACATCTAGAAAGGTCGCTATGGCCAGACCAGTCACGCTACCGCCGACCAAAGGCGTCGGCCTGCAACTGTCTCGCGATGTAGTCGACGCGGTCCAGGAAGCGGCGAAAGCGCACGGCCTGACCCAGCGTGCCGTGTACGAGCTAGCGCTACGGCGACTGCTCGGACTCCCCGACTATCCCGGACTACCACCGAGCCACCAGGAGGCCTTGAAACTCCCGGCCTGACCCGCCCGGAGAACCCGCTCGCCCTAGTGCGGGCGTGACACCCACCCCAGAAACGGGTGAAGGCCCCCAGTTGGCGCTGGAAGGCCTTCGGTTGGACCCCGATACCCACTAGGAATCCGCTGCTTGTGCTAAGCGTGCACAAGGGTAGCAAGAGTGCGAATTCGCAACCAAGTGATACGGCCGAGGCCGCAGATCACAATTTGCGACCTGCACTCTTCCCGCTACCTGACGACGATGTTCCAGCTCCTGCCGATGCGGCTCGTGAGCTGGCTTGGGCGACTCTTGCCCCGCTCATCGCGGCGCGGCCGTCGATGCGGCTGATCGATCCCGACACGAACACCACGTCGTCGACTCGGCGGCTGACTCGGTGCCCGCCGGCTGACCCGGCCGCGGTGCCGGTCTACGACGCCGCCCGCCGCACGCGTTTGCTGGCGCTGGATTTCGACTCCAAGCGTGGCGGGCCGGTGCAGGTGGCCCAAGACGTCGCCTACGCGAAAGCGTGGCTGCGCGCATGCGGCGCGCTGCCGGTGTCCGATCTCAACCCGGCCAACCGCGGCCGCCACGTCATCGCGGCCTTCGCTGCCGGTGAGACCCACAGTCGCGACGAGATCGAGCCCGTGATGCGGTTGCTGGGCTCACGATTGCCGACGCTGGATATCGGCCTGATGCTCAACCCGCGCACGGGCGCGATCACCCCGCCCGGGTCGGCGACCCGCGACGGCGCGGTCCGCGAGCTCGACGGCGCCGTCGACGAGGCGGCGGTTGCGCTGCGCCAGGGTGCGGAGCCCGGCCTGCTCGCGCGTCTGCGGGAGTACCTGGGTGTCGGCCCCGACCACACCACCCCCGAGCAGCCTTCCACGGTCCCTGTGGAGCTGTCTGCGGACCTGTGGGAGGGCGCGGGCAGCTCGGCGCGGCTGCGCGCCACCTGGTGCTGGAGAAGCCCTCTTCCGGGCGCCGTGGAGGCGTTCGCGGTCACCGGCGCCATGCCCACCGATGGCCGTTGGCCTTCCCGGTCGGAGGCGCGTGCCAGTGTCCTGGCCGCATGCGCAAAACGTGGCTGGAGTCTCGATGACGTACGCGCTCGTCGCGATGACACCTGGCGTGGGCTGGCGGGCGCGTACGCGCATTACCGCCGCCCCGACGAGGCGCTAGCCGCTGACTGGGAGCGCATCTGTACCCGTTGGATCACAGCCAGCTCATTAGTCCGGTCTCCCGAACACAGGTCAGGAAACCTCACACCCCCCGAAGGTGCCTACGGCTCGAAATCTGCTCCGCTGCACAGCGATACCCACTCCCGCTGGCTTGCCACAGCTCACGCGTGGGTCCACCAGACTTGGCCTGGTCAGCAGCATCGGTGGACGGTGATCGCGGTGCTCGACGCACTGGCCTACGCCGCGCTGGTGGCGGGCAAGACCGGGCGGGACGGCACACCATTGGTCGCGGTCGGTGTGCGCGCGCTGGCGGGTTTCGCGGGGTTGCTGTCGGTCGGGACGGTCGCTGATGTGCTGGCGGACCTGCGGGAGCGGCCGGGCAGCCCGATCCTGCGGATCCGCCGCGCGGTGCACCGGGAGGCTGACTGCTACAGCTTGGTCACTGCCTACAGCGGCTCGGAGCTGGACCAGGCCGTGGCGCCGGTACCAGCCGACCGCGTGCAGCTGCGGCCGGTCCACGACGCGTGGAAGGTGCTCGGACTGCACCACCGCGCGGTCTACCAGCTGGTCGTCGACACCGGCCTCACCAACGTCGCCGACGTGCTCGCAGCCGCGGGCGTCGGTCGCAGCACCGGCTACGACACCCTCGCGGTGCTCGCCCAGGCCGGGCTCATCACACGCGGCCGCGGCACCGTCTCCCCCGGTCCCGTCTCACTCGACGACATCGCCGCCGCCCACGGCCTACACGAGGTGCGCGCCGAATTCCTCGCCCGGATCCAGCGCCAGCGTGCCCAGTGGCACGCCTGGCTCGAGCTGCGCCACCAGATCCCCGCCGACCACGACGGCGGCGCTGAGCCGACCGTGCAGCTCGCGCCGTGGGACCTGGACTCTGGCCTGGACGAGGCGATTTGGGCCGCCCAGATAGCCGCTGGACCCCCAGAATGACGCGCACTTAGTTGCGGCGACGTGCCGTCACGAAGCTTGGTTGAGGATGTGCAGGACTGCATCGAGAAGAGCAGGCTCGAGTTTGTCGCGCAGCACCTGCGCGACGTCGTCGGGTGTGCTGCTCTTGGGAATCTTGACCGCCGAAGTCGTGGAAAGACTCTTTCCATCCTCCGCACCGCTCGCAGAACCGGAGTCCGGCTCGGTGATGAGCCGGGCCGGGTCATAGGGCTGGCCAAGTTCCAGCAGCGCCCGCTGAGCTTCGGCGGGAAGCACTGCGATCTTGAGGGCCTTCTGCACTGGCATCGCCAGGTCCGACACCATGCCCTGGAACTCGGGGATCAGGTCCAGCAGCTGGAGACGCTGGTTCACCTGGGTGTGGGAGATCCCCATCCGCTCGGCGAAGGCTCGCTTGCTCTCGCCGGTCATCGCGAGCACCGCAGCCATCTCGCCGCCCTCGCGGATCGGGTCGTAGGGCTTGCGGTGGTAGTTCTCGATGATCCCGCTTTCCTTGCTCAGCCTCGGATCGGCTAGCCGGTCGTTGCGGTGCAGCGGCAGCCTGTCGACCTTCTTGTGCCGGGCAGTGGCGAGCCTGCGGTTGCCCATGATGACGACGTAGCGGACCTCGTCGGCGAACTTGTCGTGCGGATGGTGTTCCAGCCACGCCTCACGCGAGCACACCGTCACCGCCTGAAGGATGCCGAACTCGTCGACCGTCGCGGCGAAGGCCGCCAGCTCCGGATCGGCTTCCGGGTCGTACTCACGCGCCCACCGCGGGTTGTCCGGCCGGTGCGCGAACTCCGCCAGCGGCGCGTCCATCTGGGAGGCCGGCGGGGGAGCAGCGGACGCACCATCGGCGGGAAGCTCGGCTCGCGTGGTGGTCAGCACCGCCGAGACGATCGCCGCGGTATCGCTGTGGGCCGTGGACGGCAGGCCACTGGATCCGCTGCGGCTCTTCTTCGGTCGCTGCGGCGCGGGCATCAGGCTGCCTCGTCCGCGCGCTGGCGGGCGAGGATCTCCTCCGCCAGGTCGTCGTACTCGCCGACGTCTTCGGGGATGAGGCCGTAGAACTCGTCGTAGGCGACTCCGCGCGAGATTTCGGTGTTCAGCACATCCAAGCCCAGCGCGTACGGGGTGTCGGGATCCAGCTCGCCGGTGTCGCTGACCAGGTTCGAGGTGAGCGCTTCGCGTGCCTCCTTGGCCTTGCCCTTGTGCGCGGCGGGGCAGCGGGTCAGCAGGACGCTGACCTCGAGCGGAGATCCGGAGTCGTTGACCGCGACCGCGCTCTGATAAGTCGGCACCAGTCGCCGCAGCTCGGCGCGGAACGGGCCGACCGGGCAGATCAGCCAGTCCGCGTACAGGCAGCCGTGGGTGAAGTTCTCCGGCTGCTCACCACCGGTATCGATGATCACCACATCTGCGGCGGTCGAACGCTCGACCGTCCGGGCGTATTGCGACAGCGGCCCGTCGCTCTCGTGCCAGATCGCGAGCTGGAACGGGACCTTGTCACCGACCCGCTCCGCCTCCTGGACCCAGTCGGTCGCGCCGCGCGTGCGGGTGTCGGCGCAAATGACGACCACCTTCCGGCCCCGGCGCACCAACGCGACAGCCGTGAGGATCGCGCTGGTCGTCTTGCCGGGGCCGCCCTTCAACGTCGAGAACAGGACTCGCAGGACTCGGCGGGTATCTGCCGTCGTCATGGGCTGTGACTCCTAGCTAAGCCCCGCCCCGTGGAAAGACTCTTTCCACGGGGCGGGTGCGGCGAATAGGAAGCGAGCATCTCCTGCCTCCCTACGGGACAGGGGCCGCCACCTGGCTCGATTCAGCCGAGACGATACCGCGCGGTAGTCGGCGAAGAGAACGACCACACCGGCGCATGAGCCGCTTCTCCCACGTCCGCACCCCCGCTCTCGACGAAAACCCTGGTCGCCAAGCTCGCACCGCTCGCCGACCCGGCCGGTGAGCGGAGTGTCTGTCCGCTGGTCCTGACAGCGTGAGCAGGTTCGATATGTTTCGACAAAACGTTTTATTGAAACGATACAATTTGTTTTTAACGACAATACGTAACAGAATTGCGGTAGAATCGAGGTATGAGCGAGCAGTCAGAGACCCCAGTCGCCGAGTCGGCAGCTGGTGAGCAGCGCGTGTGCAAGTTCCCGATCGGTCTCGACGCGGAGACCGGCGATTTCCAGGTGTGCGGGCGGGCGGTGTCGCTGGCGGCGCGTCCGGGCCGCCAGGCGAGCTACTGCGGTGAGCCCCATACGGATCCGGATGGTCAGCGCCGCACCCATGACCGGACCACCGCGTTTCAGCGGCGGCGGGAACTGCAACTGGCGGCGGCCGGTCAGGTCGCGCCGCGCCGGGAGCGGTCGAACGCGCCCCGGCCGGTGACGTCGTCGCGGGCGTCGCTGTCGGAGCTGCTGGCGCAGGTGGAGATGGTGACGACCGCGCACCGCGAGCAGCTGGGGGAGTTGGTCGGCCGGGTGCACGAGATCGTCGCGACCGCGATCGATCCGGATGCGGCGGTCGCGGAGGTCACGCAGATCCGCCGTGAGCACGAGGCCGAGCTGGCGGTGGCGAATACCCGTGCGGACGAAGCCGAGGCCGACGCGATCAGCGCCCGCCGCGAGCGTGACCGCGCGCTCGAAGATAAGGCGCTGGCCGAGGGCGCGGCCGAAGACGCGATCGCCGCCCGGGACCAGGCACGTGCCGACGCGGAGGAGCGCATCGCGGCCGCCGAGGCTTCCGCTGCTGAGCAGGTCGAGATCGTGCGCGCTGAGGCCGTAGCGCAGATCGAGGCCGCCCGCACCGAGGCTGCCGAGCAGGTCGCTGCTGCCCGTGCGGAAGCCGATGAGCAGGTCGCGGCGGCCGAGGCCGACGCCGCCCGTGCCCGCGGTGAGGCAGAGCAGGCCGGTGCACAGCGCGACGCGGCGATCGTCGACCGCGACTCAGCTCGCGCGCAAGCTGCCGAGCGCATCGCGGCGGTTGAGGCACAATCACGGGAGCGGATCGCGGCCGCCGAGCAGGCCGCCGCTGCTCGCGTCGATCAGGTCGAGCACGACGCCGCGGTCCAGATCACCGAGGCTCACGACGCTCGTGACGCCGCGGTCGCGGCGCGGCACCGCGCTGAATCCGCCCAGGCCGCCGCCGAGCAGGCCGCGGCCGATGCCCGGACCGAGGCTGACCGGCTCCGCGGTGAGCTCACCGATCTGCGCACCCAGCTGGCCGGCGCCCGAACCGAGGCCACGGATCTGCGGGGCGAGCTTGCCGCCGCCCGCGCGGATGCGACCTCCGCCCAGCGCGCGGCCGCCGACGCCGACGCCGATGCGCAGCGGCTTCGGGCCGAAATCAGCGAAGTGCGAGCCGATCTGGCTACGGTGCGGTCGGAAGCTCGCGCCGACCGGGAACAGCTGCGCAGCGACCACGCCGCCGAGATCACCCGCATCCAGTCCGCAGCTGACGCCCGCGCCGACGCGCTCGAGCGCGCCCTGGCCGCCGCCCAGAACACCATCTCCCGCCTGGAATCCGAACTCACACAGAAACGCCCGGGCCAGAAATGACGGGCCAAAGCACCGACCAACCCCGCGATCCGCGACACCGCCGAGAAAGGTTCCCCCTGATGTCCTCCCGTTCGAAACCCCGAACCGCCCCTCCCGATGGGGACGCCCTGATCGAGGGGGCGCTGCCCGACCGGGTGCAGATCGCCCATGAGCGTCTGGCCCACCAGGACGACCCGGCGCTGCTGGAAGCATTGTCGGAGCGTGAGCTCGTCGACGCCCGCGAGTTGGCCGAGCTGGTGCGCGACCACGAACGCAACGAGAAGCGTGCGCGGATCCAGGCCGCCGCCGACGCCGCCGAACGGGTGCGGCGCACCGCCGCGCAGCTGGCCGAGCGGGAAGCCGCGGACCTGCTGCGGGCCGCGCAAGCGATCGGGGAGCAGCGCCACAGCAGCAGCCCGCACGCCAAAGTCGCTCGCCTGCATCAGCGCAAACCGCGGGTACTGGGGCTTCTGGCCGGTGTGGTCGCGTTCTCGATGCTGTTCTCCGCGGTGACGGTGCAGCAGAACATCGCCCCGACCGGCGGCGCCACCAATCCGATGTTCTGGCTGTCCTACGGCCTGGAGGCCCTGATCAGTGTGGTGCTGGTCGCGTTGATGCTGTCGACCGCCGACACCGCCGAGTGGGGTGTCATCGACAAGCTGTGGCAGGTCTACACCGTCGAGGGCGTCCTGTTGACCGCGAGCATCGCGCTCAACACCTTCCCCTACCTCCGGGAGGGAGATGTGACCGGTTTCGGTGTGCACGTGGTCGCGCCGATCATGATCGGCGTCGCCCTGGTCACCCACCGCCTGGTCGCCGAACGCTACGGCCACGCCATCGAACGAGCCACCGCCGAAGTCCCCGACCACGAGGACCTGCACGCCCGCCTGGTGGCCCTTACTCAGGTCGGTGACGCCGGGAACCAGATCCTGCCCGACATCCTCACCGCGCGGCCCGAACCCGTCCGGCACGAGGCGACGGCCGACGACATCGAGATGCCGGCCACCGAGCATCCTGCGGAGCAGCCGGGCGAGCGGAGCACCGCTACGGAGCACCCGAACGGAGCACCTGCTACGCAGCGCCCGATGGTTGCTGCTGCGGAGCACGAACCGAGCACCCCGCCCGTCGAGCAGAGCACCGTTGTGGAGCAGCCCGCTACGGAGCACCCTGCGCAGCAGCCGGGCGAGCGGAGCACTGCTACGGAGCACTCTGCGGAGCACCTTGTGGAGCACTCTGCGGAGCACGAACTGAGCAGTCTGCGGAGCACCCCGGACGCTACGGAGCACCTTGCGGAGCAGCGGAGCACCACGGCACCCGAGGCCGAATCTTCTCCTCGTGAGGTCGAGCCGGACGTCGAGCAAGCCGCGCCCGTACCCATCGAAGCGCTGGTAGAACCGGTGGCCGCCCAGCCGGACACCGAGGAGACCGAGCCTGCCGAGCAGGTTGTGGAGCACCCTGCTACGGAGCACTCGGGGACTGCTGCGGAGCAGTCTGCGGAGCACGAACCGAGCAGTCCGCCCGTCGTACGGAGCACTCAGCGGAGCACCACGCCCGCTGTGCGGAGCACCCTGCGGAGCACTTCGGTTCTGGCGGAGCGCCGTGCGGAGCAGCCCACGGAGCACCGCAGGGTTGCTGCGGAGCACGCTCGCGCCGAACGGAGCACCCCGCGTAGCACTCGGACCGACGCTACGGAGCACTCCGCCGCCGCGGCGCATGGAGCACCACCGGCCGGTATCACGGCGTCGGTATGGGCGCGGGCGCACGAGGTGAAGAAGGCAACCGCAGCACGCTCCTCGGTCGAGCAGATCGCTCAGGTGCTGACCCGCCAGGAGGAGAACCCCGAGCACGGAGCCAGCCGCATCGCTCGCGACCTGCACGTCGGATTCGCCTCGGTGAAGAACTGGCTGGAAGCCGACACACGGATCTCCAACGCAGGCACTGGCGCCCGCGTGATCGAACTCCGGAAGTGAGGCAGTGACCTTCAGCTGAATCGCACAGTGGAAAGACTCTTTCCACGCAGGTTCCCGAAGTAGAGACGCGACCCCGGCGGGGCTTAGCCGCCGGGGTCGCGTCGTGTCTGGACCCTACCGGTCCAGCCCTCCAGCAGCCTCGAGGTGGGGGGAGGAAAGGTGCGCGCGGCCGGCGTGAGGCCCCCGTTCGCAGGTCGGCGGAGCCTCTCGGTGGCGAGCGGTTGCCACGCCCTGTCGAGTCGCGTTTGGTGCTGGTCGGAGCGATCTTGCTCCGGTACGCTCAAAATCGCGGCCCCAGCGGAGCAAGCTAACACTTATGTGCCATAAGTGTGGGTCACCTCGCGGGGGCGAGGTCCACCCGGGTGCCGGGTGTCGCTGCGCTGAGCCAGGAGAGAGAGGTGGATTCCGAGGTGGTCACCCAGGTGCCGGAGCGGCCGGATTCGGCCGTGCACGAGGCGTCGACGGCCCATGCAGGTGTGTCGTCGACGCGGCGGATGCAGTCGGTGGCGCGGACGCGGAATCGGAAGCGTCAGGAGAACATCGGGGAGGGGGCGAAGCGGTTCCGGGTGACGGTGTCGGCGGCTGATGCGGTGAAGCTGGTGGAGGCCGCTGCGGAGGCGAATATGACGGTGCCGCGGTATCTGGCGGAGTCGGCGTTGAACCCGACCGGCGGTCGCCGACGAACTCGTGGCCGCCGGTCGGGTTCAACGCCGACAGGTGGCGGCCCCGAGCAGGTCGGCAACGCTGGTGAGGGCGAGGAGGCCGATGAGGTGGGGCCGTGGCTGCCGTGGCCGAAGCGCAAGACTTTGGCCGGGGTGCTGTTGTCGGCGGCGGGGGCGATGGATGAGGTGCGGGTGGAGCACCTGGCGAAGATCGGCGGCAATCTGAATCAGATCGCGCACGCGGCGAACATCACCGGGACGTTGGCCGAGGAGTTCGAGGAGGTGCTTGCGGAGCACCGGGCACTGATGGCCGACTTGGCGGAGCGCGCGGCGCGGATGGATGAGCTGGCACGCGAAGTGACGCGACGGTGATGAGGGGGCGGTCGTGAATCCGAACATCAATCGCGGCGCCAAGCTCGGCGGGCTGATGGTGTATCTGCTCGGGCCGGGGAAGGCCAACGAGCACACCGATCGGCATGTGGTCGCGGGGTCGGCGTCGGTGATGCGCGCGGCGTGGTTGGGCCGGTTCGACGGTCCGGAGTCCAACCGGGCGGCGCGCGATGTGGCGTTGGAGATCGCGCGGGAGATGGATCTGCCGCGCAAGCTGCACGGAACCCGGGCTCGGATGCGGGCCCGCGCCGCGAGCGCGAACACCGGTGCGGTGGAGGTGATCGAGCGCCCGGAGAAAGGTGAGAAGGGGGTGCTGCGGGATGCCCCGGTGTGGCACTGCTCGCTGGCGTTGCGTGCCGAAGAGGGCGATCTGTCGGACGAGACGTGGAAAGCGATCGCGGAAGACTTCATGAAGGAGATGGGGTTCGTCGACCCCACCCAGGCCGGGGTGCGGTGGGTGGCGGTTCGCCACGGCCGTGCGGGTGCCGACCGCTCCGGCGGCGACCACATCCACATCGCGGCGTCCCTCATCCGTGAGGACGGCAGCGTGGTGGACACGTTCATGCGTGACCCGGTCACGGGGCGGCCGATGGGTGATTACGCGCGCTCTCAGAAGGTGGTCAACCTGCTGGAGCACCGTTACGGGCTGGAGGTGCTGGCGTCTCGTGAGGACGGCGGCGCGCTGCGCGGGAACTCGCGGGCGGAGACCGAACGTCGTGACCGCTCCGGTGGGGATCTGACCGAGCGGGAGAGGCTGCGGCTGGAGGTGCGGGCGTTGGCGTCGGCGAGCGCGACCGAGGCGGAATTCGTGCGTCGGGTCCGGGACGCGGGGATCTCGCTGCGCCCCCGCTACAGCAAGGGCGGCGAGGAGGTGACCGGGTACGCGGTGCGGTGGCGCAGCCCCGCCGACATCGCCGCCGACCGCAAGACCGAGGCCGCGCGGTTGGCGCGCGGCGGAAAGCCGTTGACGCTGGAAGAACTCACCCACACCGGGCCGTGGTGCAGTGGGGGTCTGTTGTCGAAGGATCTGGCGCTGCCTGCGCTGCGGGATCAGTGGGACGACTCCCCGGAGGCGCGGACGGAGGCGTTGAAGACGTGGAAGGCCGGCCGCCGCAGCGGCGGGCAGCGTGGCCGTGAAGCCCAAACTCTCGACGACCCGAAGCTGTGGACACGGGCGCACCAGGATCTACAGCGCTGGAACGACTACCTCGCGAGCATCCCGCCGGAGAATCACGGTGAGTGGGCGCGGGCGGCCGGGCGCGCGGCGGGAGTGTTCGCGGCTTGGTCGCGGCGCGTGGAATCCAAACCGGGAGTGTTCGCTGCCGCGGCGACAGAGCTGACCCGCTCGGCACAGGTGCCCGCCCATCTGCGGTGGCGCCCGCCCGCCGCGGGGCAGCGGCCGCCCGGGTTGGGGGCGGTAGCGGTGATCCTCATCCAGCTCGCCAAGTACGCCGACAGGCACGACCCAGCAACGGAGACGGTTCGGCTGGTCGAGCAGCTGATGCGCACGCTCGTCGCGATCGCTGACGCACACACCGCCCGCCAGGAGTTCCTTCGCGCCCAGCAACTGCGCGACCGAGCGCTGGAGCCCTTGCATGTCCTGCGCGAGCGTCAGCACCAGCACGCGCAACACGAGTCCCGGACTTCGGGGATGTCTCGGCAGGAACGCATCGACCAGCAGGCAGAGCAGATGCGCGCGGCCGGGGTCGATGAGGAATACATCCGCGCCTGGCGCACCACCGCCCGCGCCTTCGACACCGACCCGGGTTCAGCCGTCACCGGGTCGGCGGCGGAGACCACGCGCCCCAACACCACCCCCGACATCAGCCAGAACCGCGACACAGGCCGAGGACGCTGACCGGTGGGGCTGGTCCAGGGGCTGGATTACCCCCTGGACCAGCCCCTGGATTAGCGCAGGGTTTGGGTCCAGGGGGTAATCCAGGGCCTAGACCAGGGGGTAATCCAGGGGGTAATCCACCCCCTCGCAGCTCGGTGAGCTGCGGTGTTTCCGTCCCGGCCCGCACCTTCGTCCGCAGGCTCCCGATTTCCCGACCACCCTCGATCTGCGTACCTGGTTCAAGGGTGGTCGAGAAACCGGTTCGGGCCGGGACGGAAACACCGAACAGTGGCATCGGATTCGGGGAGGAGTGGGGGAGGAATGGCGGCGGCCGCCGGGCGGGTGCGGACGCTGCGGTGGGGCGTGCTGGTCGCCTCGGAAGGTGCTGCCGCACGAGCTTCGCTCGCTTGCCACCGGAGTCGGCATCGCACCGTCGTCACCACTTAGATAATCGATCTCTATAACTTGCTCCCGGATCATCCCGTTCTGACCTACGTCGCGGTTGGGGTTGTGTGGCAAGCCCTCCCGCGAGGGAGGGCGCGGCAGCCTAGGCGGGGCGACCGACGACTTACAGGCTGTAGCCGGTGTCGCGGGA
>NZ_JBJZOK010000047.1:0-40079 GCF_047200615.1 Nocardia sichangensis
CCTAGCCCGTGGCCAGCTCGCTGAACGCGACGTCGACGGGTATCGGCACGTCCACAGCCAGACGGCGAGTATGCAGACAGACCAGGTGGTAGCGACCTTCGGAGAGCCGGTACTCCTCGATCTGCTCGATTCCATCGCCGGGCTCGGTGAGGAAGACGATGAGGTAGACCGGGATACCGACCGCCGCGTATGCGGCCTTTTTCTCCACCGTATCGGTGTGGTGTGAACTGTCGGGAGAGACGATCTCGACCACGAGCACGGTGTCATCGGCATACAGTCGCGCATCGTCGTCCAGACAGCGATACACGACGACGTCCGGTCGGCGGAGGCTGAGCGGAACATCGCTGAGCCGGACGTCCACGTCGGTCTCGACCATCAAGCACGGTTCCGGCTTGCGCGCTGCTTCCATATGCGCGGCCATGCGCCGCGCCACCCGATTATGCAGCCGTGAGGGGCTTTCGCACTTGACGATATGGCCGTCGATGACCTCGATGGTCCGGCAGAAATCAGGGGGCAGCTGTTCGTAGTCCCGCGCCGTGATCTGGTCCGGGATCCAGCGGTACCAGTCGCTGGGTGCGCTGCTCGTCATGCCCTGAGACTACCGGCCGGCTCGCGCATTTCACGGTACGGATTCGCACTGCTCAGCCCGTGCGACGATGTCCTGGATAAGGCAAAGGCCGTCGCATCGGTCCCTGTACCGATGCGACGGCCTGGTGTTTGCCCGAAACGGATCAGAACACGCGCATACTGCCCGGCGACCAGAGGCCCGAGCGCGTCGCGGTGCCGGTGTCCAGCTTCGCCGGGACCGCGCTGCGGTCGTACTGCTCGTAGCGCTCCAGGGAGCCCCAGTCCCGCGCCCAGTCGTCCTTCAGGTAGGTGGGCACGGAGATGGACCTGGCCAGCATCTGCGTGAAGCCGAGCACGCCGCCGAACTCCTCGGCCTGCCAGGTATTCGTCGAGCTGATGGCCAGCGGGCGGTCCGGCAGGATGCGGTAGCCGGGCGCCTCGGCCACGCCGTTGCGGTGGTCGAACGGACGCTGGCACGGGAACTGCAAGCCCACCGCCCAGTCCAGCAGGATCGGCTGCTGGGAACCCAGCAGGCTGTTGAGCGTCTGCAACTTCGGCATCCGCGGCGGCGTGAAGGCCAGCCACTGATCCCCGATCAGGATCGGGTCGTTGGCGACGATGCGCACCGCGTCGGCGTCGGGCGCGATCTCGTCCAGCGGCACCCGCAGGTTGCGCCAGGACGGGAACGGGCCGATGTCACGCGGCAGGTAGGTGCCGAGCTTCTGCACGCTGCCGTCGGGCTGCCGCTTGCCGTAGTCGACGGTCAGCGACTGGCCGTACTTCATCGCGCCGGTGTCGTCGAAGGAGAGGATGCGACCGGCGGCCGAGATCACCACCAGCGGCTTGTCCGCCGAACGCGCGGGCAACTGGTACCAGCTCGAGGTGACGTTCGCGGGCTGCTGCACGCCGTTCTGGTAGCTGCCGAGGATCGGCGTGGTCGCCGGATCCAGGCCGAACGGGAGGGCGACGGTGGAGCCGTTGACGCCGCGCGCGCCCTGACCGCCGCCCGTGCCCGCGCTCTGCCCCTCCGCGAACGCCGCGCCGACCGACTGCGTGGAAGTGTTCCCGGTGCCCGGCTTCACCTCGACGCTGTCGGCGGACAGATCATTGGGCACGCCGTTGGGGTCGAAACCGACCGGATCAACACCGGCGAGCGGATCGGACGGATTCGTCGGCGGGTGCGCCGGATCCATGATCGGCTGCAACTTGCCCGCGTTCGGGTCCGGCTCGACCAGCACGTCATTGGCCAGGCCGCAGGTGCTGCCGCTGAGCGCGTCGATGTTCGACCGGGCCAGCGAGTACGCCGGATACTGCGAGACCGCGCCCTTCACCAGCGAGAGCACCTCGAGCGCGACCATCAGCGCGGCGACCACGGTCAGCGGGATCGCCGCGAACCGGCGGATCCGCCTGCCACGTGCCGTCTTGGCCGACGGCTGCGGCGCGGTGTAGTCCTCCCGCAGCGCGTACCAACCGACCAATGCCAGCGCCACGCCGAACAGCACGAGCATGAGGGTGTTCGACTGGTAGCCGTGCAGCGAGACGCGCTTGTCGAACCACGGCACACCGAAGCTGGACACGTACCAGTAGCCGTTGATGCCGGAGAACGCGATCGCGAGCACGAACAGCAACCCGGCCAGGAAGATGGCCCGGTTCTTGCGGGCTCGCAGGGCGCTCGCCGAGACCGCGACCGCGGTGACCGCCGCCAGCGAACCCGCGATGCCCGCGTACGCGCCGAAGTGGTGGGTCCACTTGGTCGGGTTGAACATCATGAAGAAGATCGTCCCGAAGACCACGCCCATCAACCGCCAGGTCGGACCGCTGGAGATACCCGGCACCCGCCTGCGGCGCAGCAGCACCAGCATGGTGGTGAACAGGCACAGCAGCATCACCAGGAAGGCGAAGCGCCGCGACAGCGAGCCGTCGACAGTCTCCACGAATAGGTAGTAGTAGCGCAGGTAGTCCTCGTACCAGGCCAGGTTCGGCCCGGTCACCTGACGCACCCGGTTGGCCTCCTGGATGCCCGCGAAGGTCTGGTCGGTGTAGACGGCCGTCAGCACGAGCACGCCCGCCGCGGCGATCGGTGCGAGCAGCGGCAGCGTCGAGCCCCACCGACCGGCGCCGAGCGCGGCGAACTGCCGGTGCTTGCGCACCACGATGCGCAGCATCGGACGGATACCGGCCAGCAGCGCGGCGACGCACATCAGGCCCGTCGGCGCGGCGGCGAGAGTGAACGCCGCCACCAGGACGGCCACCGCGGCGGGCAGCAGCCGCCCGGTCGCGATGGCCCGCTCGATCGACACCCAGGTCAGCAGCGCACCGAGCGCGACGATCGGCTCGGAGCGCAGGCCGTTGTCGAACGGCAGCCAGAACGCCAGGAACACCAGCCCGCCGGTCCACAGCGCCACCTTGCTGGTGCGCACCCCGCGACCCAGCCGGGGCACCACCTCGCGGCTGATCACCAGCCAGCACAGGATCGCGCAGGCCAGCGCGGGCAACCGCACCCAGGCACTGGCGGTGGAGATCTCCGAGAAGACCTGGATCACGTAGTAGTACCAGCCGAACGGCGCCTCCGGCACGCCGTACCAGCGGAAGTAGTTGGCCATGTACCCCGCGTGCGGGGCCACCCGCACCATGCTGAGGATGTAGCCGTCGTCGGAGGTGTTCGCGCCCGCGAAATGCCACAGCAGCAGCGTGCCGACCACCGCGCCGTCCGCCCAGGTCGGCTTCAGCCAGTTCGCGGGCAGGAACCGGCGGTGCCCACGCCCGTCACTGCTGTCGAGCCGGGCCAGCGCCGCCAGGGCGATCAGCGTGCACAGCACCGCCGCGATCATCGCGACCAGCTTGATCGCGGTCGGGCTGGAGGAGAAGCGGGTGTCCACCGTCATGGTGAACGACAAACCGGTCGGCGCCGCGCCCTTCAGATCGGAGAAAACCCCGACCACCTGGGGCCGCAGATCGCCGCCGAGCTGCCCCTCCACCGGCACGGTGACCGACTCGTTCGCCCCGGGCGCCCCGCCCTCGATCGGACGCTCCACCTGCCTGGTGAGCCCGTTGAACACGCCGTAGGTGCTGTCGCTGTCCGAGGCGATACTCAACGACGTGCACTCGCCCATGCGGCTGCGGTCGGCCGACACCACCACCGCGTTGCGGTCGACCACGTCCACCGAGGTCTCCGACACCCGCACGAACAGCGCCTCCAGCGCGGCCCGGTCGCCCTGCGGCGGCGCGGTGGCCAGCAGCATGCCACCGCGCTCGGGTAGCTGGGCGATCGTCTCGCACGGGATCGTCGCCTTCAGGTCGATCGGGACCTGCGACATCAGCGGCGCCTGCACGTTGCCGAGCGTCCCGCCCTGCGGCCAGTTCAGCACCGCGGTCGTCTGCGTGACCGGCAGGAACGGCGTCGCCAGCGCGAACAACGCGCCGAGCACTCCGGCCACCAGCGCGATGAGCCGGGCGGTCCGGAAATCGTTCGGGGTCAGCACCGGGGCGGCGGGAGGTTTCGTGAGTACAGCGGTTGCGGCGTCGGGCACGGTTGGCAATGCTAGCTGGCTCCCCCGCCTCTCCGGGTCTTTAGGCCGTGCTAGTGGGGCGTCGCGCCATTTGCGTTCAGGTCCTACGTCAGGTGCGACTCAGGTTCTGGGCGTACCCGGCGAGTTACCCATGTGCTCACGAAACCAGTTCGTCGGTATCGGACGCTACTGGAAAAGTACCCGTATCACGCAACGGTCTACGAAAGGATGGAAAGGTGGGTGTATGACCAAGGTGAATATCTCGACGAACTACGGATCGATCGTGCTCGAGCTGGACGATCAGAAAGCGCCGAACACGGTGCGCAATTTCGTGGACTACGCGAACGCCGGCCACTACAACGGCACCATCTTCCACCGCGTCATCCCCGGCTTCATGATCCAGGGCGGCGGGTTCGAGCCCGGGTTGCGTCAGAAGGGCACCAAAGCCCCGATCCAGAACGAAGCGAACAACGGCCTGAAGAACAACAAGTACACCGTCGCGATGGCGCGCACCAACGACCCGCACTCGGCCACCGCGCAGTTCTTCATCAATGTCTCCGACAACGACTTCCTCAACCACTCCGCTCCCACCGCGGCGGGTTGGGGCTACGCCGTCTTCGGCGAGGTGACCGAGGGCGCCGACGTGGTCGACAAGATCGCGGGTGTCCGCACCTCCTCGGCGGGCATGCATCAGGACGTGCCGGTCGACGACGTCGTCATCGAATCCGTCACCGTCAGCTGATCATTCGAGACGCCAGACGCGAATCGGGCCGCGCCCCAAGGGGTGCGGCCCGATCGTGTACCGGTTGCTACAGCGGCAGCAGGTGATGCTTGCGCGGATTGCGGGCAACGGACTTGTCCCGCAAAAGCTGTAGCGCACGACGGATTTCCAGCCGGGTCGTCGACGGCTCGATGACCGCGTCGACGTATCCGCGTTCGGCGGCCACCCACGGCGTCGCCACGGTGGCGTTGTAGAAATCGATCATCTGCTGGCGAATCGCCGCCCGCTGGTCCTCGGGCGCGGCGTCGATCTGCTTGGCTCCGATCAAGCTGACCGCGCTCTCGGCGCCCATGACCGCGATCCGCGCCGTCGGCCAGGCCAGGTTCACGTCGGCGCCCAGCTGCTTGGAGCCCATCACGGCGTAACCGCCGCCATAGGACTTGCGGATCACCACGGTGACCTTCGGCACCGACGCCTCCACGTAGGAGAACAGGAACCGTCCACCGCGCTTGATGACGCCGATCTTCTCCTGTTCCACACCGGGCAGGAACCCGGGCGTGTCCACGACGAACACCAGCGGGATCTCGAACGCGTCGCACAGACGCACGAAATGCGCCGCCTTGTCCGACGCGCGGGCGTCCAGCGCGCCCGCGTACACCATCGGCTGGTTGGCCACCACGCCGACGCTGCGGCCGTCCACGCGGGCGAAGCCGGTGATGACGTTGCGCCCCGCCGAAGCGCCGAATTCGTGGAAGGCGCCGTCGTCGAAGATGCGCAGCAGGATCTCGTGCATGTCGTACCCGGAGTTGTCGGAGTCCGGGACGATCGAGTTCAGCTCCAGGTCGGTGTCGGTGATCTCCGGCTCCAAGCCGGGATTCACGATCGGCGCCAGCTCCTGGCAGCTGGTCGGCAGGTAGCTCAGGTAGTCGCGCACCCACTCGAACGCGGCCGATTCGTCCTTGGCCACGTGGTGGATGTTGCCGTACTCCGCCTGGCTGCGCGCGCCGCCGAGTTCCTCGAGACTCACGTCCTCGCCGGTGACCTCACGGATCACCTTCGGCCCGGTGACGAACATGTACGCCTCTTCGGTCGCCACCACCACGTCGGTGTTGATCGGGGCGTAGACGGCGCCACCGGCGCATTTGCCGAGGATCATCGAGATCTGCGGGACCAGCCCGGACAGCGGCTCCTGCCGCCGCCCCAGCTCGGCGTACCAGGCCAGTGAGGTCACCGCCTCCTGCACGCGCGCGCCGCCGGAGTCGTTGATGCCGACCACCGGGCACCCCACCTTGGCGGCGTACTCCAGGATCCCGGCCACCTTGCGGCCGAACATCTCGCCGACCGAACCGCCGTAGACGGTCTGGTCGTGCGAGAACACCGCCACGGGCCTGCCTTCGACCAAACCGTGCCCGGTGACGACGCCGTCGCCGTAGAGCGCGGCGGAGTCGCCCGGTTTGCGGACCAGCGCGCCGATTTCCACGAAGGTTCCCGGATCGAGCAGCATGTTGATCCGGTCGCGGGCGCTGGGAATACCCTTCTTCGCCCGCTTGGCCACGCCCGCTTCACCCGCCGGCTCCTGCGCTAAATCCAGGCGCTTGCGCAGGTCGGCGAGTTTCTCGGCAGTAGTGCTCACTTGGCCCCTTTCGCCTCGATCGCGGCGAGCTTCGCGGTCAGGTCGGCTCCGATCTTGCCGATCCGCGGTTCGTCGATGATCTGCAGGTGGTCGCCCGCGATGTGGACGACCTCCAAATTCGGGATGTACTCGTCCCAGCCGCCGTTCGGCACCCGGTCGGCGAAGCGTGGCTCGAGCTCGATCATCCCGTCGTGGTAGCGATCGGCGAGGTAGAGCACGACGTTGCCGTCGTAGTGGGACGGTTGGGTACGGGCGAGGTGGCGACTATCGATCCACGAGGTGCGCTGGTGTTCGAGCACGCCACCGGGAATCTTCGCGCCACTGATCTTGATCAGGTCGCTGATCATCTTGAACTGCTCTTCGTCGGATGCCGCGGCCAGTGTCTCCAACTGCTCGCGGTCCAATTCGCCGTCGACGCCGTAAGTCTTCTTGGCGAAGGTTTGGTAGCGCTCGATCCGCCGCACCCGCTCCTCGGGGCTGTTGTCCTCGCCCTGCGTCGGAATGGCCAGATCGATCAGGCCGACCACGCGCACGTCCGCGCCCTCGGCCCGCAGCAGTTGCGCGGTCTGCATGGCCAGCACCGCGCCCAGCGACCAGCCGTACAGCACGAACGGCCCGTCACCCTGGAGCTTGCGCAGCTCGGGCAGGTATTGGCGGGCTCGTTCCTCGATGGAACCGTCGACCCGTTCCAAGCCGTACATCGGCGTGTCGGCGGGCAGACGCTTCAGCAGAGGCTCGTACACCAGCGTGTTTCCACCGGACGGATGGAACACGAATACCGGAACCGCGTTCGAGCCCTCCGCGCGAGCCCGAAGCGGACGCACGAAACCGTCCACATCCGCGCCGCTGTCCTGCAGGTTGCGAACGATGTCGGAGAGCTGCTCGATGGTCTCGCAATCGAGCACGTCGTCCACGGTGACCTCGGCCTTGACCCGCTCGGTCAGGCGCGCGGCCAGCTTCTCCGCGGTGTCCTCGTCGAGGATCGGCAGCGTGTTGAAGATGCCTCCGGCCGACTTACCGGTGACCACCGCCCAGGTGGCGAAGGTCAGGCGCTCGGCGGCGTCGCGCGGCGGGACGTCGTCCTCGTCGGCGGGCTGCTGGGCAGCGCCGCCGAACACGGCTGCGGGCGCGGCAGCAGGCTGGGGGGCGGGCGCCACGGCTTCGGGCACAGCGCTTTCCGGCGGCACGGAATCCGTCGGCGCGTCAGCCGGTGCTGCCTCGGGCGCGTCGGTCGTCTTGCCGGTGACCGCCGCGACCGGGTCGGCCCCGGTGGCCAGCGCCGCGCGGGCCGTGGCGATGAAATCGGAGTCGACGGCCAGCTCGCCGGTACCGCCCGCGGCCTTGTCTGCGGCCTGCTGATCCGCCATCGCCTGCACCTCGTCGCGGTGCTCGATCGCGTACCGCAGCACCTTGCCGACCTCGTGCAGGCTCGCGTCCCGCACGGCCTGTACCTGCAACTGCGGGATGTCGAACTCGTACTCGACCCGGTTCTTGATGCGCATCGCCATCAGCGAGTCCAGACCGAGTTCCATCAGCGGGATCTCCATCGGAAGATCCTCGACCGCGTAACCCATGGACTCCGCGACGATCAGCGCGAGCCGCTCCTCGACGGTCTGCGTGCCGTTCGGATCCCACCGGTCGCCGAAGGTTTCCACGACCTCGATGTCGGCGTCGCCCTGGGGCTGCGCGGCGGGCACCGGGACCGTTTCGATCGCAACAGGTTCCGGCAGCGGAGCACCGGAGGTGACCACGGCGTCGAACACCAGGCGGAAGGCGCTGCCCTCCTTGGCATGCACCTGCACCGAGGCGCCGCCGGGATGCGGGGTGAGCGTGGTGGTGAGCGTGCCCGCGGCCGGGTTCGGCGCGTGCGGGATGGACGCGCCCAGCGACACGTCGCTGAGCACCTGCGCCGCCGCGGCGCGCACGAGTCCGGCGAGATCGGTCACCGAGGAGGCCTGGACCTCCCAGACGTGCCTGCCGTCCGGCAGCGCCACGTGCGCACCGGGAACCCGGCCGTTGCCGCCCGAGGACAGCTGGACCTTCGGCCAGTACTCCTTGCGCACGAACGTGGTACGCGGAACGTCGGCGTACTCGCCTGCACCGAGCAGCGAGAACAGATCCACCTTGTGCCCGTGGACATAGAGCTGGGCGAGCGCGGCGATCACACCGGCGGACTCGTCTTCTTTGCGCTTGAGCGTGGGGATGAGCTGCGCGTCGTGCACGCCCGCGGCGAAGGTGGTGCCCAGCACCTGCATCAGCGCGACGGAATTCGGCGCCAGCTCCAGGAAGGTCGTGTGCCCCGCGTCCACGGCGAGCTTCACCGCGTTGGTGAAGTACACGCTGTGGCGCATGTTCTTGACCCAGTAGTCCTCGTCGTGGATCGGGTCGTGACCGGAGCGGAAGAACTCTTCCTTGTGCACCGTCGAGTACAGGCCGGTCTTCAGCTTGGTCGGCTCGATACCGGCCAGCTCCGCGGCCAGCTCGCCGAGCAGCGGATCCATCTGCGAGGTGTGGCCCGCACCGCGGGTCTGCAGCACCCGGGCGAACTTGCCCGCCGCCTCCACCCGGGCGACGATCGCCGCGACCTGGTCCTGCGGACCGCCGATCACCGTGTTCGTCGGCGCGGCGTACACCGCGACCTCGACGTCCGGGTATTCCGGCAGCAGGTTCGCGACGTCCTCGGCGCTGTACTCGATGAGCGCCATGTTGCGCACGTCGTCGTCGCTGATCATCTGCTCGCCCTCGCCCATAAGGCGGGAGCGAGCGCAGATCACGCGCACCGCGTCCTCGAGCGAGAGACCACCGGCGATGTACGCGCCGGCGACCTCGCCCATGGAATGACCCACCACCGCATCGGGTTCCGCGCCGTGCGCGCGCAGCAGCGCCGCCAGGCCGACCTGGATGGTGAAGATGCCGACCTGCGAGGTGCCGACGTTGTAGTCCTGGCTGTCGTCGAGGAACAGTTCGCGCACCGAGTATCCGGCCTCGTCCTGCACCAGCTCGTCGACCTCGTCGACGGCCTTCGCGAAGATCGAGTTCTCCAAGTAGAGCTGCTTGCCCATCTTGCGGTGCTGCGCGCCGAAACCGGCCAGCACCCACATCGGGCCCATGGCCGCGGGCGCGTCGGCGGTGAAGACGCCGGTCCCCGGCTTGCCCGCCGCGATGGCGCGCAGTCCGGCGATCGCCTCTTCGTGCGTCTTCGCCAGCACCACGCCGCGCGAACGCCAGTGGCTGCGCTTGGCCAGCGACCGCGCCACATCGGCGAGCGGAGTCTGCGCGCCCGCCTCGGATTCCAGCCAGTCGGCCAGCTCGGCGGCGGCACGACGACGCCGCGAAGGCAGATAACCCGACACGGGCAGGATCTGCGGCAGCGGCTCGGTGCGCTCGGCGGTCCATTCCGCGTCGGCTTCGGCCGCCTCGGCCACGGCGTCGCCTGCCGCGGATTCCGTCTCCGCGTCGGCGCTCTCCGCCACCGCGTCCTCGTCCAGCCGGGCCTCGAGTTCGGAGAACGGAGCCTCGGTCTCGGTCGCGGTCGGCACGTACTCCTGGACGACAACGTGCGCGTTGGTACCGCCGAAACCGAAGCCGGAGATGCCGATGGTGGCCTTGCCGCTGTAGCGGGGGAACTCGGTCGGCTCGTCGACGATCTTCAGGTGCGCCTGATCCCACGGGATGTACGGGTTCGGTCCGGCGTAGTTGATGTTCGGCGGAATGACGTTGTGCTGCAACGACATGATCACCTTCGCCAGGCTCGCCGCACCGGCGCCGGATTCCAGGTGGCCGAAGTTGGTCTTGGCCGAACCGAGCAACGCGGGCTTGTCGGCCGCACGTCCCCGGCCGACCACCCGGCCGAGCGCGTCGGCCTCGATCGGGTCGCCGATCAGGGTGCCGGTTCCGTGCGCCTCGATGTAATCCACCGCCGACGGCGCGATGCCCGCGTCCCGGTAGGCGCGACGCAGCACTTCTGCCTGCGCGTCGGGATTCGGGGCGAGCAGACCGTTGGACCGCCCGTCGTTGTTGACCGCGGAGCCCTTGATCACGGCGTAGATCGTGTCGCCGTCGCGTTCCGCGTCGGCGAGCCGCTTCAGCACCACCAGACCGCCGCCCTCGGAGCGGACCATGCCGTCGGCGTCGCTGGAGAATGCCTTGATGTGCCCGTCCTTGGCGACGCCGCCATTGGCGTCGAAACCGAGCGTGGCCATCGGCGCGAGCAACATGTTCACGCCACCGGCGAGTGCCAGATCAGCGTCACCGCTGCGCAGCGCCTGCACCGCCTCGTGCACCGCGACCAGCGTCGAGGAGCAGGCGGTGTCGACGGCCACCGACGGACCGCGGAAGTCGAAGAAGTAGGAAACCCGGTTGGGGATGATGGACGTGACGCTGCCCATGATCGCGTAGGCCTCGGCCGATACCGGCACGTTCGGATCGCGCTCGCTGCCGAGGCCGAGCGCCGCGAGCAGCATGAAGTCGTTGCCCGACGAGCCGATGAACACGCCGACCGGCTCGCCCTTGAGTTCGCTGGCCGGAATCCTGGCGTGCTCCAACGCCTCCCAGGTCAGCTCCATCATCAGGCGCTGCTGCGGATCGACCCGCTCGACCTCGACCGGCGACATGGCGAAGAACTCGGCGTCGAAACCCTTGACGACGTCCTGATCGAGATAGCCACCCCTGGTGTTGGCGTTCTCGACCGCTTCCGCCAACTGCGGCTCGGCCAGGAACTCCGACCAGCGCCCTTCGGGCCGCTCCCGGATGCCGTCACCGCGTCCGATGAGAAATTCCCACGTCGACTCCGGAGTGTCGCCCGCACCGGGCAGCCGCGTCGACAGACCCACGATCGCGATGTCGTGTGCCTCACCCGGCGCGTAGCCCGCCGTGTAGAAGGCGTCGTCGGACGACTCCGCGGGCAGCTCCGGCTCGCCGTTGATGATCCGCTCGGCCAGCGAGGCGATGGTCGGATGCTGGTACACGATCGTCGCGTTCAGCATCACGCCGGTCAGTTCCTCGATGTCCCCGCCGAGGGCGATGGCGTCCCGCGAGGCGAGCCCGAACTCCTCCATCGGCCGGTCCACGGTGATCTGCTCGATCGGTTGCCCGGTCGCCTCGGAGACCCAGCGCCGCAGCCACTCACGCAGCTCCGCCACCGACATGTCGGTCTGCGCGCCGCCCTTCGCGGACTCGGCCGGGGCCGCCGCGTCGGCGACGGTCTCCACGGGTGGGGCGTCGGTCGTCTGGGTGGGCGTGCCCTCGTTGTCAGCCATCAATTCCTCAAGCTACCTGTCTGCGTACCGGGCGTACCGTGTTTGATGCTCGGCGCTCGAGAAGCTCGGCGCCGAGCGTCGATGGTCGGTCCGAGGCCGCCCCTGGCAATTACTCTTCCGGTGCATCGGGGAAAGCCTGCTGGGTGTAACCACCCCGCAGCGTTCCCTCCAGATAGGCCGCCCGGCAGGCGCGGCGGGCGATCTTGCCGCTGGAGGTGCGCGGGATCGATCCCGCTGGCACCAGCAGCACGTCTCGAACGGTCACGCCGTGGCGCTGGGAGATCGCCGCGCGCACCGCGTCGGCGATCGGCAGCGGATCGGCCTTGCCCGCACCGGGACCGCGCTCACCCACGATGACCAGCTGCTCGGACGCGTCGTCGGCGTCGAACTGCAGGCCGGAGTGGCTGCCCTGCTCGAACACCTCGGCCGGGAGCTGGTTGGCGGGCACCGAGAACGCCGCCACGAAGCCGGGACGCAGCGCGGTGCTGGCCTCCTGCGCGGAGAACTCGAGGTCCTGCGGGTAGTGGTTGCGACCGTCCACGATCACCAGGTCCTTGACCCGGCCGGTGATGTAGAGCTCGCCCTCGAAGTACACGCCGTAGTCGCCGGTGCGCATCCAGTTCGCGTCCGGCTCGGTGCCCTCGGCGTGGCTGCCTTCGGACAGGCGCTCGGTGACCTTGTTCTGGAACGTCGCCGCCGTCTCGTCGGGACGGCCCCAGTAGCCGATGCCCATGTTGTTGCCGTGCAGCCAGATCTCGCCGACGTGCCCGTCGGGCACCTCGCGACCGCCGCCCGACTCCACCGACTCCGGATCGATGATCGTCGCCCACTGCGAGAGCGCGATGTAGCCGCAGGACACCTGCGCGATCGCGTTCTCGTGACCGGGGTCGACCTTCACCATGCGGCCCGCGTTGAGTTCCCTGCGGTCGACGTAGGTGACCTTGGCCTCGTCCTCGGCCTTGGTGGCGGAGACGAACAGCGTGGCCTCGGCCATGCCGTAGCAGGGCTTGATGGCGGTCTTGGGCAGCCCGTAGGGGGCGAACGCCTCGTTGAACTTCTTCATCGACGAGGTGGTCACCGGCTCACTGCCGTTGATCAGGCCGATGACGTTCGACAGATCCAGCGACTCGCCGTTCTTCGGCAGACCGCGCGCCGCGGCGTGCTCGAAGGCGAAGTTCGGTGCGGCGGCGAAGGTTCCGGCGCCGTCGGAAACCGCGGCCAGCTCCTTGATCCACCGGTAGGGGCGGCGCACGAACGCGCTCGGCGACATGATGGTGATGTACTTGCCGCCTACCGCGGGCAGGATCACCGTCAGCAGGCCCATGTCGTGGAACAGCGGCAGCCAGGTGACGCCGCGTGAGTTCCAGTCCAGGTTGATCGCGTCGACCATCTGCAGCAGGTTGGTGCCCACCGCGCGGTGCGTGATCTCCACACCCGCAGGCACCCGGGTGGACCCCGAGGTGTACTGCAGGTAGGCGATGTCGTCGATCGCGATGTCCGGGCGCACCCAGCTCTCGCCGACGCTGTCGGGAATCGCGTCCACCGCGATGATGCGCGGGCGCTGGGCGGCGGGCAGCGAGCGGAAGAACTGCCGGACCCCGGCCGCGGAGGAGCTCGCGGTCAGGATGGCCGAGGGCTCACAGTCGCCGAGCACCGCGTGCAGGCGATCGGTGTGGCCCGGCTCGTCCGGGTCGAACAGCGGGACCGAGATGGTGCCCGCGTAGATCGCGGCGAAGAAGGAGATCACGTAATCCAAGCCCTGCGGCGCGAGGATCGCGACCCGGTCACCCGGGTTGGTCACCTGCTGCAGTCGAGCGGCCACCGCGCGCAGCCGAATACCGAACTCACGCCACGTCAACTCCTGCGCCTCGCCGTCGCGCTCGCGCGAGTAGTCGATGTAGCGATACGCCAGGGTGTTCGCGTCGTTCCGGGTGTGCTTCTCGACGTGATCAACCAGGGTGTGATCCTCGGGAATGCGGATGTTCCCGGTTTCGTCCAGGTAGTCGTCGAAAGTCTCTTCCATTCCTTCTTCTCCTCCGAGGCACACGCAGCAAGACGGCGAGATCGCCGCTTTTACCTGTGAGGCCCCGACTCGCTTTCGCCCGCGGGTGCTCCAAGTGCAGAGCCAGCCTGCAGATTTTGTGCGGTCTGCGCGGTGACCGCTTATCGGCTAGATGTACTCAAACCAGAGTCATGTTACAGAGAAGACCGGCTCACTCGTCCCGCAGCAGGGGAATAACGGGGGCGAACGCGTCCATCTGGGTGGGGAATACACCGACATAGGACATCGAGGTGAGCTGCCGCACACGGCGGATCTGCTCGGCGATCTCCTCGAATGTTCCGATCGCCACGTAGGGCGAGTTGAGGATGTCCTCGACGGACAGCTGCACATCGACCTCCAGGTTCGGGTGCAGTCCCCGGTCCAACGCCGACAGCGCCATCTCCGCGGTCTTCTCGCGATCGTCGGTGATCACGATGGCGGTGATGGCCCAGTTCAGCTCGATGTCGGCGAACCGGTCACCGGCGGCCTCCTTGATCAGATTCACCTTTTCCACGGCCTTCTCGATGGTGATACCGGAGAGCAGGCCCTTGCCGTTCTTGGTGGTCACGGGAACGACGGAGACGATGTCGGCGTGCTTGGCGGCCAGCCGCAGCATCTTCGGACCGCCGCCGCCGGTGCAAATCGGGGGGCGTGGGCCCTGCCGCGGCCGTGGGGTCCCCTTGACGCCGCGGACCTGGTAGTGCTTGCCCTCGAAGGTGCACTCCTGGCCGCGCAGCAGCACGTCGAGAATGGTCAACGACTCGTCCAACTTCTCCAGCCGGACACCGGGCGACTCGTACGGGATGCCCGCGGTCTCGAACTCCTCCTTGATCCAGCCCGCGCCGACGCCGACCTCGAGCCTGCCCTTGGACAGCACGTCGATGGTCGCCAGATCCTTGGCCAGCACGACGGGGTGGCGGAAACCGTTCGCCAGCACCGACGTGCCGAGCCGGATCTTCTCGGTGGCCTGGGTCAGCGCGCCGAGCGCGGCGATCGGCCCGATCTGCTCACCGAGGTGGTCGGGCACCACGAAGGTGTCGAAGCCGTACTCCTCGGCCTGCTGAGCGGTCTGCACGAACTTCCGCGCGCCGCCCTCCTGCTTGTTTCCTTCCCCGGCCGCCGCGAAGCGGAACGGGCGCAACGGAGTGCCCAGCGCGGACAACGCAGCATCCGCGTCACGGCTCGCCGTGGTGGCCGGTGCGGCGGCTTCTGTCATGAACTCATGCTCCTGGCTGTAAGGAAAATACGGGCGCGACGCCCGCTTCGGGTCCGCGCTGGGGTGGTGCCCGGCGTCGCGATCACCAGCGCACTTTACAGCGTGCTACCCAACTCGAGTTGCGCTTGTCACGCCAATCGGGTGCGGGGTATCTCACGGCCTGTGAATTTTCACGAATGAGCCGGATGCGGCGCTGTCTCGATGAGTCCGGCCGCCCAGTTCGCCGTCCACTGCGTCGCGGTGTTGCCGTCGCCGTCGACGACGAAACTGTTGTAGAGGGTGTGCACCGGGTTTCCCGCGGCCCGGACCAGCGTGTTCACGCTGCCCAGGATGTTCCACGGACTCAGCGCCTCCCGGGGTGCGTCGCAGATCAGATCGCCGGGCGCGCACATGGTGTAGGTGCGACCGGCCAGCGTGCCGAAGCCCCCTTGACGCGGACCGGTCATCGTGATGCCGGGCACGTTCAACCCCTTCAGCGCGACTTCGGCACCCACACCCGGCGGCGGGGTGCCGATCTGGATCGCCTGGCCTGGGCCGTTGTCGCCGGTACGGCGTCCGTCGGCGATCAACGTCACGCCCAGCACCAGATCGGCGGGCACCGGGCCCGCGCCCGCACCGATCTGCGCGGCGACGTCACCCGCGATCACCGCGCCCTGGGAGAACCCCGCGAGCACGTAGGTGGTCAGCGGGCACTCCTGGTGCCGCGCGGCCATGGCGTCGACCATCCGCTGGGTGCCCTCGGATCGGCTGTTGTTGTACGACTGCTGGCCGTCCGGCGGGATCGCGATCGGATTGGAGAACTGCGCGACGTACGGAACGGTGTACACGTCCACCCGCTCGCTCGGGAACCGCTGGGTGATCGGGCCGGAGACGTTGAGCATCAGCGACACCGGGTTGGCGGTCGGATTGTGCGGATCGTCGGCGCTGTTCGACTCCCACGTGCCGGGCACCGAGATCATCTGCACATCCGGACAGCTCGCGGGCTGCGACGTCGGGCGTTCCGGCGGTTTCGGCCCGGGGCCGGGCGGGCGCAAACGCCCTGCTAGCAGGTACCACAGCAGCAGGACCACCAGGATGATCAGCAGGATGCCGCCGATCACGAGCAGGCATCCCGCCGGCTTGGACCGGCGGGAGGTCGAACGGACGCGCGAACTCACTGGCAGTACGTGGCGCGAGCGGTGGAGATGTAGATCTGCCCGGCCTTCTCCACCGGCATCTTCGCCGGGTCGAAGGACGGATCCGAACCTGCCATGGCGTTGACGAAGGTCATCAGATCCTGATCGGACGCGCCCGCGGCGGTGCCCTGGCAGACGTACGCGCCGATGCTCAGCGCGATGTCCGGGCTTGACGGGGTGACACCCTGCTTGGCCAGCTCATCCAGGAACTTCTTGTCCTTGTCGGTGAGCTTCGAGGTGTCCGCGGGCGGGACGGCTTCGGTCGGCACCGGCTGCGGACGCTCGGGCGCCACCGTCGTGGTGGGCTGCTCCGGTGCGGGAGCGGGCTGGCCGGTTTCGGCGGGTGTCGAAGCGACCGGCGACGTGGTCGCCGCCGCTGCCGTCGTGGTGCGGGTAGGCGATGGCGTGCTCGTCGCGGTCGAATCATTGTCGCCGCACGCGGCGAGCAGGCCGGTTGCGGCAATCGCCACAACCACGCCGAATACCTTTCCACGGGTCCGATGCATGAATTCTTGTCCTCGATCTGTCACTGAGCGGGGTCGGGTCGCCCACCAGGCTAGCTGGGTCCAATTTGCAGCGCCTGCGGCGCTGCGTGTTCGCGGCCCCTTTATGGCTCGCGTCCGAGCGACCGCCGCTGGCGACTTCGTCACGGACACGGCGGTCACTCGGACGCGAGCCGGGCCGCGAACGGCACATGCTCGGTCTCGCTTCGCTCGAAACCGGGGGCTGCGCCGACGTGGTCGGCTCTGCGTCATCTCACCATCCGATGCGCGCCTCCAGGCACTGCTCCTGGACCCATGCGCACAACTTCGACCTGGCCCGCGTGAACGATGCCGCGCCACTGTCGTCGTCGGGGAACACCACCCGCCTTGCGGCCTGCGTCGGCCGCATCGGCAGCTGCCGCGACCGGGCCACCTGGTTCGAGTCGGCCGGTTCGGCGGCCACATCCGCGAACACTGTGCGCACTGCGCTCGACCGAGCTGGGAAATGGCAACCCCACCCTTGCGCTCGCAACTGGGAGCCGGGCACGACCTGACCGTAAGCGCGTGCGTGACCCTCGGATAGGCGTGGCGCGGTCGGGCCCGGTCCGGGGGCAGCCCACGGGCTGCCGTGCACCTGTCCTGCTCAAAGCGCGTGCAGTTCCGGTTTGCCGTCGCGCAGCGTGATGAAACCTCCCTGGAAGTTCTGCTGCACGCCGTCCGAGATGGGGAACTCGTCGCCGGTGGGGAAGCCGAGTTTGCCGTTCTCGTAGCCGGCGTCGCGCCAAGCATCCAGTATCGGGCCGTTGCGGACCGCCCAAGCGCCGGACACCGGGCTCCAGTAGATGGTCCCGCCTTCGAATCGGCTGAAGCGGCCCGCGTCCTTCACCGTCTGCTCTTCGGCGACCGGGAAGCCGAGCGGACTGTTCTCGAAGCCCAGCTGGGCGTACTTGCCGAGGATCAGGCCTTGGACGCGGTGCACGCCGGTGGCCTGGCTGTAGTAGAACGGACCGTTCTCGAAGGCTTGCACGGCGCCGTCGCGACTCGGTGTCTTGGCCTCCGGCGCTGTCGGGTAACCGGCGGGACCGCGTTCGAACCCCTGCTTGCCCCACTCGTCGTAAATTGCGCCACGCACCATTTGAGCTCCGGTCTGCGGCGTCCAGTACAGCGCGCCGTGCTGGAAGGCCTGGAACCGGCCGCGGCCGTCCTCCAGCGCGCGTTCCTCGCCCGTCGGCAGCCCGAGCGGTCCGGTAGGTCCTCCCGCCGCCTGGTAACCGGGCCCGATCACACCGCCGACCGGGTAAGCGCCACTGTCCGGTGTGAAGAACACCCGGCCGCCCTTGAAGTCCTGCGCGGTGCCTCCTGCCACGGCGTACTCCCCGGTGAGGCAGTCACCGAGCCAGCCCGCCGCGGCTGCTACCGGGCCGATCGCGCCGCCCGGCTGACAGGCGGGCTTGCCCTGATCGACGCCGAGCGCGGACGCGGCCTGGGTCCAGGACTGACGCATCTCGAAGTCCCAGTACGGCCAGGAATGGGTGCCGGACGGGCGATAGTTCACCTGCGCGGGAATGGCCAGCTTGGACAGCTTGGTCACGAAGTTCTGCGAAGTGAGCCGGGAGAGGATCTCCAATCCCATGCCCGCGATGTTGGTGCTCACCCCGGGAATGCCGAGGGCGTGGTCATAGGGACCGATCGCGCCGCTGCCGCTGGAGACGTAGAGACTGACTCCTCGCAGCTTGTCGGCCAGCACGTACGGGTCGTGCGCCTCCCACTCCGGGTCCGTCTGCCTGCCCCACATGGCGGCGGAGTCGAAGCCGCCCGCATCCCGCATGGCGAACTCGATGGCCTGCGGCATGCCCAGCGTCGTCGTGGTCAGGAAGCCCGAATACGACGCGGCGTGCCGTACGAAGCCCGGATTGCGGGCGGCGAGGAACATCGCGGCCGTGCCACCCATCGAGAGGCCTTCCACGCCCCGCACGGGTGTCGCACGCCAATGACTCTCCAGCAGCGGCGGAAGCTCCTTGGTGAGAAAAGTCTCCCACTTGTAGGTACGGCCGTTGTCCGGCTGGAGCCAGTCGGCGTAGAAGCTGGCCTGCCCACCCACCGGCAGCACCACGGTGACGTTCTTGTCGGCGAAGAAATCGACCGCCCCCGCCTCCTTCGTCCAGCCGCTCTCGTCGTCGGTCGCGCGCAGACCGTCGAGCAGGAACAGGACGGGGAATCTGGCCTCCGGGTGGGCGTTCCAGTCTCTGGCCAGCAGCAACTGGACCTGGATCGGCACTCCCATGGACGGCGAGGTCACCCACAGCGCGACGCGACGGTCGCTGAGCCACTGGACCTTCTCCAGCGCGGGCGCGGCCACGGCCGCCGTTGGCTCCGCGACGGCGGGAGCCTCGACGGACACGCTCGCGGCTAGCGGGATCACCATCGTGGCGGCGAGCAGCATGAGCCGCTCGCGTGCCGAACGCGCGACGAGACGCCCGCGTATGCCACAGCTACCGCGCGTAATCCCTGCCACAAAAGCTTTGTACTCCCGTTATAGCGACGTTTACGGGAGACACGCGCTGCACAGCAAACAATGTTCGCTGTCACGCGATCATAGCTGCCCCCGAACGCAATTCAGGCCGCACCGAATCGGTGCGGCCTGAATTGCGACGAGGCGGATCAGATCACCAGGCGCCGGTGGCGTCCAGGATCATGTTGCGCGAGGCGAACAGCTGCCCCTCCCAGTACTTCCAGGAGTGGGTGCCCGCGGCCGGGAAGTCGTACCGGGCGGGGATGCCCAGCGAGTTCAGGCGAGCCTGGAACGCGCGGGTGTTCACCAGCGAGAGGGCTTCCAGCGCCATCCCGTTGCCGGTGTTGAACACGCCGACCGCCGAGTTCGGCTGGTCGAACTGACCCGGCAGACCGCTGGCGGCCGAGATGTACATCGGCAGGCCGCGCAGCTGCGGCGCGAAAACGAACGGGTCCATCCGCAGCCACTGCGGGCTCCACGGCGCGGCCATCGAGTCGACGTTGAAGCGGCCCGCGTCCAGCATCGCGACGCGGATCGCCTCCCGCATACCCGGCGCGGAGATGTTCAGGTAGCCCGAGTAGGAGGCGGCGAACTTGAACTGGTCGCGGTGGTAGGCCGCCAGCGCCAGCGCCGCGCTACCGCCCATGGACAGGCCGACGACCGCGTTATTGGTGCGCGAGACGCCGTAGCCCTCCAGGAAGGCGGGCAGTTCCTTGGTGAGGAAGGTCTCCCACTTGTAGGTGGTCTTCTGGCCGTTCAGGTTCGACGGCGCGTACCAGTCGGTGTAGAAGCTGGACTGGCCGCCGACCGGCATCACCAGGGTGATGTTGTCGTTCCCGAACTGCTGCAGCGCGTTGGTCTCGAACGACCAGGCGTTGCGGTCGTCGCGGGCGCGCAGACCGTCGAGCAGGTACAGCGCCGCGTTGCCGCCGCGTGCGGCCCACTGCACCTGCACCTTGATCGGGCCCATGCTGGACGGGACCATCAGGTCCTCGAAGCCGCCCGCGGGCGCCCGCAACACCGGCGTGTGCACCGACGGCGCCGCTGCGGCGAGAGTCGGGGTTGCCAGGCCTGCGGCGATCGGTAGCGCCAGCGCGGCGGCACCGACAGCCAGAATTCGATTACGCCAACCGCGAGCCGCGCCTCGCCGTCCCGACTGTGTTCTCTTCGGCGCGGCCGCCCTGCCGAAACGCATGAATCCTGCTCTCTTTCTGCTGTTGTGGTGCCACTCGCCGCCCGAGGGGCGAAGCGGCACCCGTGTTGCCAACGAGACGCGCGTCACGGACATGGTCCCGACAATCCGATACCCATGACGGCGCTACAACGATCTGGTCACACTTGCGCTCGCTGGACGATATTCGACGCCCCCCGCTTTAGCAAGATCCGGGTCTTTCCACTGGCCGAAATCCATCCGTTCACGCAAGGTAATGGTGCGGTGACCTTATCGCGTTCTCGCGGTGATGTCGTGTTGGAACGCAAGATATTCGCGCTCCTGGCGGGAACTGTCACCGACCCGAGATCTTCGCATTCCCGGCACCTCCAGCGGCCGCGTCCGCAGGCCCTCGGCGCCTCAGAGCGACGAGGCAGAGTCCACCCAGTCCGGTGACCGAACCGTGATCGGGACCGAGATCTGCCGTGATAGCCACAGAGGCGACTTCGAGCAAATAGCCCCGAGCAGTGATAACCGCTAAACAGCGATCATGTAGCAAACATTGGGTGGAATGCCTCCGGACTTCCCCGCACCGCCCCCACATACCCCCTACTACCTACCCCCACTCCCCCAAGCTGGCGGCCCCGAGAACGCCTCCCCCTGTGCGAAACGACCACTACGCAGCCCCTACGGCCAGGAAGAGAACTTCACAAACCGCGAACAAATGCCCCCCGCCAATCCCGCCGCACACCAGAAAGCGCAAGTTCCCCACACACCGAACCCACCCGGGTGCGAGTCTTACGAGCGCCGTTCGCGGCCCGGCTCGCGCCAGAGTGGACGAAGCGCATGCGCCGCAGGCGCGAGGCTCGTCCGCTCTGACGCGAGCCATAGGGGGCCGCGAACACGCGGCGCCGCAGGCGCCGCCAAAAGATTCAGCCGATGTTCGCCGACATATCCGGGATCATTCGCATGGCCTCGTCAGCCCAGTTGTTCCAGGCGTGAATACCGAACGGCGGGAAGGAGTAGACGGCGTTGCCGCCACCCAAGGTCGCCATCCGGACCTGGAACGCGCGAGTGTTCGCCAGCGCCAGGCTTTCCAGCCCCATGCCGTTGAGGGTGCCGAAGCTCGGCGGGTCGCCGGCCGAGGGCAGTCCGCTGGCCGCGGCGATCCACAGGCGGGTGCCGTTGCGGATCAGGTTGGGCGCGAACACGAAGGGGTCCATCCGCAGCCACTGCGGGCTCCACGGCGGCGCCATCGCGTCGACGTTGTAGCCGCCCGCGTCCAGCATGGCGGCGCGGATGGCCTCCCGCATACCCGGCGCCGAGTTGTTCAAATAGCCGGAGAACGACCCCGCGAAGCTGAACTGGTCCGGGTGGTAAGCCGCCAGGGTGAGCGCCGCGCTGCCGCCCATCGACAAGCCGAAGGCGCCGTTGCGGTTGGGGTTGAACCCCAGCCGATCGCGCAGCGCCCAGCGCAGGTTGTTGGTCAGGAAGGTCTCCCACTGATACCGGTAGCTCTTGCCGGGCCCGCCCGCGAACCCGTCCAGCCCGCCGGAACCGGTGCTGGAGCCCGCGCCCGCCGCGACGCCGAAGAACTCGCTTGGCGCGATCCAGTCGGCATAGAAGCTCGACATGCCACCGACCGGCATGACCACGTTGATGTTCTGGCTCGCCAGGACTTGCGGGATGTTGGTCTCGATCTCCCAGCCGTTCAGCGTCTCCGGCGCCCGCATGCCGTCCAGCACATAGGCGACGCGATTGGTGTTGCCGTCGGCGGCACGCAGGATCCGGGTCTTGATCGGACCCATGCCGGAATCGACCCAGAAATCGAAGGCCGCGGGGTCGAACGCCGCCGACGCCGTGGCGCCCACGCCCGCGACGGTCGCCCCGAGCGGCAGCAGCATCGCCGCGGCGATGCCGAGGGCGGACCGCCGCAACCACGAACCGGCTACTCGGGGCCTCTGGGGCCAGCGCTTCCCGCGCGCACTACGCATCACATCGACCTTTCCCTCAGGCGGCCCGGTCTGGCAAACTATTAGCAATCCCAACCGGCCCCTCGTCGGGCACCAGGACGAGACGTCCACCAAGAAACCGGACGAATCGACCTTGGTGCATGCTGTTCGGGTATCAATTGGAAACGAAATGCCTTCATGTTGCTGGATGGTGATCCAGACCACAACTACCGAAGCCGTTTTCTCTTCGTATTCGTTGCCGAAGTACCCGCGGACGCCCGGGTAAACGCCGAAAGGCCGCTCCGCGCCGATGGCGCGAAACGGCCTTTCCTCGCTATGGCCGGGCTACTACCCGATGTTCGCGGACAGATCCGGGATCATCCGATAGACCTCATCGGCCCAGTAGTTCCAGTTGTGCACACCCACGGCCGGGAAGTCGTAGGTGACATTGTTCGCGCCCAGGGTGAGCATGCGGACCTGGAAGGCGCGCGTGTTGGCCAGGGCCAGCGTTTCCAGACCCATCGCGTTGAGCGTGTTGAAGCTGATGCCGTCCGCCCCGCTGGGCAGACCGCTACCGGCGGAGACCCACAGGCGAGTGTTGTTCGCCTTCAGTCGCGGCGCGAACACGAACGGGTCCATCCGCAGCCACTGCGGGCCCCACGGCGGCGCCATCGCGTCGATGTTGTAGCCGCCTGCGTCCAGCATCGCCACGCGCAGCGCCTCACGCATACCCGGCGCGGAGATGTTCAGGTACCCGGAGTACGAACCGGCGTAACGGAACTGGTCGGGGTGGTAGGCCGCGAGAGTGAGCGCGGCGCTGCCGCCCATGGAGAGACCGAAGATGCCGTTGCCGTTCGGGTTGAACCCGAGGCGGTCGCGCAGCGCCCAGCGAAGGTTGTTGGTGAGGAAGGTTTCCCACTTGTAAGTGCTGGTCTTGCCCGGTCCGCCAGCGGAACCGGTCAGCAGGCCGGAGCCGGAGTTCGCCGAACCGGTGGAGGACGAGCCCGCGCTGCCGAGGCCGAAGAAGTCGCTCGGGCCGTTCCAGTCGGCATAGAAGCTGGACTGGCCGCCGACCGGCATGACCACGTTGATGTTCCACTTGGTCAGCTCGCGCGCGACCTCGGTATCGATCTCCCAGCCACTGAGGTCGTTGCGCGCCCGCATGCCGTCCAGCGCGTACACCACGCGGCCGGTGTTGCCATCGGCGGCGCGGAAGATGCGCGACTTGATCGGCCCCATTTCGGAGTCGACCCAGAAATCCATGCCATCCGGATTGAACGCGGCGGACGCCGGGGCGGCAGGGCCTGCCACCGACACCCCGAGCGGTAGCAGAACTGCCAGCGAAACCAGCATGGACCGCTTGAGCCAGGAACCCGCTCTTCGAGAATTAAGACGACGCCCGATCACGCCTCGCATCAGTTTGAACCTTTCGTTTGCACAGCGACAGCGGCAAGCCGTCCACACGGTAACCCGTCGATGCCCACGACCGGTGGACGCCAGGCCGGGCATACGGTCGTAGCGTATATCGGTATCGACACGGTGGCGTTACCAAAAAGAGATAAAGCGGCGTACGCCACTTTATCTACCTCGCACAATGGGGCCATTGGGCCCACCGTGCCCGATGGGCCCAATGTGATTCACGGGATCAGCGCTGCGCGACCGGTTGCGGGAAGGGATCGACCAGTCCGCACCGCTGGATCTCGTACTTCGGGACGCGATCGATGCGGTACTTCGCGAACCGCAACGCGTTGCGCAGGTTGTGCCGGAAACGCTCGAAGGTGAGCGGATCGCGGTAGGAGATCAACAACGCCTGGGTGTCCGGGCAGGACATCGCGGTGCGCGCCTGGGCGACCCACTTCTCGTCCAGGTACCAGGGCATCCACGGTTTCTTGTCCACCATGCCGGTATCGACGACGACCCAGTCCGGGTACAGGCTCTTGTCGTGGCCGATCCGGCCGTCGGTGAGCCGGTCGGTGTGCGCGGCCAACGGGTAGGCCAGACCCATCGGATCGATCACGGGCACGTCCAGCGGAACGTTCATGCTGGTCATGCCGAGATTCAGGAAGTAGACCGTGTGCCCGGCGCCGCCGTCCGGAATCGGCTGGGGCGGCGGAGCGATGTACCAGAACATGAACGACGGCGAGTTGAGCAGCAGACCGCCGTCCGGAGTGCCGGTGATGTCGTTGACCATCGCGCGGATGCGCGGGTAGTCCAAGTAGTCCTCGGCCAGGATCGGGTGGTCGTGCCCGGTGTTGAGCACGTAGTAGACGCGCTCGTCGACGATTCCGGTCGAAGTGATCTTGGTGCCGGTCTTGATCGCGGTGGTGTTCGCCGCGAACAGCGCCCACCCCGCGACGCCGACGAATGCCACCGCCAGCGCCGCGTAGGACCAGTCGGCGGCGGTGGCCGCGCGCACACCGCCCTGCGGCGCCCGGATCGGAATGACCGCGACCGGGAGCAGGAACAGGAACAGCTGGGGCAACAGCATTCGGCCGTGCATGAAGTCGCCGCCGACCCGAAGCGCGTAGATGGTCAGGAGGAACCCGCTGGCCAGAACCGAAGCGACCACAGCGCCCGGCGAGCGCAACCACTCCCGGATCCGGCCGATCGACCAGCCACGCGCGTCTTCGTTTTCGGCACGCGCGTTCCGAGTCGCACCCGTGCGAGCGGCGAGCACACCGGCGATCAGCAATACCAGCAGCGGCGCCCACAGGAAGTACGGACCGACGAGGTCCCAGAGGTAGGTGAAGCCCTGCCCCCACTTGGCGCCGCCCGCGTCCTTCGCGACGGCGGTATTCGGGTAGGGCAGGCCGTAGTAGCCCATCCGCCAGATCTGGTAGCCCAGCGGCACCAGTCCGGCCACCGCGACGATCACCGCGCGCAGCACGATCGGCCGCAGCCTGCTCTCGGGCATGGGCGCGCAGAAGATCATCAGCAGCGCGAGCGCGCCGACCAAGGTCATCTCGGGCCGGATCAGGGGGGCCAGCCCGGCGAGGAAGACCAGTCCGAGCAGGCCGGGCAGGCGCACCGACTTGGCCTGGCTCCAGCGCATCAGCTGCCACCACAGCAGGCCGATCCAGCAGATCACCAAGCCGCTTTCCAGACCCGAGGTGGCGTAGTCGCGGGCCGGGGGCAGTGCGATGTAGACCAGCACGCCCGCGGGCAGCAACAGCCCGGTGCGGGTCCCGCCCCACAGGCGCGCCGAGCCGAGCATGGCGAACACGACCGCGGCCAGCGAGACGGTGAGCGCGACGCCGAGCACCACGTACTCGAGCCGCGCCTGGGTCAGCCAGCTGAAGAACCAGACCAGGTAGGTCCACGCGGTGCTGGTGTTGGTTTCGACGCGCTCGCCCTCGTTGAAGACGGGGCCGTTGCCCGCCAGCAGGTTGCGCACCGTGCGCAACACGATGAGACCGTCGTCGGCGATCCACCGCCGCTGCCAGCCCCCGACCGCGAAAAGAACAACGGTGAGCGTGATCCCACCGACGAACGTGGCTTTGGACAGACGCGCGAACCGCGACGCGGAGCCGGACGACTCATCGGCCGACCGCTCCGCCGCGTATTCCGTTCGCTCCGCCACCAGCATCTCGTCAGGTGAGATAGACAGCGACACCTACCGCTCCGATCCAGGCGATTGCGAGGAACTGCAGGACGCGGTCCCCCAGCGCGATCTCTTCCGGCTCCCCGGCCTCGCCCCCATCGACGTCGACCGCGTAACGCAGGATTGCGATGGTAAACGGGACCATCGAGATCGCGAACCAGTTGGTGTCCTTGATGCCGTCCTGCTGGAACGCCCACAGCCCGTAGAAAACCACCACCGCCGTCGCGGCCAGCGTCCAGATGAAGCGCAGGTAGGTGGGCGTGTAGTACTCCAGCGACTTGCGGATCTTGGCGCCGGTGCCCAGCGCGATCTGCAGCTCCGCGTAGCGCTTGCCCGCCGCCATGAACAGCGAGCCGAAGGCCATGATCAACAGGAACCACTGCGACAGCTCGATGTCGGCCGCCGCGCCACCGGCGACCGCGCGCAGCAGGAAGCCGGAGGACACGATGCAGATGTCCAGCACGGCTTGATGCTTGAGTCCGAAGCAGTAGGCCAGCTGGATGCCGATGTAGACCGTCATCACCACGGCGAGATGCCACGAGGCGAGGAACGAGCCCGCGATCGACCCGGCCAGCAGCAATGCCGACAGCAGGTAGGCCAGGTTCACCGGGACGACGCCCGCGGCGATCGGCCGGAACCGCTTGGTCGGATGCGCCCGGTCGGCCTCCACGTCGAGCGCGTCGTTCACCAGGTAGATGCCCGATGCCGCCATGCAGAACACCACGAAGGCGATGCCGACGTGCGCGAGCACGTCCACGTTCGTCGCCGTGCCCGCGGCCAGCGGAGCGGCGAGCACCAATACGTTCTTGACCCACTGCCGCGGACGGACTGCCTTGAACAGACCGCCGGCCAGCGTCTTGGGCGGGCCCTTGACTACCGCCTCGGCCAGGTCGGCGCCGGTCGGCTCTTCACTCATGTCAACGAAGGCTCTTTCTTGTGCGGTCATTGTCGAGTCTCTTTTCGGCGGCGAGCAGGGCGGCGGCGGACGCGGCGCCGAGCGCGGAACCGGCGAGCACGTCGGTGGGGTAGTGCACCCCGAGGACCACCCGCGAAAGCAGCATCGGGGGGACGAGCACCGCAGGCAAGGGTAGCCCGGTCAATCTGCCGAGCAACACGGCCGCTGCCGTCGTCGAGGTCGCATGCGAGGACGGGAAACTGAGTTTGCTCGGCGTCCCCACGTTGACCTGCACCGACGGATCGTTCGGGCGCGGACGGCGAACGACGCGCTTGATGACGATCGAGGCCGCGTGCGCGCCGACCGCGCCGACCGCGACCCCGGCCCACTGTCTGCGCCGCGGCTTGTCCACCAGCCAGCCTGCGGCGGCGATGCCGACCCAGCCGAGCGCGTGCTCGCCGAAGTGCGACAGGCCACGCGCGGCGGACACCACGGCGGGCTTGCTACCGAGGGTGGCCTGCACCGCGTTGATGATCACGACCTCCGGCGGCGCCTGCCCGGCAGGCGCGGGGTGCGCGGACACCGGGCCACCGTGACCGTTGGCGCTGTGCAGCGGCGGCTGCACCGCCGCGTCGTCGGCGGCGCTCGCTCCGAGACTCACTGCTGCTCATCCTTCGTGTCGATGCCGAAGACCTTCTCCCATGCCGCGGTGCTGGTCAGCTGCGGGTGGGCGGCGCGGTAGCGCTGCTGCATCTCCGGGAAACGGGCGGCCAGCTCCTTGCGCAGGCGCATGGCTTCCTTGAACAGGCCGAGCGCCTGGCGGGGGTCGCGCTTGCGGTAGACGACGCCGCGGCCGTCGGCCGTGGTGACGGTGACGCCGTCGACCTGCGAGAGCAGGAACCAGCGCGCGTCCAGCGTCGGCACGTTCAGCTGCGGGGTCTCGTGGTGTTCGGTGCGCGCGGAGCGGAAGTTGTGCACCACGCCCTTGGCCAGCCGAGCCACCTTGGCGATCGGATTGGCCGGCTCACCGACCGCCCCGACGCCGATGTGGCTGGCCAGCGGCAGTTCGGTGGACGAGGGCAGGATCACCGCGTCCGGATACTGCTTGCGCAGCTCGTGCACCGCCCCCAGAGCGCTGGGCAGTAGCTGGAACAGCCGTTCCGGGCCTGCGAGGAAATCGCGGATGGCGAGGTTCTGGATCGCGACCGTCGAGTACTCCAGGCACAGCAAATGCTTCAGCGTCGCCTTGATCGTGTTGACGACCATGCCGCGCCCGTTGCCCGGCAGGTGCAGCGAGGCGACGACCAGCCGATTGCGCAAGTGGAAGTACGCCTGCCAGTCGATGGCGTCGTCCTTGTCGCTCCAGGCCATGTGCCACACCGCCGCGCCGGGCAGCGTGACGGTCGGGTACCCGGCCGCGCGAGCACGCAAGCCGTACTCCGCGTCGTCCCACTTCAGGAACAGCGGAAGCGGCTGGCCGAGCTCCTCGGCGACGCGCCGCGGGATGACACAGGTCCACCAACCGTTGAAGTCGACGTCGATGCGCCGGTGCAACAGCTTCGAGTTGTCCCGGTCCTTGAGCGGGTACTTCGAGAAATCGTGGTCGTACTCGACGTTCGGCGCCGCGGTCCACATGAAGATGCCGCGATCGACCACTTCGCCCATGACGTGCAGGTGCGAGCGCTCCTGCAGGTTGAGCATCTGGCCGCCGACCAGCACCGGCGACTTCGCGAAGCGGGCGAAGGCCAGCGCGCGCAGGATGGAGTCCGGCTCGATCTCGATGTCGTCGTCCATGTAGACGATGTACTCGGCGTCGGTGGTCTTCAGTGCCTCGTACATGACCCGGCTGTAGCCGCCGGACCCGCCGAGGTTGGGCTGGTCGTGGATGGAAAGGCGATCCCCGAGCGCGGCCGCCGATTCCGTGAAGCCGGGCTCGTCGACGACCTTCTTCGTGCCCTGGTCCGGGATGATGACGGCCGCGATCTTCTCCAGCACCAGCGGGTCGGAGCCGAGTGCGGCGAGCGTCTTCACCGCGTCGGTGGGCCGGTTGAAGGTGGGCATGCCGACCGCGATGCAGCCCTCGCCGGGCGCCTCGATCGGCGCGTACCAGCCGCCCGACAGCAGCGTGACCGCCGTGTCGGTGGTGATGTCGAACCAGATCCAGCCGCCGTCCTCGAACGGGCCCAGGTCGGTCTCGAATTCGACGACCACCGAGTCGGCGCCGGTCGCGACCGCGAATTCCTTGCCCTGCACGTGGATTCGCGAGCCGTCGGCCTTGGATCGGTACACGTCCACCCGGCCGTGACCGGCCAGTTCCAGCCGCAGCACCACCGAAGACAGGATGCTCCAGCGCCGCCAGTAGCTCGCGGGCAGGGCGTTGAAGTACGTGCAGAAGGAGACCTCGGACTCCGCGCCGATCGACAGCGACGTGCGGGTGGTCGCGTGCGCGCGCCTGGCGTTGGTCTGCGACTCCTCGACGTAGAGCGTGCGCACGTCCAGCGGCTCGCCCGGCCGCGGCAGGATGATGCGCTGCAACAGCGACTTGGCGCGGGTCTCGGTGGTCATGTCTTCCAAAATGGATTGGGAGGTCATTCCGCTCCTAAGCCTCCTGGTCCACGAGCGGCGCACCATCCGCCAGATGCGGGTGCAGCACGTTGTCGAACGTGCTCAGCGCGCTGCCGATCGCCATGTGCATGTCCAGGTACTGGTAGGTGCCGAGACGGCCGCCGAAGACGACCTTCGCCGTGGCGGTCTCCTGCTTGGCCAGCTCCCGGTAGGCCAGCAGTTTCGCCCGGTCCTCCGGTGTGTTGATCGGGTAGTACGGCTCGTCGCCGGTCTGCGCGAATCGGGAGTACTCCCGCATGATCACCGTCTTGTCGGTGGGGTACTCGCGCTCGGGGTGGAAGTGGCGCGGCTCGATGATGCGGGTGTAGGGAACGTCCGCGTCGTTGTAGTTCATCACCGAGGTGCCCTGGAAGTCGCCGAGCGGCAGCACCTCGGTCTCGAAATCGATGGTGCGCCAGCCCAGCTCGCCTTCGCTGTAGTCGAAGTAGCGGTCCAGCGGGCCGGTGTAGACGACCGGCGCGTCCGGGCTTTCGACGCGCAACTGCTCGCGCACTTCGAACCAGTCGGTGTTCAAGCGCACCTCGATCAGGTCGGAGGCGGCCATGTTCTCCAGCCACTTCGTGTAGCCCTCGCGGGGCAGGCCCTCGTAGGTGTCGTTGAAGTAGCGGTTGTCGAAGGTGTAGCGGACCGGGAGGCGGGTGATGTTGCCCGCGGGCAGTTCCTTCGGGTCGGTCTGCCACTGTTTTGCGGTGTAGTCGCGGACGAACGCCTCGTAGAGCGGGCGGCCGATCAGCGAGATGGCCTTCTCCTCGAGGTTCTGCGCGTCCTTGGTCTCGATCTCCGAGGCCTGCTCCGCGATCAGCGCGCGCGCCTCTTCCGGCGAGAAGTAGCGGCCGAAGAACTGGGAGACCAGGCCGAGGCCCATCGGGAACTGGTAGGCCTGTCCCTTGTGCATCGCGAAGACGCGGTGCTGGTAGCCGGTGAACTCGGTGAACTGGGTGACGTAGTCCCACACCCGCTTGTTCGACGTGTGGAACAGGTGCGCGCCGTACTTGTGGATCTCGATCCCGGTTTCCGGATCCGGCTCGGAGTAGGCGTTGCCACCGATGTGGTGGCGCCGTTCGATCACCAGAACCCGTTTACCCAGCACGGAGGCGGCGCGTTCGGCAACGGTCAGCCCGAAGAATCCGGAGCCGACGACGATCAGATCGAACTGTGAGGCGGAATGGACGGAGGTACCCGGGGACGATGCGACGGTCACGGGAGCCCAGAGTATCGGAAGTCCCCGCCGCGTCCGGGTGGAGTCGGAACTGCGCTCAGCGACACCACTCGCCGCACCCGGTTTCACCTCCCTGACCTCAGTATTTCGCCGGATGTTTGCCCAAATGGACTTCTTTGGCAACTGACCGGTTGTTTACTGCCGCGGCCCAATGAGCGCGCACGGCTCCGGGTGCTCCCGGCCGCCGGAGCCGGTGCGCGCTCGAGTGATCTTCTCGGGACGGGTCTCAGACCGGGAAACCTACGTCGAGCTCCACCTTGTCCCGCTCGGTGTACAGCCGCCAATAGTGATCGCCGAGCTCGTCGCCGCTCATACGGACGATCTCCAGGCCCGCCGGGATCACTTCCGGATTCTCATCGATGATCTGCGCGGCTTTGCTGCCGTCGATCAGCACGCCGATGTTGAGCAAGCCGACGTAGACGCCGGTACCCCGCAATTCCACCTCGAGCTGGCGCAGGTAACCGCGCTGCGCGGCCAGGGCGATGCCGAAGTTGGCCAGATAGGGCGCCACGTAGTGCTCGGACGAACCCGAGGAGAACAGCAGCGCGCCTTCGCCTCGCTCCACCATCTTCGGCGCGAGCGCGCGCGTCACCAGGATCGGCGAGTGCAGCTTCAGCGCGATGGGCGCATCGAGGGACGGGATGTCCACCGACAGGGTGTCAGGGATGCGATCGCTCATGTTGCCCGCCGCGCCGTGCATGGCCGCGTCGATCGGCCCGAACGTCGCCTCGATCTTCTCGATCACCCCCGTGACCTGCGCGCCAACCGTGACATCCGCGGGAAAGGCCGCGGCCTCGATGCCTTCGGCCGTCAACTCCTCCGCGTGCCGCCGCGCCTTTTCGGGATCCCGGCCGATGACGGCCACCCGGAAGCCTTCGCGCCCGAATCGGCGTCCTGTGCCGACGCCGAGGCCGGGTCCGTACCCGAAGATCGCGATGGTCTTGGACATTGCCACTCCTGTTAAGTTGAGACATGGTTCAAGTTATGCGGTCGACGGTAGCATTAAGTTGAACCAATGCTCAACATATGCGTGTTGCCCGATTTGTAGGATCGGCCCGTGGACAAGCCGTTACGCAGCGATGCCCAGCGCAATCGGGACGCGCTCGTGACCGCCGCCCGCGCCGTCTTCGAGGAACGCGGTCTCGACGCGCCGCTGAAAGAGATCGCCGCCCGCGCCGGGGTGGCCATCGGCACGCTCTACAACCGCTTCCCGACCCGCGACGACCTCATCGCGGCCGCGGTCGAGGACCGGATCGAAGCGGGCAGCCGTATCGCCGAGAACGCGCTCGCCATCGATGACCCGTGGGAGTCGTTCGTCTACCTGGTGGAGCAGGTGTGCGCTTTACAGGCCGCCGACCGGCTGCTCAGCGAACTCGCCGTGCGGGCCGCGCCCAGTCCTGCCATCGCGCAGGCCCAGGAATACGGCCACGGCCTGATGCGCCGGATCATCACCCGCGCGCAGGAGGCCGGCGCGCTGCGCGCCGACTGGGTACTCGAGGACATCGCGTTCATCACCTGGTCACACACCAGAATCGTCGAGGCGACCAGTCATATCGCCCCCGAAGCCTGGCGGCGCCACCTCGGTCTGATACTCGACGGCCTGCGCGCGGAGGCCGCCCACCCGCTTCCGGTGCCTCCGATCACGGAGCACCAATTGATGCACGCGCTCGGCCGCGACGACGAAAGTTGACTCAGCGTTCAGTGATGCGGCCCCGGCTGTGACGCCGGCGGGAAGTGGCCGGGTTGAGGTGCCGGGGCTTGGTGGCCGAGCTGAGGCGCCGGGGGCTGGTAGCCAGGCTGAGACGATTGATAGCCAGGTGGGGGTGCCGGGGCCTGGTGGCCGAACTGCGGCACCGATGGCCGAGGAAGGGACTGCGGCGGCGCGGGCGCTGTGGCTCTGCGGCCGAGCGGACTCGTTCCGACAGTGACGAGGGCGATCAAAGAAAGGGCCGCCCCGACAATCAGGAAGAGGGGCGAGCCAGGCGTTTCCGCGGACAGCCCGTATTGGTTCCCGTAGGTCGCAGCGAGCAAGCCGCCGAAGAATCCCCACCCTGCGCCGATCAGAACCGATTCCCTCCCGGCCGGCTTGCCGAGCAGCAGGAGGATCCCACCGACGATCAGGACCACTGCCAGCAGCGCGGAGACGACGAGCAAGTTTTCCTGCACGACTCGGATGTGACGGGTGACCAACCAAGTGTCGATGTCCTTGGCGGCATCCAACTTCAGATCGTTGAGGCCGCGCAGCAAGTTGATGCCGGACACCGCCCCGAGAAGGGTCGCCCCGCCACCGATGCATGCCGCTATCGCCGCCACCGCGCCATGCCATGTCGCCGGTGCGGCGCCGACAGTCCGCGCCCCGGATCGCGCGTACGGATCGTTCATCGAACCCCCCATTTCCGCATCGAACCTTACCGCGCTCTCCGGGCATATTCGAGGCGAAAGTGGCCTTCGCACAGCGATATCGCCCTGCATCGGCCCTACTGCGGGCGATCCGGCGGCCGGTACGCGCACATGCGTACCGGCCGCCGGAGAGTTGTGCTCTACAGCCGCTGCTCGGCGTAGACCTTCATCGCGTCGCGCACGAACTCGGCGGTGCCCGCGCCGTGCACGTCGTAGTTCGCCGCGAAACGCGGGTCGGCGACGTACATCTCGCCGAGGTTGACGAACGCCTCTCGCACCACCGGACGACCCTGCCAGCCGATGCCGATCCAGTCGTAGTGGCGCTGGACGATGGCCTGCACCTCGTCGGCGTCGGGCGCGAGTCCGTCGGCGTGCGCTCGGCCGTAGTCGGCGGCGATGTCGAGATGGGTTTGCTGGAAGTTCTTCTTGTCCGTGTCGGACATCGAGCGCCACCAGCGGTCACCGCTCTCGTAGGCGTCCTTGCCCCAGCGTTCGATCACCTCGTCCTTGTACTTCGTGTGGTCGAAGCCGTCGAAAACTTCTGCTGCCACGAGTTGTTCACCTCTTTCCGTCTTGTGCAGCGTGGTTCGCACCGACTCGATCTGCCGCCGGATCCGATCCTGTTCCTGCCGGAGCAGTTCCAGGTGCGTACGCAACGCGGCGGCGGTTTCCTGCTCTCCGGCAAGGACTTCGGCGATGACCGGAAGGCCGAGGCCGAGGTCACGCAGCAGCAGGATGCGTTGCAACCGCACGAGGGAGTGCTGGTCGTAGTACCGGTAGCCGTTGGCTCCGATCCGGCTGGGCGGCAACAGCCCCAACTGCCCGTAATGGCGCAGCGTGCGACTGGTGGTGCCAGCCGCCTTCGCCAGATCCTGGATGGACCACTCCTTGCCGCCCACGACCCGTCTTCCCTCGTGCTCTCGTCGGTGCAACCAGCTTGCAAGTTGACGTTACGTCAAAGTCAAGACCTTCTCCGGCGAGGTTTCGGTGCCCAGCGCAACGCTGGAGTCGCCAGCCGGAACGGGCGCGGGCTGAACCGGTTCCTTCGGCGCGCCGACCGCTTGGCCGAGCAGTGTGCTGCCCAGCGCGATCGCCATGCCGGCCATCTGGAGCGTGGTGAGCGCTTGCCCGAGCACGACCCATCCGATCACCGCGGCCGACACCGGGCTGAGCAATCCGAGGAAGGCCACCGAGGTGGCGGGCACTCGCGCTATGCCGCGGAACCAGAGCCAGTACGCCACCGCGGTCCCGATCACGCCGAGGTACAGATAGCCGCCGACCGCTTCCGCGTCCAGCGCGGGCGGGGCGCCTTCCACCAGCAGCGCGAGCGGAGCGATGAAGAGACCACCGGCGGTCAGCTGCCAGCCGGTGAGCGTCAGCGGGCCGACGCCGTCCGGTCGACCCCACTTCTTGGTCAGAACGGTGCCCATCGCCATCGACGCCGCGCCCGCCAACCCCGCGACCACCCCGACGACGTCGAGTTGCGCGTCGGCCCGCAGCACGACCAGCGCCACGCCGAAGACGCCGACCACCCCTGCGAACAACTTGCGCGCACCGGGATTCTCGCTCAGAGCCACGGTCGCGAAGGCGAGCGCGAACACCGGTGCGACCGCGCCGAGCACGCCCGCGACGCCCCCTGGCAGCCGGTAGGCGGCCAGGAACAGCAGCGGGAAGAACGCACCGATATTGAGCGCGCCGAGCACCGCCACCCGGCCGATCCACCGGCCGCGGGGGAGAACTCGCGTGATCGCGAGCAGCGCGAGTCCAGCGGGTAGGGCGCGCATGAGCGCGGTGAACAGCGGGCGGTCCGGCGGCAGGAACTCGGTGGTGACGGCGTAGGTGGAACCCCAGACGATCGGGGTGAGCGAGGTGAGCGCCAGGGTGGCCGCGACCGAAGCCTCGGCGGGCCCCGCGGTGCGTGTCGTCATACTTGACTCCTCATTGATAATCTCAACGTTGAAATACTTACCCGTCGAGTTGCCTCAGCGTCAAGTAGATGAACGTTGAGATTATTCCTGTAGAGAGGAGACTCATGTCCGACGCGGTGGACCTGTTCGGGCGTCAGTGGCAGCGCGAGCGCCCGGACGTCGACGTCTCGCCGATGCACGTGGTGGGCCGGATCCAACGCTTGGCGCGACTGGTCGACCAAGACCTGAAGCGGTTCTTCGGCGAGTTCGGCATGGAGTTCTGGGAATTCGACGTGCTGGCGACGCTGCGCCGCTCCGGCGCCGAAGACGGACTCACCGCGGGCGCGTTGCTCCAAGTCGCCATGGTGACCTCCGGCGCCATCACCAACCGGATCGACCGACTGGAGACCAAAGGACTGGTCGCGCGCAAACCGTGCGCGGAGGATCGCAGGGCCGTCCGGATCCACCTCACCGAGCAGGGCCGCACCCTCATCGACGACCTGCTGCCCAAGCACATGGCGAACGAACAGCGGCTGCTGGCGGCGCTCGACGCCGCCTCCCGCGAGCAACTGGCCGGATTTCTGCGCACACTGGCCGAGTCGCTCGGCGATACGCCGCCGGAGTAGCAGCCGCCCGGACACCACGACGACGCCCGGACCGGCACCCCGTCATCGAGAGGACGCGGCAGAGGCCAGCGGTCAAGCGGGCCGAGATCCAGTGACCGGAGGCATGCCCACGGTCTCCGCAGGCGGACCGAGGGGCATCACACCGGCCGATGGCGGAGAACCGATGGCTGGTGCCCCACCGTCAGGCGTGACGGCGCCGGGCCGAGCCATACCGCCCGCTTCGGGCCGAAGCGCGGCACCAGGCGCGCTGGGCGGGACCTGCTGCGCCCCAGCGACTTCCGGCACCACCTGCAACATGCGCGAATAGTCCACGACCTGCGCGCCCAGCGTGGGCGTCACGATGATCATGCCGTTGGTGTACATCCGGTAGATCCCCGCACGCTGCGGCAGGATCATCTGCGGTCCGACCGGCGCACCGAGGGAACTGTTCGCACCGCCGATACGGCGGTACTCGGCATCGATCGCCGACTCGGTGACCTCCGCCGCCGACTCGGTGACCGCCGCCTGCGTCCGTGGATCGCCGGCCGGAGCGGTGGTGAGCAGTTCCCCGGGCGCAGGCCCGACGTCCATGGTGTTGATATCCGCCGGTTCCCCACCGCCCGGTGCGGCGGAGTACTCCGTCCGCAGGATCCGGCCTTCGCGCACCAGTACCGCGCCCGCCGCGGCCGCGACGGCGGCCGCCGTCCGCGGGTCCTCCCGCGCGGTACCGGGATACTTCTGGCAGTCCGTCGTGTCGCACGTCTGCGCGTACGGATAACGCTGCTCGGCAAGGGCATAAGAGCGGGCCGCGATCGCCTGGGCGCGCAACGCCTCGGAGGCTCCCTTGTCCGCCCAGTCGGGTGGCACCTCGGCCGGGACCACGCCGAGTAGATAGTCCTCGACATCCACCTGGTTGATGGTGCGGGCCGCGCCATCCTCGAGGGCGACGCCGAGGGCGCCGCGGTACGACGGACCACCGCACACCGTGAGATGTTCCGCCACAGGGCGATTCGGACGTGCGTCGATGGGATGGATCCAGGGGTCGTCGGTCGGCGCCTGCCACAGCACCTCACCGTCGCAGCCGACCGTCACCACCACATTCGCGCCGCCATCGGGCAGCGGCGTGAGGTGCGCGGCCTGGCCTGGCGGCAACTCTCGGCCCGCCACTCGCAGGCCGGTGGCGGCGAAGGCGTCGAGCGAGGAGCCGTCCTGTGCCGTGAGGCGGACCCGGACCGGGGTAGGCGCGACGGCGCCGAGCGTCGCGCCGGGATAGTAGTGCGCGAGAATGCGGTCGGCCCCCCACCCCGCTCGGGCGCTTTCGAACGCGCCGACCTGGCTCAAGCCGCGGCCGTGCCCGGGTCCGGCCAGCGGGCGATACAGCGCGTCGACCGGCCGGGCCGGAAGCGCGGCGAGGGCTCCAGCGATCACTCCGGATCCGATGAGCAACAGGGAAGTGCGCACCAGGAGGCCGATCACGCGCCGATGCGGCCGCCTGGCCAGCTCCTGGCTCGTCGATATCGCCTTTACCTGCATTTTTCTGATCTCCGCATACGCGTATTACGATGCATCCGCTCACTCCCACGGTTAACAGATCCGGTAGATCCCCACCTTTTCCGCACGTTTTCCAGACGCGCTAGCAATCATCGAGCTACATTCAGGCAATCACATAATCCTCAACCAGAGGTTTAGCCATGTGGCAAATGTGGCTATTGTGACCATTGATACATCAGGAAGTGACCCTTAATCACACATGATCACTGGTACGACCTGATTGGAGACGCTCGTGCGGTACCGCAAACCGAAACGCTCCTACGTGCTACCGGTTGTCACCACCCTCGCGGTAGCTGCCCCGCTCGGCACGCTCATGCTCAGCGATTCGAACGACTACCGCACCGCCACCAACAGCGAGCCGGCCGCCGTCGCGGCCGGACTCGCCGAGGTCGCACTCACGCGCGCGCCCGATATCGTGTTGCCGCTGCGCGAACTCACCGGATTGAGCCTGCCTGATCTGCATCTTTCCGACCTGCGCATGCTGCCGAGCGCCGCGGGCATTCCGATTCCGGACGGGCCGCTGCCACCGGGCGCGCAGCCACCGGAAGGAATGCGACTACCCAGCTCGAATTCCGTTCAAACCTCCGGTTCGGAATTCACTCCGAGTCAAACGTCCGAAAGCGCGAATTCCCCTGGTCAGCCGATTTCCGGGGCGCCAACGAGCAGTGTGCGCTTCATCGCCGATCCCGCCCGGCTCCAGCCCGGCACCACTCCCGAAACCCCCGCGTTGTCTCCCGGTGCGGTGACCCCCGAACTGATGAGCCAGGTGGGGGCGCAGGTGAAGGAACTCTCCAGCGACACCCCGTTCAGCATGGTCGCACTCACCGCGCGCCGACTGGCGGACACCACGGCCACGATCCGTGCCCGCCAGCCCGACGGCACCTGGGGGCCCTGGTACGACACCGAGGCGGTGGACACCTACCGCACCGATCACTCCGGTCCCGGCCCGACCGACGGCACGGAACCGATCTACGTCGGCAACACGAACGCCGTGCAGGTCCTGGTCACCCGTAAGCAAGCAGCTCCGACGATCCAGCCGGTGGCGCAGCCCGGACCCATCGCGGACGACCAGTCGCGACCGGGCGACCCGGCTCCGCACCCCGCCGCGCGTTCCGACGACCCGGCCCAGCAGTCCGCGGACCTGACCGCCGTGCTGATCGATCCCGGTCGGGCCACCGCCGACGGCGACCTGCACAGCGTCGCCGCCGCGCTGCCCGGCGGCGGACCGAGCGTGATCACCCGCGCCCAATGGGGCGCCGACGAATCCATCCGCTGCGACCAGCCGACCTACGACGACCATCTCGGCGGCGTCACGGTGCACCACACCGCGGGCCGCAACGACTACAGCAAGTCCGAGTCGGCGGGCATCGTCCGCGCGATCTACACCTATCACGCGAAGACGTTGGGCTGGTGCGACATCGGCTACAACGCGCTCGTCGACAAGTACGGGCAGGTCTTCGAGGGACGCTTCGGCGGCCTCGACCGCCCGGTGCAGGGCGCGCACGCGGGCGGGTTCAACGAGAACACCTCGGGCGTCGCGCTGATGGGCAACTACGAGTCCGAGCAACCGACACAGGAGGCGATCCAGGCGATCGGCGCATTCGTCGGCTGGCGCACCAAGGTCGCCGGACTCGATCCCAAAGGCTCCACCACGATGTACTCCGAGGGCACCTCCTTCACCTCGTACGCCGAGGGTGAGGCGGTGCGGTTGCCGATCGTCTTCGCACATCGCGACGTCGGCAACACCACCTGCCCCGGCGACGCCGCGTACGCGCTGATGGACCGGATCCGCGACATCGCCGCCGGCACGCCGGGCGCCCCCGCCACGCACGACAGCCAGGTTGCCCCGCCCGGCGAATCCGACGTGGCGGGCCTCGCCGCGCTGACCACCAAGCTGCTGAACATGGTGCAGGACAACATCATCGCCAGGCACTGGTCGCAGTCCGGTGGACCTAACGGCCCGCTCGGCGCCGCGCGGTCGGACGTGCTGCCCGCCGCGCAGGGCAGGCAGTATGCGAAGTTCGCCAACGGCTACGCCTACACCGCCGCGGACGGACAGGTCGTCGAGGTGCTCGGCACCATCCTGGACCGCTTCCTGCAACTCGGCGCCGACACGGGCGCGCTCGGACTCCCCCTGCGCAACGCTCACCCGGTCTCCGACGGCCTGCGCGCCGACTTCGAGCACGGCTCGCTGATCCTCAACCAGCTCACCGGCATCGTCACGACGATATGGAAGACCTACAACGACACCTACCAGGAGGAAGTAAGCCGGAACCCGGTCGCGGCGCAGGTGAGCGCCCCGCTCCCGCACCATCCCCCGGCTCCGGCCGCACCGGCGAAGGGAGCTCCGGCCGTCACAGCTCCGGGTAGCGCACCGATCCCCAACGGCACCCCCGCCCCGGCTACACCCGCACCGGCCAACGGAGCTCCGGCCACCACGTCTCCGGGTAGCGCACCGATCCCCAACGGCACCCCCGCCCCGGCTACACCCACACCGTCGATCGGCCCGGCACCCGCGGCACGAACCTCACTCGCCCAGGCCCCGGCAGACGCACCGGCATCGACCAGTCCGCCACAGCTACCCCCACAGCACCCCGCCGTACACCCGCCACATGGCCCGGCCCCAGCCGAAGCCGCGTTCCCCGCTCCACCGCGATCACCTGAGGGCTGACGCCACCACCGAGGATTGATCCCCGACAAGTTGCCCCTCTCGGAGCTCGCGCCCCGCGCGTGCTCCGAGTCGTTCAGGCACATACCCATGGCCTTGTGGGTCGGACTTACCGGCAAGCCGCGGTCACTCGACCCGGCAAACCAATCGACCACCAGATTGCCCCGAACACCCCGTCGGCCCCCTCGGACCCGAACCCGCGCGCACTGTTTCCCCAGGTCTGAGACCAGCGCGCCCAGCCAACCTCAACCACGTCTTCCGAGCGAAGCGAGACCGAGCATCCGCCGTGGGCGGGCCCGGGGGGGGGGGGGGGGGGCCCCCCCCCCCCCCCCCCCGGGGCGGGGGGGGGGGGGGGGGGGCGCGCCCGGGGGGGCGGCGCCCGCCCCCCGCCC
>NZ_JBJZOK010000048.1:0-37802 GCF_047200615.1 Nocardia sichangensis
CGGGACCGGGGGATTCGCGGCGCGCGGAGACTAGACGCAGGCCAGCGCCTTCGCCTCACGGCGACGGCGGTGCAGGATCGGCTCGGTGTACCCGTTGGGCTGCTTGGTGCCCTCCAGGATCAGTTCCTTGGCCGCCTGGAACGCGATGCTGCCCGCGAAGTCCGGCGCCATCGGCCGGTAGTTCCGGTCGCCCGCGTTCTGCCGGTCGACGACCGGGGCCATCCGCTCCAGGCTGGCCACCACCTCATCGGCGCTGACGATGCCGTGGCGCAGCCAGTTGGCCATCAGCTGGCTGGAGATGCGCAGCGTCGCACGGTCTTCCATGAGCGCGACGTCCTTGATGTCGGGCACCTTGGAGCAGCCGACGCCCTGGTCGATCCAACGCACCACGTAGCCGAGGATGGACTGCGAGTTGTTGTCCAGCTCCTGGCGCTTCTCCTCGTCGGTCCAATTCGGCGCGGCGGCCAGCGGGATCTCCAGGATCTCGTCGACGGTGGCGCGGCGACCGCCCTTGGCGATCTCCTGCTGCCGCTTGAACACGTCGACCAGGTGGTAGTGCGTCGCGTGCAAGGTCGCGGCGGTGGGCGAGGGCACCCACGCGGTGTTCGCGCCCGCGCGCGGGTGACCGATCTTCTGGGTGAGCATGTCGGCCATCAGGTCCGGCATGGCCCACATGCCCTTGCCGATCTGCGCCTTGCCGGGCAGGCCGGCGGCGAGACCGGTGTCGACGTTCCAGTCCTCGTAGGACAGGATCCACTGCTGGGACTTCATGTCCGCCTTGCGGACCATCGGCCCGGCCTCCATGGAGGTGTGGATCTCGTCGCCGGTGCGGTCCAGGAAGCCGGTGTTGATGAACACCACACGTTCGGCGGCGGCCTGGATGCAGGCCGCGAGGTTCACCGTGGTGCGGCGCTCCTCGTCCATGATGCCGACCTTGAGCGTGTTACGGCTCAGCCCGAGCACGTCCTCGATCCGGCCGAACAGCTCGTCGGTGAACGCGACCTCGTCCGGGCCGTGCATCTTCGGCTTCACGATGTAGACCGAGCCGGTGCGGCTGTTCTTCAGCTGCACGTCGTCGGCCAGGCTGTGCTTGGCGATCAGCGAGGTGATCAGCCCGTCCATGATGCCCTCGGGCACCTCGTTGCCCTCGGCGTCCAGGATGGCGTCGGAGGTCATCAGGTGACCGACGTTGCGCACGAACAGCAGCGAACGGCCGTGCAGCGTGAGTTCGCCGCCGTCCAGCGCCGTGTACACGCGGTCGGGGTTCATGGTGCGGGTGAAGGTCTTCTCGCCCTTGGTGACCTTCTCCGCGAGGTCGCCCTTCATCAGGCCGAGCCAGTTCTGGTAGCAGAGCACCTTGTCCTCGGCGTCCACAGCGGCGACCGAGTCCTCGAAGTCCATGATCGTGGTGACCGCGGACTCCAGCACGACGTCCTTGACGCCCGCGGTGTCGGTGCTGCCGATCGGGGACTGCGGGTCGATCTGGATCTCGATGTGCAGACCGTTGTGCTTCAGCAGCACCGAACTCGGCGCCTCCGGATCACCGAGGTAGCCGACCAGCTGGGAGGCGTCGGCCAGACCGATGCTGGTGCCGTCCTCGAGGCCGACCTCGAGCTCGCCGTCGACGATCTTGTAGGACGTCGAGCCGATGTGCGAACCGGTGATCAGGGTGACCGAGTCGTCGAGGAAGTTGCGCGCCCACTCGATGACCTTGTCGCCGCGCACCTTGTTGTAGCCGGTGCCCTTCTCCGCGCCGCCCGCCTCGGAGATGGCATCGGTGCCGTAGAGCGCGTCGTAGAGCGAGCCCCAACGCGCGTTGGCGGCGTTGATCGCGAAACGGGCGTTCATCACCGGCACCACGAGCTGCGGGCCCGCGGTCGCGGCGATCTCCTCGTCGACGTTCTGGGTGGTGATCTGGAAATCGGCGGGCGCGGGCCGCAGGTAGCCGATGTCGGTCAGGAAGTTCTTGTAGGCGGCCTTGTCGTAGTTCGCGCCGGGGTGCTCCGCGTGCCAGGCGTCGACCTTGCCCTGGATCTCGTCGCGTTCGGCCAGCAGAGCGCGGTTGCGCGGAGCGAGATCATTGATGACCTGCTCGGCGCCGGCCCAGAACGCGGCGGAATCCACGCCGGAACCGGGGAGCGCCTCGTTCTCGACGAACTCGTGGAGAACGCGTGCCACCTGGAGCCCGCCGACCTGAATCCGCTCTGTCATCTACTGCCTCACTTCCGAGAAAACCGAGTGGGAAAACAGTGTCATGTTACCCGTGGGTAGCGGTGTAACCGCGCGCCGGGTCGCCCATGCCTGTGCCCGAATCCGTCGCCACGCCGAGGCGAGCTGTTCGTTGCGCCCGGCGGGTCGTGAGCCGTCGGCGGTCGGCCGGACAGCCCCTTGATCGTAACGCGCGCCGGATTTAATGTACTGATCGGAACATTTTCGGAGATGCAGGAGTCAAGGTGCCACTCACCGACAAGGTCGTTGTCGTCACCGGGGGAAGCCGGGGGCTGGGCAAACAAATGGTGCTCGCGTTCGCCGAAGCGGGCGCGGACGTGGTGATCGCAAGCCGCAAGCTGGACGGCTGCGCCGCGCTGGCCGATGAGGTGACCGAGCGGTTCGGCCGCCGCGCCCTGCCGGTGGCCTGCAACGTCAGCGACTGGTCGCAGTGCGACGCCCTGGTGCAGACCGCCTACGACACATTCGGCCGGGTGGACGTGCTGGTCAACAACGCGGGCCTCTCGCCGCTGTACCCCAGCCTGGACCAGGTCACCGAGGCGCTGTTCGACAAGGTCATCGGCGTGAACCTCAAAGGACCGTTCCGGTTGTCCGCTCTGATCGGCAGCCGGATGGCGGCCGACGGCGGCGGCTCGATCATCAACGTCTCCTCGATCGAGGCGATCCGGCCGGAACCCTTCGCGGTCCCCTATTCGGCGGCCAAGGCCGGTCTCAACGCACTGACCGGAGGGCTGGCCCAGACGTTCGCGCCGAACGTGCGGGTCAACACCATCCAGTGCGGGCCTTTCGAAACCGACATCGCCACGGCGTGGCCGGACGAGCTGCGCGCGGAACTCACCAGACACAATGCCCTGCGCCGGGTCGGCAGGCCGGAGGAGATCGTCGGTGCGGCGCTGTTCTTCGCCACCGAGGCCTCGGCGTTCTGCACCGGCGCCACCCTCCCGATCGACGGAGGATGGCGATGAAGGCGCTGACTTATGACGGACCGCGACAGATCTCGTACGGCGACCGGCCCGATCCCGCGCTGCCCGGCCCCGACGGCGCGATCGTCCGGGTCACCGCGGCGGGCATCTGCGGCAGCGATCTGCACATCTACGCCGGACACGGATTCGTCGCTGGCGCCGGTTACGGCGTCGGGCACGAAGCCGTCGGCGAGATCGTGGAAGTGGGGCCGTACACCCGCGGGTTCTCCGTCGGCGACCGCGTGCTGGTCGCCGCCTCGGCCGGTTGCGACAGCTGCGCGCAGTGCCGCGCCGGGATCGTCACCGCGTGCGCTCGCCATCCGCTGCCGGTGGATGCCTGCTACGGGCTCGGCGGCGCACTGGCCGGATGCCAGGCCGAGCTGCTCGCCGTCCCGCACGCCGCGGGCAATCTGGCGAAGTTGCCCGACGAGGTGAGCGACACCGCCGCCGTCGTGCTCACCGACAACGCGCCCACCGCGTGGTACGGGGCCCGGCGCGCCCGGATCGCGCCGGGCGACACCGTGGTGGTGATCGGGCTCGGCCCGGTCGGTCTCATGGCGGTCCAGTCCGCGTTCGCGATGGGCGCGGCGCGGGTACTCGGCGTCGACCTGCTGGCCGAACGCCGCAAGCGCGCCGCCGAGCTCGGCGCTGAGCCGGTCGAATCGGACGATCCGAAGCAGGCGATCCGCGAAACGCTGCGCGGCGGAGCGGATGTCGCGATCGAGGCGGTCGGGGCCGACGAAACCATCAAGCTGGCGATCAGCGCCGTCGGGCACGGCGGCCGGGTCAGTGTGATCGGCGTGAGCCACAACCGCGCCTACCCGTTCCACATGATGGCGGCGCAGGTGAAGGACCTCGAATTCCACATCGGGCTGTGTTCGATCCAGTACGAACTGCCCGCGCTGCTGAAGCTCACCGCGGGCGGCAGGCTGCGGCCCGAGGCGGTGGTCACCCACCACCTTCCGATGTCCGACGGGTCCGCCGCCTACCGGATGTTCGCCGAGCGGGCCGACGGGGTGGGCAAGATCGTGCTGGACCCGTCGAAATGACCGCACCGTCCCGTAGGCGGGGCCGTCCGCCCGCGGCCGAATCGACCGCGAGCGACACCAGGGCGCGGATCGTGCGGGCCGCGATCGACCTGTTCGCCGAACGGGGCTTCCACGGCACCGGTGTGGCCGAGGTCGGCGAGCGCGCCGACGTGCAGCGCGGCGCTCTGTACTACCACATCGGTTCCAAAGAAGAGCTGCTCTGGCAGATCCTGCGCGACTACACGCAGCTCATGTTGACCGAGGCCGAACAGATCGCCGACGGGCCCGGCGATCCGGTCGCCAAGCTGCGCAAGCTGATCGACAGTCACGTGCGGCTGATCGTGCGGCATCAGCGCGAGGTGGCCATCCAGCTACGCGACGTCGGCGCGCTCACCGGCGAGCGCGCCGCGCAACTGCAAGACCTGCGCGACCGGGTGCAGCAGTGCTGGCAACGCGTCATCGACGCCGGTCACGCCGAGGGGCTGTTACGCACCGACGACCACGTGGTCACCAACAGCGTGCTCGGCATGTTGAACACGGTGTCGTTCTGGTACCGCCCGCACGGCGGCCGCTCCCCCGGCGAGATAGCCGACATCCTCGCGACCACTTTGCTCGACGGCGTGGTGACCGGCACCGCGCGGGACACGAAAGGCTGACCAGGGCTTGGGATTTCGAGGCCTACCCGGAGCACCGGCGGAAGCTGGACTCGGCCGCGGAGTTCGTCCGCACCGAAGAAGAACTACGCCCCGGGCGACCCGGTGTATCCGAGCGGGGGTACCGGCCGCGCTGCGCGAGAAGGCCCGCGAACTGGTGGCCCAGCGCCTCGAGCGCATCGGCGGGAATCTCTGAGCAGGCCGCCGGAGTTCAGGATGCGCGCTGAGTGGTGGCGTCCGGGTGCGACGTGTCCGCGTACCCGGCGACGGGGCTGAGCCGCAGCACCGAGGGCATCCGGCGGGTGAGCGCGGGCGTGCCGGTGAACGCCACCCGGCCCGTCCGCAGCGCGTGCGCCAGCGGCAGCCGCCCCAGCCACACCTCGTACAGCGAGGCGACATCGGAGCTGATCGCGACGTCAACGGGATAGCCGGGATCGGATTCGCACACCGAGGGCACCCCCGCCTCGATCACGATCCAGAATCGGCGCAGGTCGTCGGTGAAACGCACGTGCAGCACGTGGCGACGGCCCGGGAACGACGAGGTGTCGACCCTGGTGTGCATCCACCACACCAGCAGAGCGGGGTCACGCTCGTCCTCGCGCGGCGTGCCGAAGGTCCAGCGCGCACTCCATTCGCCGAGGTCGAACAGGATGGGCTCCAGTTCCCGCCCGGCGTCGGTGAGCAGGTACTCGCCGACCAGTTTCTCCACGAGCCCGGCTCGCTCGAACTGCCGCAGGCGTTTGGCCAGCAGGCTGCGCGACAGGCCGGGCAAGCCGCGCGCGAGGTCGTTGAACCGGGTGGTGCCCAGCAGCAGGTCGCGCAGGATCAGCAGTGACCAGCGCTCGCCCACCACGTCGAGTGCCCGGGAGATCAGGCAGTACTGGCCGTAACTCGGCGTCGAAATCGTCATGGCACCTCGCGAACGCGGTCTCGGTTCTGGACCGGGGCGGTCCACTTTCTGCACTATCCGGTTATCGCGGCCGTTCCTAACTTCGAAACATGACCACTACAGCTCCTGCCCCCACCGACACCACAACCGACTGGATCGCCAGCGCACGCCGCGTCGGCGAGGCTCTTCATCCCGAGGTCGCCGCCCGCGACCACTCCGGCGAGATCTCTCTCGCCGCGTTCGATCTCCTGCGCGAGAGCGAACTGTCCGCGGCGCTCGTCCCCGCCGAGTTCGGCGGCGGCGGGGTCACCCACCGCGAGATGGGCGCGATCCTGCGCGAGCTGGGCCGCCACGACCCCTCCACCGCGGTCGCCTTCGCGATGCACACCCACCTGGTCGCCGCCCAGGTGTGGCGGCACAACCACGGCATCGATGCCGCACCACTGTTCGCCAAGGTGGTCGCGGGTGCGATCCTGGTCAGCACCGGAGCATCGGACTGGGTCGGCTCCAACGGCCGCGCCGAGCGGGTCGACGGCGGCTACCGGGTGCACGCGCGCAAAGCGCCTGCCAGCGGATGCGAGGCGGGCACCGTCCTGGTGACCAGCGTGCGCTGGGATGACGCACCCGACGGCCCGCAGGTGCTGCACTGCGCCATCCCGTTCACCGCCGACGGCGTACGGATCGAGAAGACCTGGGACACTTTGGGTTTACGGGCGAGCGGTTCGCACACCGTGGTGCTCGAGGATGTGTTCGTGCCCGACGCGGCGGTATCGCTGACCCGCCCGGCATCGGTGTGGCCGCCGTTGCTGAACGTCGTGATCGGCGCGGCGATGCCGCTGGTCATGGCGGCCTACCTCGGTATCGCCGACGGCGCGGTCGATATCGCGACCACGCTCGCCGCCGGGCGGGCCGACGCGCCGACCGTCCAATTGGCCGGCGAGATGGCCACCGCGCACACCACCGCGGGCGACCTCGTCGACGCCATGTTCACCGGATCGGAGAACCTGCACTTCGCCAACACCGATCAGTACGCGAGCCGGACGCTCAGCCGTAAGACCGCCGCGGCGGACGCACTCGTGCACACCGTGCGCCTCACCATCGAAACCGTTGGCGGACTCGGCTATTCGCGCGACTGCGAGCTGGAGATGCGCTACCGCGACGTGCACGGCTGCCTGTTCCACCCGCTGCCGCGGGCCAAGCAGACCCACTTCACGGGGCACGTCCTGCTCGGACACTCCCCGATCGGATGACGTTCTTCCGTCGACGCCACCCCCCGCTCGCCCCCATAATCGGATGGGGGCGAGTTTCCCCGAACACTCCGAGGAGAATCCATGGCGTCCGCACGGGGCATCGCTCGATCGCCGATCACCTGGGCCGTCGTGGCGTTGCTGATCGTGGGTCTGGGCGCGGGACTGGCCGTTTTCCAGCCATGGCGGCTGTTCACCGACACCACCGTGCAGGAGGCCGCACCGTCGGCATCCCCGGCGCCGGGTCCGGGCGGGACCGAAGCCCAGCCGCGCACCATCGCCCGGGGCAGGTTCATCTCGCACGAGCACGCCACCGCGGGCACCGTCGCGGTCCTGCGACTGGCCGACGGCAGCAGAGTGCTGAGACTGGAAGACCTCGACACCTCCGACGGCCCCGACCTGCACGTCTGGCTCACCGACGCGCCGGTGCGCGAAGGCCGCGACGGGTGGTTCGTCTTCGACGACGGCAGTCACACCGACCTGGGCAGGCTCAAAGGCAACCAGGGCAACCAGAACTACCCCATCCCCGCCGACGCCGACCTGGCCCGGTTGACCAGCGTCGCGATCTGGTGCGACCGGTTCAACGTCTCCTTCGGCGCCGCCGAACTGCGACCGGCCTGACCGCCGGGACCACCCTCCGTAGCACCGCCCAAAAAATGACCCGACAACGGCGGGTGCGCTGTGCCACCATGTGTTTCGACACCGGCCACCACCTCGAGGTGGCCGCCGAGCAGTGGAGAGGAGGGGCGGCAGTGATTCCGGAGACGACGAAGCGAATGAATACCCTCGCGGCGCGATCGTCGGCCGCGGGCGACGCGATCGGCAGGCCGTTGCGCGCACGGCGCGGCGAACCGGTCGACAGCCGCCTCCAGATCCTCGGCTGATCGCCGCATCGCTCTCCTCCTTCGCTCGAATTCGCACGAAACATGGTGATTCCCATGACGTTCCGCCGTGCCGCCGATCAGGCGACAACCGCAGACAACTGGATACACAGCGGGGTACTCGTCCTGAACGCCTCCTACGAGGCGCTCGACGAGATCAAAGCCGACCGGGCCGTCGTGCTGCTGGTCGCCGGCGCCGCGGAGACCGTGGCCGACCGCAGGCCGCACTTCCCGATCCGGTCACGGCACGTGGAAATCGCTCTGCCACAGACCATTCGGTTGCTGCGCTACGTCTACCTCGAGCACGCCGTGCTGGTGCACGACGAGAGCAGGGCAACCCTGGCGGGCGTGCTGCGTCGCGACCGGAACCGGTGCGGCTACTGCGCCGGGTGGGCGCGCACCGTGGACCACATCCGGCCGCGGTCGAGGGGCGGCCCGAACACCTGGGGCAACCTCGTGGCCTGCTGCGCGCCGTGCAACACGGCCAAGGCGGACCGCACCCCGGAGGAGGCGGGCATGCGCCTGCTCTGGGAGCCGAAGGCCCCTACCCATCGGATCCGGCAGCAGCGCCGGATCTGGAAGCAACTCGCCGCGACCTGACCACGAGCCGAGAAAGGAGAAGATCGCGATGACGAGCGCCGAGACCACCGCCGTCGCGGAGCCGACCCTGGCCGACCTGCTCCCGCTCTCGGATTCCCGAGGGTGGCACCGGGCGGCCTGCCGCGGCGACCCGAACCACGAAGCCTGGTTCCCGTACCCGTCACAGGACTTCGACTACGCCCGGGAAGTCTGCGCGCGCTGCCCGATCCGGGATGCCTGCGGTGACTTCGCCGCGCGCACCGGGCAATCCGGCGTCTGGGGCGGGCACGAGTTCGACCGCGGACGGGTGATCCGCCACTGAGCGGTCCCGCCGTCGTGCCGTGCGGCACGGCGGCGGGCCAACACGACCGCGCGCACCCGCGCCGGTATCGGGGAGCCTCGCCGACTTCGTTCGGCGCCGCTGACCATACACTGACCGCGTGGGCACTCATCGCAGCGCAACCAGATCCCGGGGCGTCAGCAAAGGTCCGGTTATCGCAGTGGTCGTCGTTGCGTTACTGGCCGCGATCGTCGTCGTCTGGTTCCAGTTGCGCGATCGCGCGGCGCACCAGGACAGTGCGGCGGCGGCCGAATGCGTCGAGGGGCCCGCGACACTCTCCGTGACGGCCGATCCCGGCATCGCCGCGCAGGTGCGGGCCGCCGCGGACAGCTACAACGCCACCCGGCCGAAAGTACGCGACCACTGCGCGCGGGTCGAGGTGACCGCACAGCCGTCCGCGGCCGTCATCGCCGCGTTCACCAGCGGCAAGCCATGGGACAAGGCGCTCGGCCCGCAGCCGGCGCTGTGGATCGCCGATTCGACCCGTTCCATCGAGTCCATGCGGGTGCCCGGCCTGATCGAGGGCACACCGGTACCCATCGCCACCAGCCCGATCGTGCTCGCGGTGCCCGAGGACCTGCGTCGCGCGCTGGAGCAGGCCGACGTGTCCTGGGCCGACCTGCCGCGGCTGCAGCAGGGCTCGCTCGCCGATGTCGGCCTGAACGGATGGGGCGGGCTACGGATGGCCCTGCCCGCGGGTGACGCCACGCTCGCCGCGGCCACGGCGGTCGGCTCCGCGGTCTCGGGCGCGGAACCGCTCAGCGAGCAGGCGGCGCAGTCCGGTCAGGTGGTCGCCGCGATCTCCGGGCTCGCCGCCGACGCTCCCGAGGCGTCCGACACCACGGCCGCGCTGACCGAGCTCACGGCGCAGGACGCGCCCATGCACGCGATAGCCGCTACCGAGCAGCAACTGAAGGGTCTGCCCGGCGTCGTGGCGTTCCGCCCCGCCGGGTCCGCACTCGTGGCCGATTACCCGGCCGCGTTGATGTCCGGCGCGTGGGTGGACAAGACGCAGAATCTCATCGCCGGACGGTTCACCGACTATCTACGCAAGCCCGAGCAGGCGCAGGCCTTCGTCACGGCGGGATTCGCCGCCGCGCCGCAGACCGCGGCCGCCGTCCCGCCCCGTGGCGCGCTCGACAAGGTCCGCGCCACGCTGGCGAATCCGGTACTCGGCGTGCGCTCCACCGTCCTGGTCGACGTGTCGGCGTCGATGGGGACGGCGGAGGGCGCCACGACGCGTCTGGCGAACGTTCTGGCCGCGCTGAATTCCACGATGACGGTCATGCCGCCGGACTTCGGACTCGGCGTGTGGACCTTCGGCAAGAACCTCGACGGCACTACTCCGTACCGGGTGGCCGCCGCCACCGCCCCGCTGACCACCGACCAGCGCACGAAGATCGGCACCGCGCTGACCGCGGTGCGCCCGAGCGAGAGCCGGTCGGATCAGGCTTACCCGTCCCTGATCGCGGCGTACAAGAGCGCCGTCGCCGGGTACACGCCGGGCCGCACCAATTCGGTGCTGCTGATCACCGACGGACCCGACGACGATTCCACGGTCACCGGCACCCAACTGGCCGCGGACATCGCCGCGGCGACCGACCGCACCCGGCCGGTGCGCGTCGACGTCATCGTGGTCGGCGGCAGCGGCACCCAGACCCTCCAGGCCCTGGCGCGGCAGACCGGCGGGAACTACACCCGCCTGGCCACCTCCGACGACATCGGCTTCGGCTCCGCGGTCGTCCAGGCGCTCACCACGCCGTAGCGCGCCGCCCGCGCGAAGACAGAACTGCCGCCTCGCACTATAGACAGCCGCTATTGGTAAGTCTAAACTTACGGTTCGTGGGGACTTACCGAGATGCGGCGCTGGCCGCGCTGGGTGACCCGACGAGGCGGGCGATCTTCGAGCGCCTCGGCAAGGGGCCGTGCGCGGTAGGGCAGCTGGCCGCGGATCTGCCGGTGAGCAGGCCCGCGGTATCGCAGCACCTCAGGGTGCTGGAGCAGGCCGGATTGGTGACCCACGAGGCGGTCGGCACCCGCCGGGTGTACCGCTTGAATCCCACCGGTATCGACGCGCTGCGCGTGTACTTCACGCGGTTCTGGACCACCGCGATGTCGGCTTTCCAGGACGAAGCAGGCCGGAGGGCCGCCGAAGAACGAGCTACCGACCAGGAGCAGTCATGACACAGCAGGCCAGCGACAAGGACGTACGCGTCGAACTCGTCGTCGACGCACCCATCGAGACCGCCTACGACGTGTTCACCACCGGCATCGACAGCTGGTGGCCGCGCGAGCACCATATCGGCGCGGGCCGGCTCGCCGAGGAGGTGATCGAGCCGCGCGTGGGCGGCCGTTGCCTCGGTCGCGAGGACGACGGCACCGAATGTCCATGGGGCACCGTGCTGGTGTGGCAGCCGCCGACCCACTTCGCGTTCTCCTGGGCGATCGGCCTGGACTGGAAGCACGAACCGGATCCGGAGCGGGCCAGCCGCGTGGATGTCACCTTCTCGGCGGTCGCTCCCGACCGCACCGCCGTCACGCTGGTGCACTCCGGCTTCGATAAGCACGGACCGGGCTGGGAGTCCATGCACGACGCCGTGGGCAGTCCGGGTGGTTGGCCGGACCTGGCGAACACCTATGCAAAAGTGGCCGCCACGCGGTGAGGTCGATACGCGACCGGACCGGCGGTCAGTCCGCGTACGCCTCCAGCGGTGGACAGGCGCAAACCAGGTTCCGGTCGCCATAGGCGCCGTCGATCCGGCGCACCGGCGGCCACACCTTCGCCCTGGCATGCCCGAGACCTCGGGGATACACGGCGACTTCCCGGCTGTAGGGGTGTTCCCACTCCCCCACCAGCGACGCCGCGGTGTGCGGCGCCCCACGCAGCGGGTTGTCGGTCACCGGCCACACGCCCGCGGCGACCTGGGCGATCTCCGCGCGGATCGCGATCATCGCCTCGATGAAATCGTCCAGCTCGGCGAGGTTCTCGCTCTCGGTGGGCTCCACCATCAACGTACCGGCCACCGGAAAGCTCATGGTCGGCGCGTGGAACCCATAGTCCGCCAAGCGTTTTGCCACATCGTCGACGGTGACGCCGGTTCGCTTGGTGATCTCGCGCAGGTCCAGGATGCACTCGTGCGCCACCATGCCGCGCTCGCCGGTGTAGAGCACCGGGAAGTACTCGTCCAGCCGCCGCGCGATGTAGTTGGCCGAAGCGATCGCCGACAGCGTGGCGCGGCGCAGCCCATCGGCGCCCATCATGCGGATGTAGGCCCAGGTGATCGGCAGAATGGAGGCGGAGCCGTACTTCGCGGCCGACACCGCGTGCGACCCCGCTTCCAGCGGGTCGCCGGGCAGATACCGCGCCAGGTGCGCGCGCACCGCGACCGGACCGACGCCGGGACCGCCGCCGCCGTGCGGGATGCAGAACGTCTTGTGCAGATTCAGGTGGCTCACGTCGCCGCCGAAGCGGCCCGGCCGGGCGAGGCCGACCAGGGCGTTCAGGTTCGCGCCGTCCACGTAGACCTGACCGCCCGCGTCGTGCACCAGCGCGCACAATTCGGCGACCTCGTGCTCGTAGACGCCGTGCGTGGACGGGTAGGTGATCATGATGCAGGCCAGGCGATCGGCGTGATCGGCGATCTTGGCGCGCAGGTCGTCGAGATCGACGTCGCCGTTGGCGCGACACTTCACCACCTCCACGCGCAGCCCGGCCATGGCCGCCGACGCCGCGTTGGTGCCGTGCGCGCTGGACGGGATGAGACAGGTGTCGCGGTGGGTGTCGCCGCGATCGAGGTGGTAGCGCCGGATCGCCAGCAGCCCCGCGTACTCGCCCTGGCTGCCCGCGTTCGGCTGCAAGCTCACCGAGTCGTAGCCGGTGATGTCCGACAGCCACCGTTCCAGGTCCGCCACCACCCGCAGCAGGCCGGGCGCGTCCTCGACCGGCGCGTAGGGATGCACGCGCGCGAAACCAGGCCAGGTGATGGCCTCCATCTCCGCGGTGGCGTTGAGCTTCATGGTGCAGGAGCCGAGCGGAATCATGCTGCGGTCCAACGCGATGTCCTTGTCGGACAGTGCGCGCAGATACCGCAGCATCGCCGTCTCGGTCCGGTACTTCGTGAACGCGGCGTGCGCCAGGAACTCCGAGGTCCGGCTCTCGATCGCCGCGACCGGCGCGGGCGCCCCCGGCTCGGACGACACCGCGGTGCCGAAGGATTCGAGCACGGCCGCGACATGCGCGTCGGTGGTCGCCTCGTCGCAGGCGATGCCGACGTGGTCGGCGTCCACCAGGCGCAGATTGATGCCGCGCGACTTCGCTTTCGCCACAACGGCTTCCGCGCCGCCGGGCACGTGCGCGAGCACCGTGTCGAAGAAGCTGTCGTGCACCACCGCGCCGTCCAGCCCGGCCGCGATCGCCGCGGCGTGCGCGTGCACCCGGCGGGCGATCGCCCGCAGCCCTTCGGCACCGTGGTAGGAGGCGTACATCGCGGCCACGACGGCCAGCAGCACCTGCGCTGTGCAGATGTTGGAGGTCGCCTTCTCCCGGCGGATGTGCTGCTCGCGGGTCTGTAAGGCGAGCCGGTAGGCGACGGCGCCGTCCGCGTCCACCGAGACGCCGACCAGGCGGCCGGGCAGCTGGCGGGCCTGCGCTTGCCGCACCGCGAGGTATCCGGCGTGCGGGCCGCCGAAACCGAGCGGGACACCGAAGCGCTGGGTGGTGCCGAAGCATACGTCGGCGCCCTGCTCACCGGGCGGCGTGATCAGCGTCATCGCCAGCAGATCGGCCCCGACCGCGACCAACGCGCCCCGATCGTGTGCCGCGGCGATCAACTCGGTCAGGTCCACGACGCGACCGGAAGCCCCGGGAGTCTGCGCCAGCACACCGAAGAACTCTCCGTCGGGCAGCTCTCCGGCGGACAGGTCCGCCTCCACGATCTCCAGGCCCAGCGGCTCGGCCCGGGTGTAGAGCACCGTTCTGGTCTGCGGGAACAGGTCGCGGTCGATGATCAGGCGTGCAGACTTCGATCGGCCCGCCCGGCGCAGCAGTGTCATGGCCTCGGCGGCCGCGGTGGCCTCGTCCAGCATCGACGCGTTGGCGACGTCCATGCCGGTCAGCTCCGACACCATGGTCTGGAAGTTGAGCAGCGCCTCGAGCCTGCCCTGGCTGATCTCGGGTTGATAGGGCGTGTAGGCGGTGTACCAGGCCGGATTCTCCAGCAGATTGCGCACCAGCACCGGCGGGGTCAGCGTGTCGTAGTAACCCAGCCCGATCATCGAGGTGGCCACGGTGTTGGTCCCGGCGAGTTCGGCGAGTTCGGCGAGCACCTCGTGCTCGGAGCCCGCCGCGGGCAGCCCGGCCAGGCCGTCGCGGTCCAGGATGCTCGCGGGCAGCGCGACGGCAGCCAGCTCGTCCAGCGACGACACGCCGACGACGTCCAGGATCCGGGCCAGTTCCTCCCGGTCGGGTCCGATATGGCGGTCGGCGAACGAGCGAGTCACAACAGCTCCCAAGGTCGGGCGGGGTCGACCAGGCGGTCGACGGGTACCGGCCCTCCCCCTCTGTCGTGGCGCCTGAGAGATTCGGGTCCCGCGACCGGTGGCCGAGACCCTTTCCCCATGGGCGGGCGGCTCGAAGCCGCCGCTTTCCAGAGGCGTCGAAGCCCGCACGGTCCTTTTTGCCTGAGAGATTGACGGGGAGGTGCTGCTCCTTCGGCGCTCGGACTCGTTTCCGGACCGAGGCTCTCCCGCACGGCGGCGACGCACCGTCAGTCTAAGCCGACGACACGCCGGAGCGCGCCACCGGACCCCGCGCGCACCGTGTCGTTCTCGTCACTCGGGGGACCGAGCGGGCATCACCCGTCAGATGGCGAGTCCGGCGCGCAGCCGCGCAGCCGCCAGCACGATCGACTCCGCTTGGACGCCCACCAGACGGGCCAGCGGCACCGCGACACCGGGTGCGTTCAGCTCTACATCGGTGCACCATTGATCGAATACCGCGGCGAACCGGTCGCGCTCGGCGGCCAGCGCCGTACCGCCGCCGAGCGCGTATTCGTCCTCCAGCAGGCGCAGCAGCATGCCGCCCAGCCGCAGGCGCAGCATCGCGGTCCAGTCGTACTGCTCGACGAAGATCTCGCCCCGGGTCGCGATCCGATTTCGTTGCGGCACCGACTGTCTGCTCACGGCGAGACCCGGCAGCCCGGCGACCAGCGCACGCACCGACCGTTCGAACGGGCTGCGACCGCTCAATGTGCCGTCGACGCGAGCGAGCACCTCGGAGGCGACCTCGGCCATGGCCCGGTAGTCGGCGGCGGTGGCGTCGAGCAGGTCGCCCAGCACTCGGTCGCCCGCCGAACCGTCGCCGATCCGCGAGTCCACCCAGAGCGGCAATTCGCAGACCAGGATCGCCGTGCCGTAGCGCGCCGCGTAGTCCCGGCAGCCGCCCCCGCCCAGCGCGGTGACCGAGTCGAGGCCCTGGGCCGCCAGCAGATCCGCCATCGCCTCGAACAGCGGCAGCTCGAAGACTCCCGGAGCGAGCGTGCGGGCGCCCGGCGCGTCGGGTTCGCCCTGGTAGATCGGCACGCCGGCGGCGGAGAGGCCTGCGGTCAACGCCGACCAGTACCCGGGATCACCGCCGGAGGTGTAGAAGAAACCGCCGCCGAACTCCGCGTTGTGCAGGGAGGCGATCAGCGCGGGCCGCGTGCGGTCGATCAGCGCCATCATCGCCTTCGTCTCCGGCAGCGGCACCCCGACGCGCCGGCCGCGCCATTCGGTGGGGAAACACCATTCCGGTTGTTCGGCCGCGGGCGGCCGGTAGAAGCCGCGGGCGACGCCGGTTCTGGTGTGCGGTCCGGCGAACCACCCCTCGTTCAACCGCGTTCCGTCCGGATCTACGCACAGCAGGAAATGCCACGTGGCGCCCACGGTCACCGTCTCGTCCGCGGCCATCCGGCCGAGCAGATGGCGAATCGTGGCCATGCCGATGGGCTCGTTCGGATGCGGATTGCCGAAGACCAAGATATGCCGGTCGCCGGATCCGACCGTCACCTCCCGAATCGGGTCACCGCCGCGCGAACGTCCTAGCTCAGTGATCGAGATCCGGTCCGGATGACCGGCCGCGAGAGCGTCGGCGAAGGCATTCAGTTCGTCGACGGTCGGAAACGCGTCGATCCGCTCGATCGGCCCGACGAGCCCGGTGATATCGCGTGCCTGCACCGCGCCCCCTCTCGCTGCCGCCCCGGCCCTTGCCCGCCGCCGACGGCGCTGTCACGCACCACGGCCGGGGAGGCTGCACGCCTTGCCCGGCCGTGAAAGCGTTGTGCGAATCCTAGCCCGTCTTGCGGTTCATCCGCGCCTTACGACGGAACGACAGCTCGTCCTCCGGACGCTCGGTGATCGCCGACGCGCGCTCCGCAGGGAAGTTCGCGATGGCGCCGGTCAGCTCGCGCATGGCGCCGCTCACGGCGATCCCGAACACACCCTGCCCGCCCTGCAGTAAATCGACGACCTCCTCGGCCGACGTGCACTCGTACACCGAGGTGCCGTCGGAGAAGAGGGTGATTCCCGCCAGGTCCTGCACGCCGCGGCTGCGCAGATGATCGACGGCGATCCGGATGTTCTGCAGCGAGATGCCCGCGTCGAGCAGCCGCTTGACGATCTTCAGGACCAGGATGTCCTTGAACGAGTACAGCCGCTGGCTACCCGAACCCGCGGCGCTCCGGATGGAAGGCACCACCAAACCGGTGCGCGCCCAGTAGTCGAGCTGCCGGTAGGTGATTCCGGCTACCTGACACGCACTGGGAACGCGATAGCCGACCATGTCGTCAGGTACCGAGTCGTCGGGGAACAGTCCTGGCTGTACCACATCCTGCGATTGCTCTGCCACTGACCACTCCCTTGCTTCGCCGACGCATTCCCAGCCTCATCGATGACCCGGCGCCGTCACCGACCGAATCGGTGCGGATTCGGCCGAAACGGTCGTGGCCCAACTGTCGAGATTACTCCCCACGATTGTCCAGCCCGCGGCGTCATCGAGCCAAACGCGACGCGCGGGGAAAGTCTCGACCTCTACTTCAGCTATCGGTCGCCTTGAAGTCGTCGGGAGACACCGACTCCAGGAATTCCTTGAACTTCTCCACCTCGTCCTCGCGCTCGTCCGGCATGACGAGACCGGCTTCCTCGAGAACCGACTCCTCGGCATGGATCGGGCAACCCACCCGCAAGGCGATCGCAATCGAATCCGATGGCCGCGCCGAAATCCGCAGATCGTTCTCGAAGACGAGATCCGCGTAGAAGGTGCCCTCCTGCAGATCGACGATCCGCACTTCCTTCAATGTGTGCCCCAGCTCGGTGATCAGGATCTTGATCAGGTCGTGGGTCAGCGGGCGGATCGGGGTCACCCCCTCCTGCTCGAGGACGATCGCCGTCGCCTCGGCTTGCCCGATCCAGATCGGCAGATACCGGTCGCCCGCCACTTCGCGGAGCAACAGCACGGGCTGGTTCTGTGGCTGCTCGACACGGATGCCGATCACGCGCATTTCGCTCATCGCACTGCCTCCCATACTCGCCGCCGGCCCGGCATGACCGCCGCAGAGCTCGCCGTACCACGAGTCTAGGCGAACCCGCACCGGTCCAGCGATCCGTCTGCACAGCAGAAATCAGGGTGTCCGTCGCCGGAACCTACGGACCGTGGCCCCTCGGGGGGTCAGCCCCCGAGCGAGCCCCGGACCGAGGACTTGACCAGACAGGTGTGCAGGGTCAGCGACAGCGCGGCCAGTTCACGCACCGTCTCTTCCGCGCGGGCGCGCGCACCCGCGTCCCGGCTCTTCGCGATCGGGGCGACGATCTGCGCCACGAGCGCGGCCTCCCGGTCGGCGGCAAGCTTGAACGCACGCAGATGCCGTGCCTCCAAACCGAATTCGGCCATCGCCCGCGCGGTCTTGGCCAGCGTGACCGCGTCCGCGTCGAAGTACCCCGCCGGGCCGGGTGTGATCAGATTGGCCCGGATGAGGTCGCCCAGGAACTTCTCCTCGATCCCGGCCTGGTCGAGCAGATCGGCCCGGGTGACCCGGATTTCGTGATCGAACCGCAGATCATCCGGGGAGATCTCGCTCGGCACGACGCCGAGCCTACGAGGCGCGGCCACCGGGCGCACGCCACGTTCGGAAGCACCCACGGCCGGTTCCGCATCGGGCGTGCCGCGCCCGGACTCCGGCGCACCAGGGCGGACGGAATGCGCTCGGGCGCGGGCTTCCCGCACACCGAGCGTCGCCGCACCGCTATCGATTGCCTCGAGCTGCTCCTTGATCACCTTCAGCGGGAGGTATTGATCGCGCTGCGCGGTCAATACGAACCGGAGCCGTTCCACATCCGCCACGGAGAACCTGCGGTAGCCCGAAGGCGTCCGCTCCGGCCGGATCAGGCCCTCCGCTTCCAGGAAGCGGATCTTGGAGATGGTGACGTCGGGAAAGTCGGGGCGCAGCAGGTCGAGCACGGAGCCGATCGACATCCCTCCGCGTGCCCACTGCGCCGCACCGGTCACAGCGCCAGGTCCTTCATGACTCCGAGCCTTTCATGAGTGCGCGACCCGGCACCGACGCCGTCATAGACTCCCCGCGCCCGCCGACGAGTCGGTCACCTGGGCGCGCGGTCCGGTGAGGAACACCAGCCGGAACTTGCCGATCTGGACCTCGTCACCGTTCTGCAGTTCGGAGGAGTCCACCGGCTCCCGGTTCACATACGTGCCGTTCAGGCTGCCCACGTCGACGACCTGGAAGGAATCGTCGTCCTGACGGAACTCGGCGTGCCGACGGCTGACGGTGACGTCGTCGAGAAAGATGTCACTGTCGGGGTGGCGCCCCGCCGACGTGGTCGGCTGATCCAGCAGGAACCGCGAGCCCGCGTTCGGGCCGCGCTTGACGACCAGAAGGGCCGCGCCAACGGGCAGACCCTCGACCCCTTGGACCGGCTGTTCGCCGGTCGGCTCTCCGGAGCGCGACGCGTCGACCTCGTTCAGGAAATCCGCGCGGAAGACCGACGTCGTCTCGGCCGCGGTCTCCCCGTAACCCGGGTCTTTGTTCTCGCTCACCGTTTCTCTCCTCCTCGAACCTGATTATCCCTGCAAGCAGGTGATACCTCTGGTACCACGACCTGCCGTCGAGTCACTAGATTCCCGGCACAGCCGCCGGGTGCATCTGTTGGCATTGACCGTACCCTGCCGGGCCGCACCCGTGCAGGTAGAACTGGGAAGGCTGCTTCAGCCCCCGATAACTCCTTGATAACCTGCGGCATCCAGCAGTTCACCGAGCGTCGCGTCGAGACTCGCCGCATCGCCCACCTCCAACTCGAACAGCCATCCGTCACCGTAGGGATCGGCGTTCAACGTCTCCGGCTCCGAGTTCAGCAAGTCGTTCACCGCAACGACTTTCGCGCTCAGCGGCGCGTAGATGTCGGACACGCTCTTGGTCGACTCCACCTCCGCGATGCTGTCCGCGGCGACCACCTCCGCGTCCGCCTCGGGCAGCTGCACGAACACAACGTCACCGAGTTGAGACTGGGCGTAGTCGGTGATGCCCACCCGCACCCGGGTCGGCGCGATCCGGCGTACCCACTCGTGCTCCTCGGTGTAGCGCAGATCCTCGGGGGTCTGGGTCACAGGCCGTCCTTTCGTTTGAACGTTGCACGCAAACTCTATCGGCTACGCCGTCCGGTGCCCCACAGCCGGTATCGCTCTTGCGACCGCGATGGCTTTGCCGGTGTACAGCACGCCGGTCCAGACGTAGACCGCGGTGCCCCAGATCAGTAGTGCCCCGCCGAAGGCGCGCCCGAAACCGGCGGCAGCCCAGTCCATCTGCCCCGCCAGCAGCCAGGGCAGCGCGGACATCAGCGCGAAGGTGGCCGCCTTGCCCAGGTAGATCACCTCCGGCGGGGGCAGATCGCGGCGCTTGTACACCGACAACGTCGCGGTCAGCACGAGGTCGCGGCCGACCAGGATCGCCGCGACCCACCACGGGATCAGGCCGCGGATCACGAAAGCCGCCAGCGTGGCGACCAGATAGAGCCGGTCGACGAACGGATCCAGCAGTGCTCCCAGCCGTGAGGACTGCCCCAGCAGCCGGGCGAGTTTGCCGTCCAGGAAGTCGGTGACGCCGCTGACGACCAGCAGGGCGAACGCCCAGCCATCGGCCCGCTCGATCAGCAGCAACCACAGGAACAGCGGGACGCCCAACAGGCGCAGCACGCTCAGCACGTTCGGCACGGTCAGGATGCGGTCGGCGAAGACTCCCCGCACTCCGCCGTCGGCGGCGCGTTCCTCCGGTTGGGCTGTGCCCGATTCGGTTGTCACGCCCCGTGCATACCCCACCGACCCCGTTCCTCGCCATCTTCGCGGGCCGAATTTTCCGGATATCGACGCGGCATGCCCGTGCGAGGATGGTTTCCGCCACAGCGCGACGGTGACAGAATGATTTGGAATATTTCTCACTATGTGGCCGGTGAGCGAGAGGAAGTCATGTCCGCATTCGACTACGACGTGGTGGTGATCGGCTCCGGCTTCGGCGGCAGCGTCAGCGCCCTGCGGCTCACCGAGAAGGGTTACCGCGTCGGGGTGCTCGAGGCAGGCCGCCGATGGAACGCCGAGGACATCCCGCGCACGAATTGGAATGTGCGCAAATCGATCTGGGCGCCGCGCCTGGGCCTCACCGGTCCGCAGCGGATCAGTCTGCTCGGCAAGTGCGCCGTGTTCTCCGGCGCCGGGGTCGGCGGCGGCTCGCTGATCTACGGGAACACGCTGTACGAGCCCCTGCCGAACTTCTACACCGACCGACAGTGGGCGCACATCACCGACTGGCGCGCGGAACTGGCGCCGTACTACGACCAGGCCAAGCGCATGCTCGGCGTCGCGCCCAACCCGCGCACGACCCCGGCCGACGAGGTGATCCGGGAGATCGCCGAGGACCTCGGTGTGGCCGACACCTACCATCCGACCGATGTCGGCGTGTTCTTCAACGAGAGCGATCCGGGCACGGAGGTCGACGATCCCTACTTCGGCGGCGCGGGTCCCCGCCGCAACGGCTGCGTGCACTGCGCGCGCTGCTTCACCGGGTGCCCGCACAACGCCAAGAACACCACCACCACGAACTATCTCTACCTGGCCGAACAGGCCGGTGCGCAGGTTCACCCGCTGACCACGGCCACCGCCGTGCGGCCGCTGCCCGGCGGCGGATACGCCGTCGACACCGAGCGCTCCGGCCGCTGGATCCGCAAGCAGCGCAAAACCTTCACCGCCGAGCAGGTGGTGTTCGCCGGCGCCGCGCTCGGCACCCAGAAGCTGCTGCTCGAGATGCGGGACGACGGCGTGCTGCCGCACCTGTCGCCCCGGCTCGGCGAACTGACCCGGAGCAACTCCGAGGCCATCCTCAACGTGGTCAGCCGCGCCCGCCGCGACTTCGCCGAGGGCATCGCGATCACCTCATCGATCCACCCGGAGCCCGACACCCACGTCGAGGTGTGTCACTACGGCAAGGGTCAGAACGCGCTGTTCCCGATGTCGGTGCCGATCGTGGACGGCGGCGCGTTCCGCTTCCTGCGCTTCCTGCTGGCGATCCTGCTGCACCCGCTGGTGTTCCTGCGCAGCCTGAACGCACGGCACGCCTCGGAGAAGTCGGTGATCCTGCTGATCATGCAGTCGCTGGACAACTCGCTGACCTCGTTCCGCCGGCGCGGGCGGCTGCGCACCAGGCAGGGCACCGGCGAGCCGAACCCGACCTGGATCCCCCTGGCCCACGACATCGGCAGACGGTTCGGCGCCAAGGTCGACGGCGACACCCACGGGCTGATCATGGACGTGTTCGACATCCCGGCCACGGCCCACTACATCGGCGGATGCGTGATCGGCGAGAGCCCGCGCAGCGGCGTGGTCGACCCGTACCAGCGGGTCTACGGTCATCCCGGCCTGCACGTGGCGGACGGCTCGGCGGTGACCGCCAATCTCGGCGTGAACCCGTCGCTGACGATCACCGCGCAAGCCGAGCGCGCGATGGCGTTCTGGCCCAACCGCGACGAACCCGACCCGCGGCCGGAACTGGGGTCGGCCTACCGGCGCATCGCTCCGGTGCCGCCGGCGCGACCGGCGGTGCCCGCCGAGGCGCCGGGCGCGCTGCGGTTGCCGATCGAGCCCGCGTCGCCCCGTACCCAGGTGAAGTGAGGCCGACACCACGCGGCATGAACGGTCGCTGGCGGCTAGCGTGATCCGTTGTGTCAGACAGTGGTATCGATCTGCGCTCCTACGTGCCCGCGGAGGAGGTGCGCGCCCGCGGACGCGCGTTGCGTGAGCGGGTTCCGGTCAGCGCAAGGGATCGGGCGGCCACCGGAGTACGGCGTCCGAGCGTGCTCGATTTCGTCGAGATGAGCAATGCGGGCAGGCTGGAGCACCTGATACCGCTGCGGATCGGGCGGATGATCGCCTCACCGTTCACCTTCTATCGGGGCGCGGCGGGGTTGATGGCGGCCGATCTGGCAGGTGGCCCGGACAGTGGGCTCACCGCCCAGCTGTGCGGTGACGCGCACGCGGCGAACTTCGGCCTGTACGGCACCGCGCGCGGCGAGATCATCATGGACATCAATGATTTCGACGAGACTGTCCCCGGTCCGTGGGAGTGGGATCTGGAGCGCCTCGCGGCCAGCCTGGTACTGGCCGGGCGGGAGGCGGGCGCCGACGAGGACGAGTGCCGCACCGCCGCGCGCGACGCCGCCCGTTCTTACCGCCTGGCCGTGGCGGATCTGGCCGCGATGCCGTTCATGGCGTCCTGGTCCGCGCTGCCCGACGAGTCGGTGCTCGCCAGGGCCGAGGCCGATGACCTGCTCGACGACTTCAAGAAGGCGGCCAAGAAGGCGCGCAAGAACACCAGCGCCAAGGTGGTGGCCAAGTGGACCGAGCACCTCGAGGATCACCAGACCGGTATCCGCAAGCACCGCTTCGTCAGCGATCCGCCGATTCTGACCGCCGTGGACGAGCGCGTCGCGGAGGCGGTGATCGGCGGGCTGGAGCGCTATGCCGACACCTTGCCCGAGTCGCGGCGCAATCTCCTGGCCCGGTTCGCCGTGTCCGACATCGCGTTCCGGATCGTCGGGACCGGCAGCGTCGGGCTGCGCAGCTATCTCGCGCTGCTGCACGGCAACGACGGCGAGGCGCTGGTCCTGCAAGTGAAGCAGGCCGCGGCAGCGGCGCTCGCCCCGTTCCTGCCGACGGCCGCCGTACGGCACGAGGGTGAGCGAATCGTGCGAGGCGCCAGGCTTGTTCAGTCCGAGTCGGATCTCCTGCTCGGGTGGACGTCCCTCGACCCGGTCGGCGACGGCGTCGAAATGCCGTTCATCGTCCGGCAATTCCGCAATATGAAGGGCGGCATCGATCCCGCCGAGTTGCCCGCGGACGACCTCGACGACTACGGGCGGCTGGCGGGCGCGCTGCTGGCCAGGGCCCATTCCCGGTCGCTGGATCCGCGCTTGCTGTCGGGATATCTGGACGGCGACGAACGCTTCGACGACGCGGTCGCCGCGTTCGCGGTGCGTTACGCCGACCGCACCGAAGCCGACCACGCCGAACTGGCCGGTGCCGTGCGGGCGGGCCGGATCGCCGCCGAGTAGCCCGGCCGCCGCGCCTTTCGCCCGACACGCCGTCCGTCGGCACGGGCGCGGCGAATCCGTTGCGGCACCTCGTATCCTGTCCACTGTCGAGTGTCGACGTGAAGGGTGGCCGCCAATGCTCGTGCGAGTCCAGAACGCCGCAGGTACCAATGCCGAGCGGGTGCTGATCGATTGGCTGCGCACCTGGAAGGACCCCGGGAGTCCGCACGGTGTCGCGACGATCACCTGCAGCTTGTTCCACAAGGATCGGCTGCACCAATTCGACGCCGTGGTCTGGACCCCGACCAGCTGCGTGGTGATCGAGGCCGATGCACTGGTCGCCCGCCAGGATGGCGTGCTGGAGGTCCCGCTCAACGGCGAGTGGACGATCAACGGCGAGCCGGTGGCGATGGAGAGCCGCGACCGCAGCACGCCGCTGGACAAATCCCGCGAGCACACTTTCGCGTTGCAGGAATGGCTGGCCGCCCGCGGCCTCGGGCAGCGGGTCGTGCACGGCGTCGCGCTGCTCGTCCCGCTGTCGGGCGCCCAGTTGCGACTCGAACAGCGGTGGGCCGATCCGAGTTTCGACGTGATCATCGGCGACGACCCGGGCCGGCTGCGGCACTACTTCGACTCGCTCGCCACGGAGGAGAAGTTCCTCTGGACGGCCAACGACGTCGCCGTCGCGTTCCGCGGTCTCGGCATCCTGCCCTACCTGCCCGCGCCGCAGGAACTGCTCAACGAGGGCTTTCTCGGCCCGATCGACATCACGCTCTGGCACGGTGGGCCCAACCAGGCGCAGGCCGAGGCCTACGCGGAGGAACTCGCGCAGGCCGAGCGGGAAGCGCAGGCGTCCGCCTTCGTCATCCGGGCGCCCTGGTACAGCCCGTGGAAGCTGTATCCACGCGAGTCCGGCGACCTCGACTTCGGGCGCGCGGTGATGCGCACCGTCCTGGCCATCGGCATGATCGTCGCCTTCGTCTGGGTCGTGTGGTTCGTGGTCACCGCGCTCACGGCGTACGGACCGGGCTGAGCGGCCGCCGACGGGGGCGACCGCCCTGCCGCTAGGACGACGCCGAGATCGGCTGGTCCCGCTGGAAGACGCTCGCGTCGTCGAGCATGGCCGCGCGCAGCATCCGCTCCGGCACGCCCATGGCCTCGACCAGGGTCGAAGCGTGCGGACGCAGCCGGTCGACCAGTTCGTTGACGCCGCGGCGCACCGCCTTCGCCCGGTCCACCGACATGAACCGGTGCATGATGTACCAGGCCTGGTTCTCCTCGATGGTGGAGTAGACGAACAGGTCGCACATCCAGTCGGCGAGTTCACGCGCGGCCGGGTCCTCGATGTCGGAGATCCCCTCGATGAACGCCTCCAGCACCAGCCGGTCGATGTGCGCCGAGCCCGCTGCCAGGATGTGGTCTTGGGCATTGTTGAACGCCTCGAACGGGCCGGTCTCCTCGGCCCTGGCGCGCAGCCGGTGCGCCGCGGTGCGGACCAGGTAGTCCTCGCGGTCGGCGAACAATTGCAGTTGCACCGCCCGGCGGGACAGATCGCCCTCATCGATGGAATCGTCGCCGCGGTCACGGAGGGTCTGGATCAGCTGGCGCACGCCCGAACGCTTGCGCACCACGTCACCGGCCATGGTCGCGGCGAAGCGCACCCAGCCCAGGGCGTCCAGGTCGCGCACCTCGTCGGCGTAGGCGGTGAGCAGTTCCTTGGCCACCAACTGGGTGAGCACCACGTTGTCACCTTCGAAGGTGGTGAACACGTCGGTGTCGGCTTTCAAGGTCACCAGCCGATTCTCCGTGAGATAACCCGCGCCGCCGCACGCTTCGCGGCACTCCTGGATGGCGCGGGTGGCGTGGTTGGTCTGCGCGACCTTGAGGCCTGCCGCGCGCTTCTCCAGTGCGCGCTGTGCGCCCGGCTCGAGATTCTGGCCGGTCTGCACCAGGTGCATCCGCCGCACCAGGTCGTTCTGCGCGAACGCGAGCGCATACGACTTCGCGACCAGCGGCAGCAGACGGCGCTGGTGGCTGCGGTAGTCCAGCAGCACGGTTTCCACCCCGGTGTCCGGGTCGGAGAACTGGCGGCGCAGCAGCGCGTAGCGCACCGCGATGCTCAAGGCGACGCGCGCGCCCGCCGCCGCGGCGCCGCCGACGCTCACCCGGCCGCGCACCAGGGTGCCGAGCGTGGTGAAGAACCGGCGGCTGGGGTTGTCGATTTCGGAGCTGTAGGTGCCGTCGGGGGCGACGTCGGCGTAGCGGTTGAGCAGGTTCTCCCGGGGCACGCGCACGTGATCGAAGACGATGCGCCCGTTGTCCACGCCGGGCAGGCCGCCCTTGAGGCCGTCGTCATAGGTGGTCACGCCGGGCAGGTCGGCGCCGTTCTCGTCGCGGATGGGCACCAGCAGGCAATGCACGCCCTTGTTCTCGCCCTGCGTGATCAGCTGCGCGAAGACCGCGGCCATCCTGGCGTGTTCGGCCGCGCCCCCGATGTAGTCCTTGCGCGCCGACGGCGTCGGCGAGTGCACCACGAACTCTTGGGTCTGCGGGTCGTAGGTCGCCGTGGTCTCCAGGTTCGCGACGTCGCTGCCGTGCCCGGACTCGGTCATCGCGAAGCAGCCGAGCAGATCCAGCGAGATCAAGCGCTCGATGAACTCCCGGTGCCGTTCGGTGCCGAGATTCTCCACGGCGCCGCCGAAAAGACCCCACTGCACGCCCGATTTCACCCACAACGACAGATCCGCGTACGCGAGCATCTCCAGGCCGACCACCGCCGCGCCCGGCTCACTGGTACCGCCGTTCTCCCGGCGGAAGCCGCGCTCGGCGAACCCCATCGTGGAGATCGCCTTCATCTGCTCGAGCACGCGCGCCCGGGCGGCCTTGTAGTCCTGGTAGGGATCGGCGGTGAACTCCTCCCCGGCCAGCAAGGTCCTGGCTTCGTCCCGGACGGCCGCCCAAGGGCCGTCGAGTGCCGCGCGTAGGTGGTCCGCCGTCGTTGCCGTGCCGCTAGTCATGTCTCGACGATAGCCCCGTACACGGGCGGCAAACCGTGATGCGCGACAAGTCGGCGACAGGTCTTGCTAGACCGTTGAACGACTGTTTAATATACTGAACATGTGTTTAACCAACAGCCCGTTCCGCAAGGATCCGCCGACGATCTGAGCACCGCGGCGCGCATTCGCGATACCGCGATCGAGGTGTTCGGCGAACACGGATTCCAGGTCGGAGTCCGCAAGATCGCCGCCGCCGCCGGCGTCTCCCCCGGCCTGGTCAACCATCACTTCGGGTCCAAGGACGGCCTGCGCGCCGCCTGCGACGACCGGGTGCTGCAGTTGATCCGCGACGAGAAGGTCAAGGCGATCACCGCGTCGTCGATGAAGGCGGGCATGCTCGACGCCCTGGCCGAGATCGAGTCGTACGCGCCGCTGGTCGCCTACATGGTGCGTAGCCTGCAGGCAGGCGGACCGATGGCGGAATCACTGTTCGAGCACATGGCCGCAGATGCCGAGGGATACCTCGAGAAGGCGGTCGAGGCGGGCAGGATCAAACCCAGCCGCGACCCGGCGGCGCGCGCCCGATACCTGATGATGCTGAACGTCGGCGCAACCATGCTGTACATGCAGATGCGCCAGCACCGCGACGAGACGATCGACTACCGCAAAGCGATTCGCGAACTCAGCGAAGAACTCACCCCACCGGCCCTGGAGTTCTACACCCAAGGGCTGCTCACCGATCCCACGATCTTGGACACATTCACCAAGGAGAAGTGATGTCCGACATCATCGAAGTCCGCGATCTGCGCAAGACTTTCGGTCACGTCACCGCGCTCGACGGCCTCGACCTCACCGTCACCGAGGGCGAGATCCACGGCTTTCTCGGCCCCAACGGCGCGGGCAAGTCCACCACCATCCGGGTACTGCTCGGCATCCTGCGCGCCACCGGCGGGCAGGCTCGACTGTTCGGCCGCGACCCGTGGGCCGACGCGGTCGCATTGCACCGCGAATTGGCTTATGTGCCAGGCGATGTCACGTTGTGGCCGTCGCTGTCGGGCGGGGAGACCATCGATCTGCTCTCCCGGATGCGGGGCGGTCTCGACGAGAAGCGGCGCGATGAGCTGATCCAGCGCTTCGATCTCGACCCTCGCAAGAAGGCGCGCACCTATTCCAAGGGCAACCGCCAAAAGGTCTCGCTGGTCGCCGCGCTGGCCTCCGACGCGCCGCTGCTGCTGCTCGACGAGCCGACCTCGGGGCTGGACCCGCTGATGGAGCAGGTCTTCCGGGAGTGTGTGCACGAGGCGCGAGAGCGCGGCGCGACCGTCCTGTTGTCCAGCCACATCCTGTCCGAGGTCGAAGCGCTCTGCGACCGGGTCACCATCATCCGCGCCGGGCGCACGGTGGAGAGCGGGTCGCTGTCGGATCTGCGCCACCTGTCGCGCACGTCGATCACCGCCGAATTGACCGGCGACGCGGGCGATCTGAGCCGCATCCCGGGCGTGGAGGATATCGAACTCGATAACCACACGCTGCGCTGCCAGGTCGACAACGAGCACCTCGGCGAGCTCATCCGGGTGCTCGGCGACGCGGGCGTGCGCAGCCTGACCAGCACGCCGCCCACGCTCGAGGAGCTGTTCCTGCGGCACTACCACGTCGACGGCCACGGCGCCGAGTCCGGCGCGGCCACCGGGGAGAAGGTGCGAGCATGACCACCGCCATCGCCGGCCGCGCCACGGCGGCGCAGGTATTCGGCGTATCCGGCGACTTCGCGGGCACCGGGCGATTGCTGCGGCTGTACCTGCGGCGCGACCGGATCGTGCTGCCGCTGTGGACGCTGCTCATCGGCCTGATGCCCGCGTTCCAGGTCGCCGGCATCAAGGGTCTGTACGACGACCAAGCGTCCCTCGACAGTTTCGCGCGGACCACGGCCGACAGTCCCGCGCTGATCGCCATGTACGGCCCGGTGTTCAGCTCCGCGCTCGGGTCGATCGGCACCTGGAAAGCAGGCGCCATGTACACCATGATCGCCATCGCCACGGTGCTCACGGTGATTCGGCACACCCGGGTCGAGGAGGAGACCGGCCGCGCGGAACTGGTGGGCGCCACCAGCATCGGACGCTACGCCGGTCTCACCGCCACCCTGCTCATGACCTATTCGGGAGCGTTGCTCGCCGGGATCGTGTGCGCCCTGTCGCTCTACGGCACCGACCTGCCCGGCGCGGGATCGGTGGCCTTCGGCGCCGCCCTGGCCGCGTCCGGCATCGTCTGGGCGGCCGTCGCGGCGGTCGCCGCCCAGGTCAGCGCCGGTGCGCGGGTGGCGCGCGGCGTGGCCTTCGGCGCACTCGGCGCGGCGTTCGCGCTACGGGCGGTCGGTGACGCCGGAAACGGTGTGCTGTCGTGGTTGTCGCCGATCGGCTGGTCGCTGCAGATCCGCCCGTACGCCGAGGAACGCTGGTGGGTGTTGCTGCTCTTCGCCGCTCTCGCGGTGCTGGGCACCGGCGTCGCGTACGCGTTGCTCGGCAACCGCGACGTCGGTTCCGGGCTCATCGCCGAGCGTCCGGGGCCGTCCGCGGCGGCGGCGATCCTGTCCGGTCCGTTCGGGCTGGCCTGGCGGTTGCAGCGCGGCACCCTGCTGGCGTGGACGGTGGGCTTCGCGCTCTACGGCCTGCTGATCGGCGGCGCGGTGAACAGCGTCGGCGACATGCTCGACGGCAGCGCGTCCATCCGGGACATGGTCACCCGGATGGGCGGCTCACAGCAGCTGCAGCAGTCCTTCATCACCTACGCGCTCACGATGCTCGCCGCGGCCGCGTCCGCCTACTCGATCTCCGCAGCCCTGCGGTTGCACGACGAGGAGACCAGCGCCCGGGTCGAGGCCACCCTGTCCGGCGCCGTCGGCCGCGTGCGCTACGCGTTGAGTCACATCGGCTTCGCGCTGCTCGGCCCCGCCGCCGCATTGCTGGTCTCGGGCGTGGCGATCGGCATCGTCTACGGCGCGGCGGACGGCGACCTCGGGACGAAACTTTCCCAATCGCTGGCCGCCGCCGCCGTGCAGGTGCCCACGGTGTGGGTCGTCACGGGCATCGCGGTCGCGCTCTACGGTCTCGCGCCGCGGTTCGCCCCGGTCGCGTGGGGCGTGCTCAGCGCCATGGTGGTGATCTTCTTCGTCGGCTCGCTCGACGGCCTGCCGCACTGGATGCTCGATCTCGTGCCGTTCGTCCACCCGCCGAAGGTGCCCGGCGCCGAATTCCAGGCGCAGCCGCTGCTGTGGCTGCTCGCGACCGCCGTGGCGCTGCTCGCCGTCGGCATCACCGCCTTCCGCAGCCGCGACCTGCGCTGACGGCGTTCTCCGTGGCCCGCGCGAACCCGTTCGCGCGGGCCACTTCTCGTCAGCGGGTCGTTCGGCTCGCCGCCTGCCTGAGGCGGCGCTCGCTGCGCCCGGCGCGTGGGCACAGCCCGGCCGCACCGAACGGCCGACGGATATTTGCCGTGACCGACGGTGGGTCGCCGAACGTGGCCGCGCCGCTCCCTGGCGGTGGCCGCTACACCGGCGCCGACGCCGTGCTGCCGACGAAAGACGCGCGCCGACGGTGCCGATCCGGCTGGGCCTGACGGTCGTCAGCGACAGGAGGGCGGGCCGGTCTACGAGGATGGCGTTTGCGGACGGTGTCTTCGGCGCGCACCACCCCGCACCGGCGGCCGTCGCCGACGCGGGCGCGGAGCCGGGACGACGATGGCTGCTGGTCGCGGCGGGCGCTATCGTCGTGGCCGGTGCCCTGGTGAGCCCTTGTTGTGATCCGCGGACGCGTTGGTCACGCCGCGCGTGTCACCCGGCGTGCTCGATTCCCAGTTTTCCCGCCAGGCGCGTGAGGTAGGCCCGGACGTCCTCCGCGGAACGGTCGGGCAGTCCGAAAACGGCTTCGGTGACCCCGGATTCGGCCCAGCGCGCCAGCTGCTGCGCGTCGTGCCGTCCGGCGAGCGCGATGACCTCAGGATTGTCGGCACGCCCCTGCTCGCGCCAGATCCGGCGCAGCAGAGCGATCTTGGGGTCCAGGTCGTCCTCGGTGGGCGTGGTGATCCATCCGTCGGCGTACTTCGCCAGCCAGGTGAAGTTCTTCTCGGTACCCGCCGCGCCGAGCAGGACCGGAATGCGCTTCTGCACCGGCTTCGGCCAGGACCAGCTGGCGCCGAAGGTGACGAACTCGCCGTCGAAGCCGGCTTCCTCTTCGGTCCATAGCACGCGCATGGCCTCCAGATGCTCCCGCAGCACCGTTCTGCGTTTGCCCGCGGGCACGCCGTGGTGGGCCAGTTCGTCGGTGTTCCAGCCGAATCCGACGCCGAGGCTGACCCGGCCGCCGGACAGGTGATCCAGCGAGGCGATGGTCTTGGCCAGCGTGATCGGATGGTGTTCGGCGGGCAGCGCCACCGCGGTGGACAAGCCGATGCGCTCGGTCACGGACGCGGCGGTGCCGAGCGCGACCCACGGGTCAAGAGTCCGCAGATAACGGTCGTCGGGCAGGCTCGCATCGCCGGTGCGCGGGTGCGCCGCGGCCCGGACCACCGGAATGTGCGTGTGCTCGGGCACATAGAACGTGTCGAATCCGGCACGCTCGGCGGCCAGCGCCGCATCCGCGGGGGTGATGCCCCGATCGCTGGTGAACAACACGATTCCGTACCGCACCGTACGCGCTCCCATCGCCGAAATTAGAACAAGTTCTACCACGAACCGACGGTCCGACCAAGGGGTGATCGCGACCGGCGCGCCCGCCGCGACCCGCACGGATGCCGAGAAGACATCGGATGACTAGGTTCGCCTCCATGAGTCCTGAGGCAACTTCCGTAGGCGATGTCACCACCGGACGGGTGGATCACCTCGGCTGGCGTCGCGGGCTTCGCCTGCGGCGTGCCCGGCCGATTCCGGTCGTCACCCAGGCCGTCGGCATGCTGGTCGCGGACCGGCAGGCGACCGCGGACACCATCGTCACCGCGCCAACGCCGTTGCAGCCGATCGACCTCACCGACGACGCCAGGGTCGCCGAAGTCCTCGACCTCGCGGTCCGGGTCGGCGAAGTGGTGCTGGCCTCCGGCACCGGCGTGGTGGACACCACCACGACGGTGCGGTTCATCGCCGCCACCTACGGGCTGTCCCGGTGCAGCATCGACGTCACCTACGACGCCATCCGCATCTGGGCCGACCGCGGCGCCGCGCTGCCACCGGCCAGCACGATGCGGATCGTGCACTACCGCGCCCTCGATTTCACCCGGCTCGCCGCCGTCGACCGGCTGACCCGCCGGATCCGCCACGAAGTGGTCCCTCCGGTTCAGGCCCGCGCCGCACTCGACGCGATCACCTCGGCGCCGCACCCGTACCACCGCTGGACCGCCACCGCGGCGTGGTCGCTGATGGCGGCGGCGATCGCCGCGCTGCTCGGCGGCGGCGCCCTCGTGGCCGCGGTCAGTTTCGCGACCACCGCGGCGATCGACCGCACCAATCGCGTCCTCAATCGCTACGGGCTGCCGTTCTTCTTCCAGCACATGGTGGGCGGCGCCATCGCGGCGATCCCGGCCATCGTGCTGGCGAGCCTCGCCGCGCGCTTGCGGATCGACGTCGACCCGACCCTGATCATCGCGGCCGGTATCACCGTGTTGCTGAGCGGATTGCAACTGGTCGGCTCGGTGCAGGACGCGATCACCGGCGCGCCCATCACGGCCACGGCCCGCATGCTCGAGGTGATGATGATGACCGGCGGCATCATCGCGGGTATCGCGCTCACTCTGCGCATCGCCGATCTCGTCGACGCCACCGTGCCCCCGGTGTACCTGACCTCCACCCGCGACATCACCGACCTGCCGGTGAAGATCGCGGCCGGTGCGGTGGCGGCCCTGGCGTTCGCGCTCGCCTGTTACGCCGAACGCCGGGCGCTGGCCGCGGCCGCGGGTAGCGGCGCCGCGGGCATCATCTGCTTCATGCTCATCCAGGAGGCGGGTTTCGGCCCGGTGATCTCCTCCGGCGTCGCCGCGACGCTGGTCGGCCTGGCCGGTGGCCTGATGGCCCGCCGCGCGCTGACCCCGCCGCTGGTCGTCGCCGTCGCGGGCATCACTCCGCTGCTTCCCGGCCTCAAGGTCTACCGCGGCCTCTACGCCCTGCTCAACGACGAACTGCTGATCGGAGGCAACCAGCTGCTCGCGGCCGTCGGCATCGGCTGCGCGCTGGCGGCGGGCGTGACTCTCGGCGAATGGTGCGACCGCACCGTGCGCAGGCCGCGGATACTGCGCCGGTTCGGCTCGCTGCGCCGCCCGATCGTCCGGCGCCGCCGCCGATCGACGCCCGCGCACTGAGCCGCGAGGTGCATGCGCGCGCAACTTCCGACCGGTAATCTCTTATCGAACTGGTCAGGGCCCGCGATTCGGTGGCGGCCCCGCTGTGAGGTGAGGTGGTCCGGACATGTCGGAGGCAGTACCGTTCTCGGCGCAGATCCGCACCGCCACCGCGCAACAGCATGCGGAGGCGGAGAACTCTCGCTTCATGAGCGACATGCTCGGCGGATCGCTCGGCGTCGACTCGTATCACCGCTACACCGGCCAGCTCTGGTTCATCTACCGCGCGCTCGAACAGCGGTGGGCGGCGCTGGCCGACGACCCGGTGGCCGGGCCGTTCATCCGGCCCGAGCTGGCCCGCACCGCGGAACTCGAGCGCGACCTCACACATCTGCTCGGCTCCGGCTGGCGAACCGGCTTGGAGCCGCTGCCCGCCACCGCCGCCTACGCCGAACGCATCGACGAGTGCGCGCGCGACTGGCCCGCCGGGTACATCGCCCACCACTACACCCGCTACCTCGGCGACCTGTCCGGCGGACAGGTCATCCGCGGCACCGCGGAGAAGCTGTGGGACCTACCGCATCGCGGCGACGGCGTCCGCTTCTACGTCTTCGACGGAGTCGGCAATCCCGCCGCGTTCAAGCGGGAATACCGCGCCCTGCTCGACCGGCTGCCGCTCGACGACCTGGAGCGCCGCCGCGTGCTCGACGAGGGCAGGCGCGCCTTCGCGATGAACACCGCGGTCTTCGAGGAACTCGCCGAGGAATTCCCGGCCGCGCAGTAGCGGGATCGGGCGCGGCGCATCGCCGTGCGGCAGGCGGCATTTCGGCTGTCGTGCGCGAACGTCGCCGACGTGGGACAGTCGTGATATGAGAGCGCGTCGCCGCATCGCCGTGGTTCTTGCCGGTCTTGTCGGTGTCGGTCTGGTGGGGGGTTGCGGCACGACGTCCGACCCCGGCGCCGGTCCCGGCTCCTCGACGGCGGCCGGGATCGTGCCGTTGATCTCGACGAACGACCTGCGTGCGGCGCAACCGGACGAGGTGCACCTGTTCGGCTTCAACGATCTGCACGGCAATCTGCAGCCGCCGAGCGGGTCCAACGGCAGGATCGCGCAATACGACGCGGGCGGAGCCGCGTATCTCGCCACTCATCTCGCCCGGCTGAAGGCCGCCTATCCGTCCAGCGCGGTGGTGGCGGCCGGGGACAACATCGGGGCCAGCCCGCTGATCTCCAGCCTGTTCCACGACGAGCCGACGATCGACTTCCTCGACAACGTGGGAGTGGCCGCGTCCGCGGTCGGCAACCACGAATTCGACGACGGCGTGCTGGAATTGGCGCGCTTGCAACAAGGCGGGTGCGCCTTCGACGGATGTTCTCCCGGCGCTCCCTTCACCGGCGCGAAATTTCCCTATCTCGCGGCGAACGTCATCGATGCGCAGGGCAACCCACCGCCCGCGCTGCGCCCGTGGACCATGCTGGAGGTGGGCGGCCATCGGATCGGCGTAGTCGGCACGGTCACGCCCGAAACCACGAGCATCGTTCTGCCCGAAGGCATCCGGGGCTTCCACTTCGGCGACGAAGCCGCCGCGATCAATCGCTACGTGCCGGAGTTGAAGGCGGCGGGCGCCGAAGCGATCGTGGCGCTGGTGCACGACGGCGGTTCCCAGCGGCCGGAGCGGAACGCGGCCCTGGACTACAACGGCTGTGCGAACGTCACCCCGAACGTGACGGGACTGGCCGAGCGGATCGACCCCGCGGTCCGGGCGGTGTTCACCGCCCACAGCCACCAGCCCTACGTGTGCACCATCGGCGGCAAGGTGATCACCCAGGCCGCCTCGTACGGGCGGCTCGTCACCGACGTCACGCTGCGTTTCGGCGGCGACGGCGTGCAGGCCTCGGCGGTCAACCGCGTGGTGACCCGCGAGGTGACACCCGACGCTCAGACGACCGCGCTGATCGATTTCTACACCGAGCAGTCCCGGCCGCGCGCGGGCCGCGTCGTCGGCGCGGCCGCGAACGCCCTCCCGCACGACCCGGGACCGGCGGGCACCTCGCCCCTGGGCGACGTGATCGCCGATTCCATGCTGTCGGCCACGGCGGGTCCGGCCGCCGCCGTCGCCGCCTTCATGAACCCCGGTGGCGTGCGCGCCGATCTGAAGCAGGGGCCGGTCACTTATGGCGACCTCTACACCGTCCAACCGTTCGGCAACCAGGTCGTCACGCTCACGCTGACCGGCAGCCAGATCCTGCGCCTGCTGGAACAGCAGTGGAACAACACCGGCAAATCGACCATTCTGTCTCCGGCGGGAATCAGCTATACCTATTCCGACACCGCCCCCACAGGCGCGAAGGTGATCCCCGACAGCGTCCGCATCGCAGGTCAGCCACTGAATCCCGTCGCGAGGTATCGCATCACGACCAACAACTTCCTGGCTTCGGGAGGCGACGGATTCACCGTCTTCACCGAGGGAGCCGATACCGCGGTGGGCCCGACCGACTTGGACGCCTTCGAGACGTTCCTGCGCGACAAGCCTCCGCTGCAGACGCCACCCGCCCGCGTCGAGAAGAAGTAGCGAGACCGGACGCTGCCCAGTTGCTGGACACTCGACCAGAACTCGGGTAACTGGAAATCTTTGTAACACATACCGTTTGACCTGCGCCGACGGTGACCAGTCCCACAGGGTGAACGGGTCATGATCGCTTGCCGGGGCCGCACGCGGTCGATTACTGTTGAGTAATAAGTCAGGACGAAGGTGTTCCTACTTTCGGCCCGACGTCTGTCGCTGGGGGCCGAATCGACGCTGTCCGCATCCATTGCCGCATGCCGGATGAATTGTGCGACAACAAGGTTCGACTGAACAGCAGGAGAGTGCGATGGCCACTTACATCGTGACGGGCGGGACCGGTTTCCTGGGCAGGCGGGTTGTGCAAGACCTGCTGGACAACGACGCCGAGGCGATCGTCCACGTGCTGGTGCGTGAGACGTCACTGGGCAAGTTCACCGACATCGCGGCGGGCTGGCGCGGCGCCGAGCGGGTCTACGCGCTGATCGGCGATCTCACCGCCGAAGGGCTCGGTTTGGCGTGCGAAGCGCCACGGGCCGACCACATCGTTCATCTGGGCGCGGTCTACGACATGACGGCCGACGAGGACACCGCGCACGCGGCGAACGTCACCGGCACGCGCTCGGTGCTGGCCCTGGCTCGCGAGCTGGGCGCGGTGCTGCACCACGTGTCTTCTGTGGCGGTGGCGGGCGACCACAAGGGCAAGTTCTTCGAGGAGGACTTCGACCTCGGACAGCAGCTGACCTCGCCGTATCACCGCACCAAGTTCGCCGCCGAGAAACTCGTCCGCCAGGCGCGCGGCGTGCGCTGGCGGGTCTATCGGCCCGCGATCGTCGTGGGCGATTCCCGCACCGGCGAGATGGACAAGATCGACGGCCCCTACTACTTCTTCGGCGCGATCGCGCGGCTGGCCACGCTGCCGTCCGATCTGCCGTTGCCGCTGCCCGATCTCGGCGCCACGAATATCGTTCCGGTCGACTACGTCTCGGCCGCCATGAGCGAACTGATCCGTCGCCCCGGCCTGGACGGACGCACCTTCCACCTGGTCAACCCCGAGCCGCAGCCCTTCGGGGAGGTGTATCGCGCGCTCGCCGCCGCGGCGGGCGCCCCGACCGGCGTGGGAACGGTGCCGGGCAGCGGTTTGGCGCTCAGCGGACTCGCGCACATCCCCGGCGTCACCACCGTGCGCGATTTCCTGCTCGAGCAGGTGGGCATCCCAGCCGAAGTCGCTCCGCACACCTCGTTCTCCGCGGAGTTCATCAGCGATTCGACCCGCGCCCAGCTGCGCGGCTCCGGTCTGACCGTCCCGTCGTTCGACAGCTACGCCGAGCGGTTGTGGCAGTACTGGCGCGACCACCTCGACCCGCAGCGCGGCCGCGTGTCGGTCACCGGTGACCCGCTCGCCGGGCGGGTCGTGCTCATCACCGGAGCGTCCTCCGGTATCGGACTGGCCACCGCGCACGCCGTCGCCCGGCGCGGCGCAACGGTCCTCATGGTCGCCCGCGGTCACGACGACCTGGCGGCCGCCGCCGAGGCGGTGCGCGCGGAGGGCGGTGTCGCGCATACCTACCCGTGCGACATCACCGACTCCGAAGCGGTCGAGAAGCTCGTGCAGTGCGTCCTCGACGACCACGGCCACGTCGACTACCTGGTGAACAACGCGGGCCGTTCGATCCGCCGCTCCGTGCTCAACTCCACCGACCGGATGCACGATTTCGAGCGCACCATGGCGGTGAACTACTTCGGCGCCGTGCGGCTCATCCTGGGACTGCTGCCGTCGATGCGAGCGCGCCGCTTCGGGCACGTGGTCAACATCTCCTCGATCGCGGTGCAGACCAAGGTGCCCCGGTTCGCCGCCTACGTGGCGAGCAAGTCGGCGCTGGACAACTTCAGCGACATCGCGGCGGTGGAGAACCGGGATGCCGGTATCACGTTCACCTCGGTGCGGATGCCGCTGGTGCGGACCCCGATGATCGCCCCGACCGACCTGTACCGCTCGCTTCCGGTGCCGGATCCGGATCAGGCCGCGGCGATCGTGGTGCGCGCGCTCGAGGACCGGCCGCATCGCATCGACACGCCCGTCGGCACCTTCGCCCAGGCGGTCGAGTTGCTGATGCCGTCGGTGAAGCGTCAGATCATGCACCAGGGCTTCCGGCTGTTCGGGGAGTCCCGCGCGGCGCGGGGCGGCTCGGACCGCCGTCCGGCCGATCCGTCGCCCGCTGCCGAAGCGCCCGGCGGCGCGCTGTCCGCGCTGGCGCCGGTGATCATGCCGCTCATGGCGCTGCCCTCCCCCGCGGCGCGCGTCGCGCGCGTGGTTCCGGGCTTGCAGTGGTGACTGTGCAGGACTGAGGGGTGGGGGCGCCCCCCGGGGGGGGCCCCCCCCCCCCCCCACCCCCCCCCCCCCCCCCACCACCCCCCCCCCCAACACCACAGCCCGCCCCACGGCCCCCCCCGACTCCGTGTTCGCCGCCCCCCGCCTGCCGCCGACAAACACCCC
>NZ_JBJZOK010000049.1:0-37508 GCF_047200615.1 Nocardia sichangensis
AGCTCACCGGGGGATTTCCGTGAGCGCCGACACTTCTCACCGCAGCGTGAGCACACCGCCGGACCGGGCGCTGTCCGGGCCCGCACTACGAGCCTCCAGCCCTCCTCGACAACTTCCTCGATCACCAGCGCCGACAAACCCGCCGAGTACTCCAATCCCTTCGGAAGCGTCAAAGACAGAACTGCGGCCTAACGCTACGTTCGGCCCTACCCGAGGATCGGCACCGAAATCATCGCCTCGATCCCGAACGACAGCAGCCACAACAGCCACCACGACGCGCCTGCCGGTCCGCCCTCGGGCGCGAGGTTGCGTCCGACGTTCACCGCCGACCACACCAGCCCGACCACGATGACCGCGCGCAGCCGCAACGACGACCACGTCGCGCGACGGTGCAGCATGCCTTCCAACGCATCTGGGCTGGTTGCACGGCGGCGGTCGGCTCGAGCACGCGCATGCCACCGCAGCTCCCGCTGCTCGCTCGTCCGGATGCGCTCGGCAGTGCGTCGAGCACGATTCCGTGACGAGCGCTCACGACGAACCTCGCTCTGACGATCGCGCCGACGGTGTGCGCGAATCCATCGACGCAGCTTCTGCTCAGCTTCGAGCTCGCCTTCGTCGATCGCGTCGTACAGCGCCGGATCTTGCAAGGCGGGTAGGCACGCCTTCGCCGCCGCTAGGCGGCGAGCGAGCTCATCCGGATCCAGAGCATCAGCGCGTCGCACGCGCGGGTGCGGCAGCCATGAACCGCGCCGGTGCTTCCACGTCGGCACGTCCGCTGACCTGATAGTCGGATCCGTTCGACCCGCACCGGTATTCATCTCAGGAGTTCCTCCGTGTCCGCGGGTAGGAGATTCGGGGCCAGCGGGTGCGGCTCCCCGGTCAAGACCGACAGTGCATAGGCCACCTCTTCGCGGGTCGCGCGCGTGTAGATCGAGGTGGCACCGTCGCTGTGATTGTCGGCGTGACCGGCATACGCCTTGGCGACAGCATGACCGAAATTCCGCTCAACCCATCTCAACGTGGTGTGCCGCAGCCAGTGACATGTGATCCCTTGCTGCTTCACCCACGGCAGCTGCTCCCCGATCTGACCCCACATGATGTGGAATCGCATATGGCTGATCGGATCGCCGTTCTTGTAGCGAAACACCCTCTCGTTCGCCTTGGCAGTTATCGGCTTACCATTCCGCGCACGCGGATTTCTCTCATCGCGTAGCTGAGCGCGCGAATCGTAGTGCTCTTGCAGCGCTCGCATGAGCGTCGGCGAAACAGGTTGCCACCGCTCGGTATTACCCTTCTCGCGCAACAAAACCAGGCTTTGGTGGGGGTCGAGATCCTGCTTCCTCAATGCCAGAATGCCGCCCCGCCGACAAGCGGTCTCGGTGCACATTCGGAGGATCAGCGTAGCCAGTTCAGGTTCATCGCCATACTCGGCCGCGACACGATTGATCTCCGCGAGTCGGTCGGTCGGTATCGCTCCACGGCTCGAGGATCGCAACTTTGGCTTGACCAACGTGGTCGCAGGGTTATCGGCGGAACGGATCAAGTTGTCATCGACCGCGTGCCGGTACAGGCAGCGCAAAGCGTTCACTGCCACCTGGGCAACGCCGTACCCGCCGCGGTCGTTGCGGCGGACTGCACGGTTCGCCTGGAAGCCCGCGATGAGTTGTTTGAATTCTGTGTTGGTCGGCTCATCGAGTCGGCGATTCGGCCACACCTCGACGAGCTTCCTCCAGTAGGCCATGTAGCAATCGCGGGTGCGACCGGGTGGCATCGCCGAGTAGACGACCGGTACGTATTCGGCAAAGGTCGGTATTGCGCGCCCCGTGCGAGCGGAGATGAGGTCCTCGAGACTGACCCCCAGTCGCTCAAGGAGCAATTGAGCGGTCTGCACTTCGGCGCTGGACGCTGACAGTGTCATCGGCCTTCTCCCGACGAAGGTGTTGCTTTCCACTTCCCCGTGATCATCAGATCGACGGCGCCAGGACCGAAGAGAAGCAAGATGCCTTCCGCGATGTGTGCCGCGAGGAGGATCCGGTCGGAGGTGTGGATGCCAGTCTTGCGCCGAAATCGGGCTGGCAGCCGGAGGTCACCAGCGGCCGTGATCCACAGTTCGGGATTCCCGAATCGACCGACGACAACAATGTTGTCCTCCAGGTTGTACCCGAGCCGCACGCCGGGGCTCCAACCCAGAGCAGGAAAAACTGCCTTATCGATCATCCTGCCTCTGGCGTCTACACGGCGAACACTGCAAAGCCACTGCGGCTCATGCCGGGAGGGACGCTGATACAGCGTCGTCAGCGGACGATCGTTCCGATGGGCGCTCCGGGCGGGAGCCGCGGCAAGCAGCGGACTTGCGCCGGGCAAAATTGGCGGCAAGGGGTGGCTCACGCCGACCACCTCCCGTCGGCGGACCGTTGATCGTATGCGAACAGCCCTTGTTGCGAGGTGTCAGATCTGTAGTAGAGCGCCTTGCAGGTTGCGAGTTCGCTACGGAAAGGTGTCCTAACATGCAGAAGAACTTGTCGGTTCCAGCTACGCCTTGCACCACTCGATGGTGCACGCCGTGGTGGCCGAGCCCTAGACCGCCTCGTTGGTCATCCGTGGCCCGGCCGTCAAGGATCGCTTCTTGGTCATGGACCGGACGACTGGGCAGGCGTGGTGGCAGTACGGAGCCGAGCAGGAAACCGCCGAGGAGGCAGCGCGGAAGCGGATGAGCCGCAGCAGATTCAACGAGATGGTGCGACTCCTGGAGGAGTGGGGAGTGTGCTAGCGATAGCAGGCTGGCTCTGCCCATTCTGTTCGATCCATGGCTGCGGGGGCAACGGCTCAGGTCGGGTCCAGCTGAGGCGCGGTGGGTGCGCGGCACCCACGTCCTTGGCAAGCTGGTGCCGGAGGTCGCTCGCGAGCACGCGAAGTGCGCCGATTTCGTCATTCGAAACAGTGTCATCGTCGGCGGGTTGCGATTCCCTCACCGAGGCTTCGGTTTCTACAAGTGTGGTAACCAAACGCATGTAGATTCTCTTGGCTTCTGGTGTCAGGAACATCCCTCCGGCACCTTCACCGAAGTACCAATCATGGAACGACTCTCGAAACCTTCGAATGTCCGCCCGCGTGACGTCAAGATTCGACTTGGGCCAATAGCGTGGAAGACACCCCGTGGTATGAAACAGCGCTTGGTAGTGTTCAAGCCGCTTGGTCTGAAGGGTCTGATCATATGAATGCTCAAGCGTGAGCCGCAGGTTCGCTCGTGCTGTGACGTAGGTAATGATGCCGCCAACGATTGAACCGAGTACCGCCCCGATGAGCCCGACGAGAACCGTCACAACACGTCTCCCATGCAGCAAAGGCCGAGCAGCCGTATTACTTCCTCATATAACAGGATACGGCGACAGGAGCACCAGCCGACAGTTTTTGCATAGACGATCAGGCCACGCCAACTCTTCCCGCCCAACCGAACGCCTCCAGTTCGGTCAGCGTCGGCAGTGGGGCACCGTGGTGTCGTGCGCACCGCAGTGTCCCACTCGCCGACCCGAGCGCCATACTGCCAACCATCGACCACCCCTCCCGCAGGCCATAGAGCAGCCCGCCCGAGAACGCGGCGCCTGCGCAATGGGTATGCCGGACCGTCACCGGAAAGGCAGGCGCGGCAACTTCGTCCGTGCGGCTCACAGCTACCGCGCCATAGGCTCCAACCGTCACCACCACCCAGGCCGCGTTGCTTTCCGCCAGCAGCGATCGGGCGACGGTGAACGCTTCGGCGTGGGCGCTGTCATCGACGTTGGTTTGCACGAGCAGCTTTTCGTAGCCGGCCGCCGCGGACCGAATCCCATCCGACAGCGGCGATCCGCCGAGGTTAACGAGCACCGGCACCTGCGCCGCACGCGCGGCTTCCATCACTCGCACCGCCGCTGTCTCGATGAGCTGGTAGGCATCGACGTACACGAACGACGCAGTGGTGATCGGTGACAGTCGACAGCGGCGAGCTGTTCCACCACCCCCGGCAGATGCGCGAACCAAGTCCGGGTGTGGTGCTGATCAGCAATCACCACGATCCATGGCGTGACGACTCCGGGATCGGACATGGCGGTCGTCGTGACATTGCGGCGCCTCAACCAGGTTCGGACAATTCGGCCGTCCTCATCGTCACCAATGCCGTTGCCTACGAGAGTGGTTGGCGCATCCAATCCCGCTAGCACCGCTGCGGCCATCGGGCCATCGGCAGCGATGGACTGCTCGGTGGCCCGAACCTCGGCACCGTGGTTGGCAACCGGAAACAGCGGCACGCTCCAAAGTTCGGCCAGGGCAAGATATGAAACACAGACGATCGGGCCGTCAGCACATGCCGCCATCACCACTACCAGCCGTAGACCGAGAAAGGTGTGCTCTTGGCGATGTACTGCATGGCTGTGCTGCAGTAGTCAATCATATGGTCGGGCAGGGCATCTGCCGCGAACCACTCAAGCGCGCTGCACTTGTCCGGCTCTAGGTTGGTGGGTTCACCCTCCCAGCTGCGCACTGTGAAGAAGAACGCCATCCGGCCGCCCGAGCAGAGCCAGCACGGTGGTCCCGTCGAACGCGGTGGCCGCTGGTCTGGTCGCCGCAGTCGGGATCGCCGCCGGCTCGGCCGGTGCGCAGCCCGGTAGCGACGACGCCGTCGACTTCACCGCCTACGCCACCGACACCCAGTCCATCGTCACGACCGATGCCGGTTCCATGGTCGTCGAGGACGGGCTGTTCAAGATCAAGGCCGCCAACGGCGCCGTGCTCACCGGCATGCCGCTGAAGTTCCGGGTCGATGACTTCGAGTTCCCGATCGTGGCCGACATCGCCGATCGCACCGCGACGCTGACCCCGCAGTTCGACCTGGCGCACGCGGCCTACAAGCCGGTCGCCCTGCCGTTCGAGGACAAGGCTCCGTGGAAGAACGAATACGACCGTGAGCAGGCCGCCTGGTCCCGCATGACCAGCACCATCACCATGGGCGCCACCCTCGGCACCCTGATCGGCGGCATCGGCGGCGGTGCCGTCGGCTGCGTCCTCGGCGGCATCGCGGGTGCCACCGTCGCCTCGGCCGCCATCGTCGGATTGTTCGGCGCGTTCATCCCGGCCGCGGCCATCGGCTGCCTCGGCGGCATCATCGCCGTCGGCGCGCTGGGCACCATCGCGGGCCAGATCCTGGTCACCGCCCCGGTGGCGATCGGCGCCGCCATCCAGTACTTCACCACTATCAACCAGCCTCCTGTGCAGGCGAAGTAGATAGCGGCGAAGAACCCGACGTCTCGTTCGTTGGGGGACACCCGACCCCGTCCGGCCACACCGCCGGACGGGGTCTTTCCGTGCGGCGGGGATTGCGCTGCCGCCGTCCCGGAATAGCCAGGAATCGGTGGCGATGGACGGAGCTGTGCGGGTGAGGATCTCGGCCAGGTCTGTGGTGCCGGTGATACTGGCGGTGTGAACGGGACATGGGAGGCGTGGGGCGGGGTCGTGGTGGCCGCGATCGCCGCGATACCGGTAGCCGGTCTCGTGGCCTGGTGGCTGGTCGGGCGGCGCGGGCGGCGGGCGGCGCTGTGCGAGGTCGGGATGGTGACGGGTACCGCGCCGTGGTTGTGGATGATCCTCACGCCGAGCGGAACGGGTCGTTCGGTGAACCTCGTGCCGCTGCGTGATCTGGCCGAGCAACTGGCCCACGACCGAGTAATCGAGCAGTTCGGCGGGAATCTGCTTGTCTTTGCCGCACTCGGCTTCCTGTTGCCCGTGCGCCGACCCTGGTTCGCCCGCTCGTACCGCATCCTGTTGGCGGGAGCAGCAGCTTCGATCGCGGTGGAGACTGCACAGTTCGCCCTCGCTATCGGCCGTCACTCATCCGTCGACGACGTGCTGTTGAACGCGGCCGGTGCATGCCTGGCGGGCCAGCTCTCACGACATCTGTGGGCGTCGCGTGCCGTTACCGAAGTCTTGGTTCCCCGTCGTGTGGAGGCCGTTCGCTGCCGGGTGGGTAGATCGGCTCCGGACGAGTGATGACCAAGCGGCGGATGGCTCGCGTGTACTCGTCCTCGGGTGAATGCGGTTCGCTGCCGGGCGGGTAGAGCGGCTCCGGGCGAGTTCCGAACAGGTAGTCGCGGAAGGCACGCAGGTACTCGTCCAGGTCCCGTTGATCGGCGAACCTGGTTTCGGTCGGGTCGAACCATTCATCCGGTGTCGGGGGTGCCACGCGATCATGTGGTCGAAAGCTTCGCGCACCATGTCGCCGTAGGTCGGATCCGTGGCGCAGCGTGTGCAGCGCTGGGGCGCTCAGCCGCATTCCGCGGCGATTTGAAGCCAGCCAATCACATTGTCATACGTTGTTATGCGTATCCAACGATGTAATCGGCCATGCCGACGGATCGACCGCCGGCAGACCCGCTGCGTCAGGGCCGGTTTCGTCCGCTCCGCAGGACGAGCAAGCTAGATAGGTCACTGTCGAATGCCATGCGAGACCTCGCGCCGAAGGCTGACAGCACCGGCGCTCCCGCGCACTTACGTTCGACCTCCACCTGGACAGCGTCCCTAGACGGCCCGGGTCGGGGCGCGCTATTCCTTGATCCAGAAAGGTTGTCAATGGGTCTATACGTCCGACGGGGTATGCGGCCATCATCGAGAATCCGCCCTGACCTGGGCTTTCACGCAGCCGAGCGGGGGTCAGGGCACCCCTTCCCATTGATCCCTCTTTGCGTGGTTGTCCTGGCTTGAGCAAGGTCGCGAAATCAATGTGAGTGTTCAGGTTCTGAATGCGGTGGCGCGGACTTTGTCGTTGGATGCGGCGGAGAAGGCGCATTTGTATCGGTTGGCGGATGTGCCGACGGTGCCTTCGGTGGATTCGGGGTCGGCGTTGCCGGAGGAGTTGCAGGTGATCTTGGATCATTTGGAGCCGTTACCGGGGGTGGTGTTGAGTGCCAGGTATGACGTGTTGGCGCACAACTCCTCGTACGAGGCGTTGTGCCCGGGATTTCTGGCGGGGGAGCGGAATGTGGCGCGTCGCGTCTTCCTGACCCCGGAGTGCTGCAACGCCTACCGCCATAATTGGGATGATCTGCGGCGGATGGTGGGGTATCTGCGGGGCGCGTATGCGAAGAACTTGGGGGACCCGCAGTGGGAGGAGTTCATCGCGGAGTTGTGTGCGGAGAGTGAGAGTTTCGCGTCGTTGTGGGCGTTGAATGATGTGGCGGTGCCGGTGAGTCGGACGAAGGCGGTGCGGAATTTGGCGGTGGGGGAGTTGGAGATGTTTTTGACGAGTATGTCGTTGCCGTCGGTGCCGAATGCGTGGATGCAGGTGTATACGCCGGTCGATGAGGTGGCGTGGGGGAAGTTGCGGGCGTTGTTGGCGATGAGTGCGGAGGAGCGGTCGCGTCCGTGGGCGGAGCATCGGGAGATGTACCACGCTGCGGCGGGGTGAGGGCCAGGTTGATTCGGTGACGTGAACAATGATTGTGGCGCGTGGGTGCGCCGGATGCATGCTCGCCGAGGACGGCGCCCAGGTGCGCCCCCGTCGTCTTCGTGCACGGAGTCAGGGGCAAGTGTGGTGGGGGGTTGTCGCTCGGTCGCCGGAATCTAGGTTTCTGGCTCGTCGGTTTGATCTGTGGCGTAGCCGCCTTGCCACCATCGGCGCAGCACGGCGAGTTGACGCTCGGAGAGCGGACCGGAAAGCCGTTGGTGGACCTCGTTGATGTAGGCGAGTTCCTAGTCGGTCCATTCCCGCGAGTGATCGGTGTGCTCGCCCATGTCAGGCCGCCTGTGGGAGCTGCTGGTGAGAGGCCTGGGCCGCGGGAAAAGGGCGGACCGTGCACGCGAATCGGCCTGCCCTGAGCTGCTGGAGATACCAGCGTTCTGGCTTGCCCACTGCGCGCGCACCGACGGGCACCGGGTATGTCGCCTCGTGCGGAGCGCCGGGCGCGAGTGGGTCGAACTCAGGTATCGGTGTGTTCGATTCGCCGCTCACTTTCGACCTTTCGGGTTGTTCGGGCAGCCATCGAGATGCCGACCATGCACGGGCTGAGGCTGAAGATCTGCTCTGATTCTAAGTGCGCGTTCTGTCGACCTACCGGAATCGGCTGCTCGCAGCAGGCCGTAGACGACCGCCGCCAGTGCGATGCGCCGCAGATCTATCATGTGCATACTCAGATATGCGCATCTATCAATGTCATTGCAGTCGACCACCCCAGCGTGAACGCGCAGTAGAAGCGGTGCTCGATACGCTCGCTTCCGATCGGCTAAGATGTTGGTAGTCGAGGTGAGCCACCGAGCGGTCTGCCCATGTGGCCGTTACTCCGCCGGTATCGTTGCCGGTTCGGAGGCCTCTGGGAGCCCTCCGTGGCCGACCGTGCTGTGGCACGTTGCTGGGATCAGAGATGTGCGAGCTAGCCTCCGCGTGGGCATCCCCCATGAGGGAAATCTATTGCATGCGATTCATTCCCAGCGTGCAGAATGGCACGGGTCGGAACGGAATCCTGACACTGAAAGCCTCAGGAGCAAGAACCTGATCAGCGTGCTGGGCCGCTGCGAGTTCCGGACCGCGCCGCTGGCGGCCCGGTTCAGCTGCCGACAAGTGCGGTGCGGCACATGAAGTACCAGAAGCCTCGTTCGTATTGATCCGACGTTCGGTTCGGAACCCAGGTCAAGTCCGGGGGCGTGGTGTAGGTGGGGCGGTCACCGCTGATCTGGTTGGTGGTCAGGCGGTGAGGGCTGTGTTGGTGGTTTCCTCCTGTTGGTCTGGGTTGGTGTCGGTGGTGGCGCGGGATCGGGCCAGGACGTCGAGGCCGAGGTAGCGGCGGCCTTCGATCCATTCGTCGTGTTGTTCGGCCAGCACCGCGCCGACGAGACGGATGATCGTGGCGCGGTCGGGGAAGATGCCGACGACGTCGGTGCGGCGGCGGATTTCCTTGTTCAACCTCTCTTGGGGGTTGCTGGACCAGATCTGTCGCCAGATCTGCTTGGGGAAGGCGGTGAACGCGAGCAGGTCGGCGCGGGCGGTATCGAGGTGGTCGGCGACTTTCGGCAGCTTCTCGCCAACGCGTCGAGCATCCGATCGTACTGAGCTGCAACCGATTGCGGGTCGGCCTGGTCGAAGACCGGGTGCAGCAGGGTGCGGACCCACGGCCACGAGGTCTTCGGTGTGACTGACATCAGGTTCACGGTGTAGTGGGTGTGGCAGCGCTGCCAGCTCGCGGCGGGCAGTGTCGCGCCGATCGCGGCGACCAATCCAGCATGTGCGTCGGAGGTGACCAGGCGTACTCCGGTCAGGCCGCGGGCGACCAGGTCCCGGAAGAACGCCAGCCAGCCGGCGCCGTCCTCGCCGGAGGTGACCTGGATACCGAGGATTTCGCGGTAGCCCTCGGCGTCCACGCCGGTCGCGATCAGGCAGTGGACGTTCACCACCCGTCCGTTCTCGCGCACCTTCAACACCATGGCGTCGGCGGCGACGAACGTGTACGGACCTTGATCCGGCGGGCGGGTGCGGAAAGCTTCGACCTGGGCGTCCAGGTCTCGGGCCATCATCGACACCTGGGATTTGGACAGGCTTGTGATCCCGAGGGATTCGACCAGTTTCTCCATCCTGCGTGTCGATACTCCAAGCAGGTAGCAGGTGGCGACCACGCTGGTGAGTGCGCGTTCGGCGCGTTTGCGTCGCTCCAACAGCCAGTCCGGGAAGTAGCTGCCCGATCGCAGTCTGGGGATCGCGACGTCCATGGTGCCGACCCTGGTGTCGAAATCACGATGCCGGTAGCCGTTGCGGGAGTTGACCCGCTCGCTGCTTCGTTCTCCGTAGCTGGCACCGCACACCGCGTCGGCTTCGGCACTCATCAACGACTGGATGAACGTCGAGAGCATGGTGCGCAGCAGGTCGGGGCTGGCGACGGCGAGTTGGTCAGACCACAACTTCGATGGGTCGATAGGCTCGACAGAGGTCATCGCGTGAACTTCTCCTTCGTTGAGCTTGGCGGTTCAAGAAGGATCACGCGGTGACCGCCCACTACCCGGCTACGACACGCTCACACGGTCGCTCCGAAGTCGCTGGTACACCACTCTGCCGGACGCAACCGCGGTCCCGGCGCGTAGTTCGCCCCGGGAGCGGCTCGCTTACCTGATGGATATGCGCGGACACGGCATCGAGCGGCTTGTCGGGCACAGCCCAGTTCGACACACCGCCTCACGGAAATGAACCGCCGAGCCGTGGTTTGCCCTCGCACCACCCTGCGACAAACGCCCTATTGCATCGGGTCTCATCCCGCGATCGACAGGCTCGACTGCTGCCCATCCAGCCATGCGACGAGTCGCGGCCAGGTGAGCATGAGATCGTGGCTCAGAAACACTTCGTTCTCCGTTGCGGTGATCACTCGTGCGCGCATGAGTTGGCGGAGCGCGGTGATCGCGCCGGTCGTGCCGGTCAGCGTCCGATCCAGCTCGTCCCGGGCAACCCGACGTCTGGTGTCGTCCGCGCCCTCCCGGCACGACACCAGGCTGAGAATCAGGCGCATAGCGTGCGGACGCTGGCTGAGCGACAGGCTATCCCACACCGTGTCCGCGGCTCGGTGGAGCACTCCTTCGATGCCGCCGATTCGTTGATAGCCCGCGACAGTCAGCCGCGTGCCTTCACGCTCGGGCCACAGCGCGCTCATTGTCATCGACAGGATCGCCAGATTGCTCGCTCGGAAGCTGAGGTAGCTCCTGCGGGTCGGACTTCCGACGACGGCAGCGAGCAACAACTCCTCCAACCCCGACTCGATCGTTACGCCGCGCATCCGTGCCGGTTCCGTGATCGCGGCGCGCAGTTCGTTGGGCTCCATGGCTTCCAGCAGGTAGCTGCGGTGTGTCAGCGTATCGGCGAGCAGCGGGCACGCTTTGCTGATGCAGGTCCAATCGGGGCGTAGCGAGATCAGCACCACGGCAGTTTTGGTCGCGGCCGTCAGAAATCGGCGCATGGAATCGCGGGTTGCTTCTTTCAAGGTTGGCGAGAAATAGACCTCGAACCCGTCGATGATCAGCAGGGTGGTGGACTCGGGTCTTACGTCGAGTCGTTTCGAATCGGCGATGACGTCGCTCATGTCATGCGCGGTTATGTCGTTCAAGGACACTGTCCGAATTTGCCACTCGAGTGTTTGTGAGTTCTCCAGTGCGGGAACCAATCCCGCTTCGATTAGCGAAGTCTTTCCTACGCCTGCCGCACCGACCAGCGCGATTACTCGCCTCGGGTCAGCAGTGTCGGCGGCGGTGTGCAGGAGGGTTAGTAGTTCGCGGATCGCGTTCTGCCTGCCGGTGAATACCGCCGCGTTGTCTCGGGTGTAAGGCGCGGAACCGGGGAACGGCGACGTGGTGACGGTGACCGCCCGCCCTGCCTTGAGCGGCTGAGCGTCCAGCCAGAGTCTCTTCCAGAGCTTTACGTCCAGCAGATCCGCTGCGGTGGCACTGCGACGCCGACGAGTGCCACTCACGAGTTCGAGAAGTACTGGCGTGAAGGTCTCGAAGCGAGCCGGCAGCGTTCGTCCGGCCTTCCAGTCACTGATCCGCTGGGCTGATACCGGTCCGGCAACCCGCGTGCCCCTCGGTGACGCAACATGCCGTTGCGCGGCCGCGGCCAGCTGCCGGAGCGACGGGTTGCCCGCCGCCTCATACAGCTCACCGAGCCGACGCACGAACTCCGCGCGCGGTGTCTGTGTGATCTCGGTGCATCCTGCCCGGGAAGGAGCAGTTCTGGCCATATTCGGTTACCCCCGTTCGCGCATGACCGCCGCTGACGCAGCGGTCGATTCTCCCCGTCCTCATAACTAGAGACGCAGCGACAGCTCGTGTGGTTCCACGAGTTGTGCGCCGGATGTTCCAGGCTTCGCAAGCTGACGCCGACAGGACCGATCATCATCGGAGCTCAACTCGCGGATCGGTCCCGGTTCGTCCGGTCCGGATGTCCGGACCGGACAGTTGTTTACACGCAGTGACCTGCGTCTCCGCACTCTCGTTCTGCATGCGCCATTGAATACAGCTCGGCAGGGGACGACCGTGGTGAGCGGAGGGGCGAGCGTGGCCGCTGATTGGCCATTCGGGCTATTGATTCAAACGGAGGGGAACTTGCAAAGGCACGGGCAGCGCCGACTGATCTCCGAGGGAACTCCGCGTGACCGACGGTACGACGTAGTGGTCATCGGAGCGGGCCTGGTGGGTTGTGAGGTGGCGCAGCGACTTCGGCGGCAAGGTGCCGACGTCGTGGTCATCGAGGCCGGTCCGCACCGAGGCCACCGGCACATCGGCGAACGAGCGGAAACCGAATATCTCGAGAACCGTGACACTGATCCGGACTTTCGAGCTTACTTTCCGTTCAATAGCCACGCGGGCCTCGGAAGCGCCGGGTACCGCCGCCGTGTCGGTGGGCGCGGCTTGTACTGGCGGGGAATCGTCCTGCCGATCGAGCGCAGAGCGCTGGACGACTGGCCCGCGGAGGTCTCGAACAGACTGGCCGACGGGCCGAATCAACCTGGTTCCTATGCGCGGCTCATCTCAGAACTGGATCAGTGGGTCGGTGTGGGCGGAACAAGCGCTCCGAGAAACACGTGTGAATCCAGAATGCTCGACAAGCTGGAGGATTTCGGTTTACACGCCGTGCCGACGCCGCGTGCTGTGCGGACAGGTGTGGACGGCCGGTGGTCGGCATACAGTGCGGTAGGTGAGCTACCCAGCGAATGCGTCCGGTCTGGTGCCCCGGTCACTGCGATAGTACCCGAGTCCCGAGGTTTTCGGGTTTCCATCGACTTCGACGCGTGTGGCGTCATGGCGGACAGGGTAGTTCTCGCGGGCGGCGCCTTCGAGAACATCAGGCTGGTGGACTCGATGCTGTTGGAAGTGAATGCGTCTCGGCCGTCGGAGTATCCGGTCTTCGATCATGTGGCCACCGGCTCGGTGATGTTCGAACCGCATGTGACATCCGGGTCGGCGGACGCGAGCTCCGGCTCCGTGGACCCCCGCGTGCCGGCCGAGGGATCGGTGTGGTTGGGGTACGTACCAGAGGCCGATTCGAATCTGTTCTTCGAGCAGCGACCGATGCACGGCGGCGTAGTCCACGACAGCTGGACGATGGGGGAATACCCGATACACAGCCCTGCACTGCTCACGGTGTCTCGTGACCGTGGCCTGACGCTCGACGTTCCGGCACGATCCGTTGCCGCGGTATCGGAATTACACGAACGTCAAATCCACGCTCTTCGAGCCGCATTGGATCGCTGCGGCATCGACCTGGCAGGTGGCGCAGTGGGCGGTTACCGAGCTGCCGAAGAGCTTGCGCTCGCGAATCCCGGTGCGGCGTTCCCGTACTTCGAGCCGCCAGGAGACCTCGATCACGAATCCAGCGGGCTCGCGATCGGTGGAGATCTGGTGAGTACCGAAGGAGAACTGCGCGCTATCCCGGGAATCTATGTGTCGGGTTCCGCGCTGTTCCCCCGACCCGGTGCGGCGAATCCGTCGTTGACATCGCTCGCGTTGGCCGCGCAAATGGCCATACATCTCGGCTCCGGCGGCGGTGCCGTGAGCCCGCGCAACGATGTTTCCATTGACCGCGAATTGGGAGTATCGAAATGATCGTCGTCGAAGACCTGGTGCGTGATTTCCGCGGTGCTGGTCGGCGGGGGAAGCCCCGCCGTGCATTGAACGGTCTGTCGTTGCAAGTCGGGGCCGGAGAGACGTTCGGGCTTCTCGGACCGAACGGCGCGGGCAAGACGACCCTCACGAAAGTGCTGACAACTTTGCTCGTCCCGACGAGCGGGTCCGCTCGGGTCGCGGGGTTCGATGTCGTGGATCAAGCGCGAGAGGTGCGTCAGCGTATCGGCATAGTGTTCGGCGGGGAGCGGGGACTCTACGATCGGATCACGGCACGCCAGAACCTGGTGTTCTGGGGCACCCTCGCCGGTGTGCGGCGCCGTCAACTCACGATCCGAGTCCAGTATCTTCTGGAACGGGTGGGACTCGCCGAGCGGGCCGACGAAGCTGTCGAAGGCTATTCGCGGGGAATGCGCCAGCGTCTGCACTTGGCTCGGGGACTCGTCGCAGACCCGGATGTGCTGTTCCTGGACGAGCCGACATCGGGAATGGACCCCGCCGCTGCCCACGACTTCCGCAGCCTGGTCAGGGAGTTCAGTGACTCGAAGACAATCCTGCTGACGACCCATGACATGAAAGAAGCCGAGGTGCTGTGCAACCGGGCGGCCCTCATAGACCGTGGCAGGATAATAGGCCAGGGCACGACCGGCGAACTTCGCCGTAGCCTGCCCACTCAGGACCGGGTCGATATGGTGATCCCTGCCGGCAACACCGGTCTGATCGAAGAGCTGACAACCCTCCCTTTCGTTCGCGGCGTCCACGATTCTGATCTGGGTGCGGACGCCCGCCGGGTCGAAGTCGCCCGGCAGGAGGATGCGGCCGTTCTGCTGCGGTGGCTGCTGGACCGAGGCGTGACGACGATCAGTACCAGCCCGCCCTCGCTCGAAGAGGCATACCTGAGTTACATCGGCGCCCGGGGGCTGCGGCTATGAGCACCCGCGCGTTCCTCGCCGCAAGCAGGGTGCAGGTGCTCACAAGCATCAGAGCCCCAGAGCATCTGGTCATCGTGTTTCTCGCACCATGGTTCTCGCTGATCTTTCTGTCGATGAGCTCGTACGCGGGGCGAATGGACTTGGCCACCGTGATGGTGTTGGGTACCGGGCTTATCGGTATCTGGTTCGTCGCGGTTAATGTCGCCGCCGGAGCAATTCACAACGATCGCATCATGGGAACGTTGGAGATGGCGATCGTGTCACCGTCGAATTACGCGATCGTGCTGTGCGGGCGAATCGTTCCGATCGTTGTCCTGGGTACGCTGGTTATTCCGGAGGCTTGGCTCGTCGGAAAGTTCGCGTTCAATGCGGAGCTCGAGCTGCGGAATCCGCTACTGGTCTCCATCACCCTTGTGATGACCTGCCTCGCGACGGTCGGCACCGCGACGCTGCTGGCGGCCGTGATGGTTATCTCTCGCAATACCCGGATAATCCAGGGAAATCTGGAGTATCCGCTCTATGTGCTCGGCGGGACGATCCTCCCGATCGATCAGCTTCCTGACGTCGCCAGGCTCGTCGCCCGGCTGTTCTATCTGTCTTGGGCTGCGGATCTCCTCCGAGACGCCGCGCTGCGCAGCTCGGTGCCGGATGCCAGGGGACGACTGGCCATCATCGGCGCCCTCGGGGTGGTTGCCTTCATCAGCGGAGCCGTTCTGGTGCGGTACACGATCTACCGCGCACGCCTTACGGCTTCGGTGAGTACGTCATGAAGTCCGTGACGGTGGTGTGTGCGTCGGCGCGTGTGGGGATCCTGGAACTGCGCACCATCTATACCGTGCCGGCTTTCATATCCACCGTGATCCTGCGGGTTGTCTTCATGGCGATCTTCTTCGGTATGACCGCGAAGTGGCTTGGTGGTGGCGATTTCGCCGAGTATGTGCTTCTCGGAAACTGCGTGGCGGTCATCGTAGTCGAGACCATGCAGGCAACGAGTACGGCTGTCCTGGAACAAACGCGCGGAACGCTACCGTACCTCCTTGCGTCCAAGAGTCGTGTCGGAATTGTGTTCCTGACCCGCGGTTTCCATTGGCTGGTGACCGGCGTCGCCACTTCTGTCAGTCTTCTGCTCCTTGTCGCTCTGCATGGCGATGCGCAATGGTCTGTCGCCGATGCGGCAAGGATGATTCCGATCCTTCTGCTGGTTTCCCTGTCGAGTTACTTCCTCGGCGTGGTGATGGGTTCTATCAGCATCCAGTTCGTCAAGGCGCGTGGGATCATAGCCAGCACATCGTTCTTCGCGCTGGCAGCCTTCACCGGAGTGAACGTTCCGGTCGAAACGTGGCCCGCTCCGGTGCAAATCCTCGGGGATCTGTTGCCGCTACGGTGGGGTTTGGCTGCGGTGCGGTCGGTGTCCGATAGTGCACCGGTCGGCGATGTACTGCAGTTCTCCCTGTACGAGGCGCTCGTGGCTGCCGGGTGGGCGACCGCTGCCTTCCTCTGTATGAACGGTCTGGTCGAGCGTGCAAGAAAGAATGGAACCTTGGATATCTCGGTGTGAGCGCACAGATGTCGAATCCGAACTTTGACTAAAACGATGGAAGAGAATATGCAACGAGCGCATGTTGATATCGCCGTTGTCGGCGGGGGACTTATCGGGGCTTCTTCGGCCCTGCACTTGCAGGCCGCTGGACTATCGGTCGCGATTGTGGACAGTGCGCACGAATTTCGCGCTTCGAATGCCGCTGCAGGGATGCTGACACCTGCCTGCGAGTTCGATGACTGGATGCCGAGCGCGTTCTGGGAGTTGCTTACCGAGGGCCTGAAATACTACAAACCGTTCTTGGAACGGTTCGGCTTGGACCACGATGCGACCGGGTATCGTGATTCTGTTTTCACGCTCCTGCAAATGCGTGAGACCGGTGTCGACCTGCGCCCGCGTCTGGATATGCTGCGGTCGCTGAAGGTCCGGTCCGATTGGCTGGACGGGGACGATGTCACATCGGTCGAGCCCAACCTCTCGCCGGGAGCGTATACCGGTGCCATCCGCATCCACGATCAAGGCGTCGTCAACCCGCTGTTGCTACACGACGAGGTCATGAAACGGTTCGTTTCGGACGGCGGCCGGGTCATCAGCAGTCCGGTCGTCGATTTCGGCGAGCGAGGCGACGATGTACTCGTCAGCACCGCTGACGGATTGGTGGTGACCGCGGCGAAGGTCGTGCTTGCGGCCGGTCCGTGGACCGCCCAGGTGGCTGCGCTCGCCGGCCATCAGCTGCCGGACTACACGCCGGTCAAGGGACAGATGGTCGAGTTGTCCGGCCCTGCCCGGCTCACCAACAGCGTGGTGTTCATGCCTGCCGGTGGGTGCGGGTCGATCGTCGAACGCGCGCCGGGCCAATACATCGTCGGTACAAGTGAGGAGTACGTGACACCCTCGGTGGCCAATACCGCGGGGGTTGTCGGAGCGATTCTGACCCGATTGCGGCGAGTGATCCCTGCGGCCGGCGAGTGGTCGATAGAACGAATGTGGACGGGTTTCCGACCGATGCTCACCGACGAGTTGCCAGCTATCGGAGCAATCGGTGGTGGCGAATTCATCGTTGCCGCCGGGCACCATCGCAACGGTGTGTTGCTGGCTCCGTTCACCGGCAAGCTCGTTGCCGATCTTATAGCGGGAACGAGAGATTGGGACCTGTCACCGTACCGACCGGATCGTCCGCAACGACGGCACGCACGTTTCGCGGGGAAATACTGAAATGAATGAAACAGAAGTCAACTCGGCGCCTGTCCGAGTCCACGGACGGCTCGGCATCGAGAAAGAGCGCAGGCTCCTGCTCGATTGGATGCGAGCGAACCTGCCGATCTGCGAAGACTGGCTGGCACGGCGTGCGCTGCTGGAATCGGCCTCCGACTGCCTGGACGGGTTGCGTGGCCGCGGCATGTCCGTGCCGTCGGCGCCGACGGCGGACGAGCCGGCCGGTGAGGCCGAGGTAGGAGTCGGCGCCCCGGCGGCACTGCCGTCGCGCTGGCTCTCCTTCGTGAGGGCTCTGCGAATCGACCTGCACGAATACCAGGCGTCGATGACAGCGAGCAGACTGCCGAGCATCACGGTGGTGCCGCTCGAGGAGATTCCGGTGCCGGTATTCGATCCGGAATCGCGTGATCTGTTCGTTCCCGGATACGTGCTCGACGCCTCGTTCGAAAGAATGTTCGCGCCCTCTCCAATGTTTTCTCGGCCCCCTGTGATCACGCGATCCTGGATTTTCTTCCAGAGCTTGGTGATCGACAAGCCGCACATGGGCAGCGCCGTCACCGCTGCGAGTCACCTCGGAATCAGAGAGTCGGATTGAAAATGCGGAACGCCTCGGCAATAGAAGTTTCGACGGAAGGTCTGCTCCCGTTCGGGCGGCCGATTCTCGGGGAGGAGGAATGCGATGCCGTGGTCGCGGCCCTCCGCAGCGGCGACCTGGCCACGGGCCGTATCGTCGCCGAATTCGAGGAGGTATTCGCGCGTCGGTTCGGCTTCGCGCACGCAGTCGCTGTGAGCTCGGGAAGCGCTGCGAATCTGGTCGCATTGGCGGCACTGGGAGCCCTCGGTCGTCTCGAGCGGGGCACACCGATCGTGGTCAGCGGGGCCACATTCATCAGCGCGGTGTCGCCGGTAATTCAACTCGGCTTCGTCCCGGTGTTCGTGGATGTGAAGGCGGGTGAGGTGAATACTGATCTCGCCCTCGCGCTCGCCGCCGTACGAAAGAACGGCGCACGGGGCGCGCTGCTGCCGCACACGATGGGCCAGGCGTTGTCGACGGACGGATTGCGGGCGCTTCGCGACGAGGGTGTCACCGTGATCGAAGACTGCTGTGAGTCATTGGGTTCCGCCGATGGCGATGACCGCATCGGACACGTCGGCGACGCCGCCACCTTCAGCTTCTACGCGGGGCATCACCTCACGATGGGGGAGGGCGGGGTGATCGGCACGAACGATGCGGAGCTCGACGCCAAGCTCAGGAGTATTCGCGCGTTCGGCAGGGACGCCACCTATGCAGGTGAACGCTTCGGGTATCCGGTCGGTGATCGCCGTATCGCCGCGGAGGAACGGTACGTCCATCTGCACCTTGGCTACAACGCCAAACTCACCGATATACAGGCCGCTATCGGGCTCGTCCAGCTGCGGCGGGCCGACCGGTTGCAGGAGGAACGACGGACGCTGGCCGGGCTGCTGTCCGCCGTCCTCCGGGAGAGTGGATGGCGGGTTCTGGGCGATCCGGTGCATCGAGGCTCTTCGCCGTTCGGTATCGCCTGTCTGGTGCCGGAAGGACGCTCGGCTCGCGAAGCCATCCGAGCGTTGTGTGCGCACGGCGTCGACGGGCGCGGATTCCTCGGGGCCTCGCTCACTGAGCAGCCGTGTTTCGATGACGTTCCGCATGTGATCCACGAGCCGTACCGACACGTCTTCGAGCTCGCGGATCGGGGTGTGCTGATCGGTTGCCCGCCTGGAACGGACCGCGCCGCCGCCGTCGGCGCCCTGCGTGGTGCGGTGGAGGACCTGCGATGAAGCTGTTGCTGATCGCGGAGAAGTATCCGCCAATCGTCGGTGGCGGCGAGACCCACCTCCACCAACTGGCGGTCGGACTCTCCGCTCTCGGACACGAAGTCACCGTCGTCACCGAGGCGGTGGGCGAGGCGAACGGTGCCGCGGGTTACCGCGACGGCACCGATGGTGTGCGAGTTGTGGAGGTTCACGGTCTGGCCGACGCTTGCCAGAACCTTGCTCTGAAAGACGGCCTGGAGACCGTCTCGCGCATCTTGCGCACGGAGCGCTACGAGCTGGTGCACGTATTCAATTACGTTCCTGCAATAACGATTTCGCTCATTCGAGATCTGGTGCGGAGTCCGCTTGTCGTTTCGTTGTTCGAAACCCACGTTCCCGGTGTCCGAGTGTTCGACCTCTTCCAGGACTACGAACTGGAACGCAGCCTGCAACGCAGTCTGGCCGCCAGTATCGATGCGGATCTCATCGTCTGCGGCTCTCAGGCGTACGTCGACTGGGCCCGCGACGGCGGATTCCGTGCTCCCACCGAAATGATCGAGTTCGGCACCGATCTGGGCCGATTTGCGGCGGCAGGGGCGATGCGGACTGCCGAGCGGGAACGATACGGCTGGACAGAGGATTTCGTGGTGCTGGTTCCCGCGCGTCCGGTTCCGCGCAAGCGGATCGAAGACGCGATCGTCGGGATAGCACGCCTCGGTGAGCGCCGAGGCAACGCACGTCTCGTTCTGACCGCGCCGACCGGCCGGACCACCGAGGGGTACGCCCGTGTCCTGCGTGAACTGGCCGACAAGCTCGGTGTCACCGACCGCGTGAGCTGGGTAGAGGGCCTCAGCTGGGAGGACATGCCCGGACTTTACGCGGCTGCGGACGCGGTAGTGCTTCCATCGTCACATGAGGGCTGGGGAATTGCACTGAGCGAGGCGATGGCTGCCGGTCGTCCGGTTATCACGACCGACATCGAGGGTCACGACGAGGTTGTCCGTGATGGGGAGACAGGGCATTTGTATCCGCCCGGCGATGTGAGCGCGCTCGCTCGGCAAATCGAACTGGTCATGACGACGGATCAGAGCGCGATCGTCGCCGAGGCGCTCGCAGAGGCGGTCCGCCGATTCGACCGCGCCACCGTCGCGAGTAGGCATTCCGATCTATACGCCGCGGTGGTGCGGCGGACACGAGAGGGGAACATGTGATCGAGGTTTCTACCTGGAACGCCCGCCATGATCTGCGCGGCGCGGCATCCGCGCTGCACGAATGGATCGCAGGGGGGCACACCCAGGACACCGGCGGCGCGTACTGTGGCTGGGCGAGCGGCGCGGATGGAACTCTGTCCGAACCATATCCGGAGATCACCGGCTATTTCTTGACGTACTGGTCATGGGCGCTCGACCAGTTCGGCGCGCAGACGACGGACAACCACCGGCGGGCGGCCGACTGGCTGGCCGAAAGGTTCTCGCGCGGTGACTACGCGGGGCGCCCGCGGCGTGACGGTGCGACCGTTTACTACTTCGACGTCGCGATGGCGGCGCACGGTCTGCTGCAATGGGGTGCCGCGAACGACTCCGCCCGGCACATCGATGTCGGACTCGATGCGGTGGCGCTCATCGAAAGCGCGTGGCAGGGTCGCGCCCCGCACTGTGTCGACGAAGAGGCGGCGGATGTCGCCACCCGGTCGAAGTGGTCCCTGTCCGGCACGACCCACCTGTGGAAAGTCGTCCAGGCGCTGCTGAGTGCCGAGGTGCACGGGCGCGCGAGCGCGGGTGATCTCGCGGACCGGATCATCGTTGGCGCATTCGAGGCGCTCGGTGCGAGCGATGCCGTCCCGATCCGTACCAGCCCCGGCGGTCCCATATCGATGCATGCGGTTTGCTATGGGGCAGAGGGACTGTGGGTTTGGGGGAAACGCCGTGGTGACTCGCGTGCGATCGACGCTTCCCGCAGCCTCACCGAGTGGTTGACGAATCGGTCGGATACCGATGGCAGCGTTCCCGGCTTCGTGGATCCTTCCGACACGGGTGAGCGCACCCTATGCCAAGGGGATGTCTTGGCGCAGGTGTCGCGCTTGAACAGGCTGCACGGTATCGACAATGGCCGCGCCGTGCCGCTGTTGGAAGAACTCGAACGAACCGTGCGTAACGACGAAACAGGCGCGTGGATGCCGTACATGCCCGGTCTCGAACACGAGGACAAGAATACTTGGGCGACCATGTTCGCCGCTCAGGCGCTCGCGTTCGGAGAAGCGGGCGCCGCGCCGCGTTGGGATCAACTGGTATGACTTCGGCGCGGACACAGGCACAACGGCACCGGCTGCTAGCACCCACGCGACCGACAGATCCCATCTCGGTCGAGCACTGCTCGGGTGCCTGGATTTACAGGGAGGACGGTTCCCGATATCTCGATGGATCGAGCGGCTTGGTGTGTGTCAACATCGGGCACGCCAATCCTCGAGTGATCGAGGCGATGCGGGCGCAAGCCGCGACGGTCTCGTTCGCGGGGCCCGCGACTCAATGGCCGGCCCGGCAACTGGAACTCGTTGAGCGCCTCACACGCCTGGTCGGGCGTCCGGAGGACGCCGTGGCCTTGGCATCGAGCGGCACATCGGCGGTCGAGATGGCAATAGCCATCGCGAGGAACATCGGGCGTGCGCAGAACGGACTGCGACGCAGCCACATCCTTACTGCGAATCTCGGCTATCACGGCAACAGCGCGTTGACACTGGGGCTGTCCGGTCACCGTCGGCGCAGACCCCGCGGCGAGGACGGCTTCGGGCTCGCTCCCGCCTTTCCTGCCCCGTACCCGCCATCTCACGGCGGCTGTCGTTGCGATGCGATGTGCGCCGAGGAGGTCGCGGCGGCTATCGACACGCTCGGCGCGGAAAATGTCGCCGCCGTGCTGATCGAGCCCATCAATGGCACGACCGGCGGTGCGTTCGTTCCGCCGGAGGGGTATCTGCGACGACTCTCGGACATCTGCCGTGAACGCGGTGTGCTGGTAATCCACGACGAAGTGCTCACCGGGCTCGGGCGGACGGGGCTTCCGTTGGCCAGCGACCGTTGGGTCGGTGCGGCACCCGACATCTGCGTTCTGTCGAAGGGATTGGGCGCAGGTTATGTGAGCGCCGGTGCGGTCCTTGTCGCGCCGGAGAAGGCCGAATACCTGGGTGGTGCGGGCGCCACTCCTCTCCCGATGATGGGGACGATGACGGCGACACCATTGCAGGCAGCTGTCTGCCTCGCGGTGCTGGACGAGCTCGAGGCGATCGGTGTCTTCCAGACGAAGACACGCGGCGACTTCATCGCCCACGAATTATCGTCGGCTCTAGCAGGGTTCGACATGATCAGAGACATTCGCGGTGCCGGATTCTTCTACGGGGTGGAGCTCCGCGACGGGACGCTCTGGGAGACCATCGCCGAGATCGAACGCCGCGGCGTGCTCTTGTACCCCTTCAGTGGCTATCGCCCCGATGGTGGCGGTGAGGGATTGATCGTCGCACCGCCGTTGAATGTCACCGAAAGCGAACTGCAACACCTGATTTACGCACTCGTAGGTGCGGTAGCGGTGGTCGAGAATGAAGGTGTAGTGAAATGACCCAGCTTGCAGCAGCTCCACGTGCACTGGTCACCGGGGCAGACGGATTCATCGGATCGCATCTGGTCGACGCATTGATCGATGATGGGTACCACGTCATCGCCACGGTACGCCGGACCTCACGATCTCAGATCGACCGTCGCTTCACGAATCTCACGGCCGAGCGGGTCGAGGAGCTCGGTGAACTCCTGTGCATCGACCTCGCGGGCCCCGACGCCATTGATACCCTGGCTCGGGTCGAGGCCGACGTGTGGTTCCACCTTGCCGCCGACGCGTATGTGCCAGCGTCCTTCGGTCAACCTCGCAGCGTTGTGGCCACGAACATCGCCTCGACTGCGAATGTCCTCGAAGCCGCTCGTATCGCCGCGCCGCGACATCTTCTCGTCACGAGCTCCAGCGAAGTGTATGGATCACACGGCGACCCGATCACCGAAAAGGACGCGCTGTATCCGTCGACACCGTACGCTGCCTCGAAGGTGGCTTGCGACCGGCTTGCCTATTCCTACCACTTCACCTACGGCCTACCTCTGACGATCGTCCGGCCCTTCAACTGCTACGGGCCGCGACACGTCTACGATGTCGTGCCAATATTCCTACGGCGCGCTCTCGCAGGGGAGCCGGTGGTCGTGAACGGGACCGGTCTGCAAACCCGCGATCTCTCGTATGTCGCCGATACTGTCGCGGCATTCATCTCGCTGTCCAGGCTGTCGGGTAGCGGGGAGGTCTACAACATCAGCACTGGTCGCGGCACAGGGGTGCTCGAATTGGCCACAGAAATCGTCTCGCTCACAAACTCCGACAGCCGGATCGTGCACGGCGAACGGCGGCTGGGTGAGGTCGACGATCTGGTGGGCGATTCGTCCAAGTTGCGTCAGGCGACGGGGTGGCGGCCGAAGTGGGATCTGGCCGGCGGCCTGCGGGCCAATATCGATTGGATGAGGGGAATATGAGCGTGACCTCGAGGAGCACCGTAGCGCTGCTAGTCGACGCGGGTGGTGTGCTCTTCAACAATGTCACCGAAGAAAGTAGATTCATCGAGATTCTGGCCGCGCGGTGGAAAATAGGACAGCAGGATCTCTTGGTCGCACTCGATTCCCTCGATGCCGCCTACGAAACGGATTCCGAGGATGTCATCGATGTACTTCGGAAAATTGTCTGTGCGGCAGGTGGTCGATCACTGACCGACGGCGACGCGCGGTGGCTGGAGGAGACTTACGGCGAGCAAGTCACCTCGATCGCACCTGCCTTCGAAGCATTGGCCGCCATCCGGGTGGATCATCCCACTGTATCGCTTGTACTCGCGAACAACGAGGCGCGCAGGTGGGACATGGTGAAGAATGCCCGCTTCGGACATTTCGCCCTGTTCGACCGGATAGCCTCGTCATGGGCGGTCGGTCTCGTCAAGCCCGAACCGGAGTATTTCAAGGCCGTGGGCCGCATGATCGGAATGCCATTGAGCTCGACGATCCTCGTCGATGACAATCCCGACGTTCTTGCCGAAGCGGGTGCCTTGGGCATGAGAACCGTACGCGTAATCGACCGCGTCTGGCCGAAGCATGAGCTGGATGAAGCGATAGCGACTGTGCAGAATATCGAATCAACAAGGTGAGGCGATGATCGATCGAAAGTCAGTGCCGTTGCTGCCGGAGCAGCGCCGATTCTTGACCAGGGGCCTGCCCGGTGAAAACCATTGGAACCAGGCTGCGGTGTGTTCGATACCCACCTGGATCGGTGCCGACCTGCTGGGTCGGGCGGCAGCCGTTGTCTGCCGTCGCCACGAAGCGCTGCGGGTGCTTCTGGAGCCCGGTAGCGCGGACGTGGGATGGATCAGCGATCCCGCCTCGCTGTTCGAGGTGACAGATGTCGACCTGACCGGCGAGTCCGACACCCGTGTGTTCGCGCGGGAGTGTGACCGGATCCAGGAAAGCCTCGATCTGCGGGCGGGGCCACTGATTCGGCTGGCGCGAATCGGTTGGGGGCGCGGCGAAGCGCGGCTACTCATCGTTGTGCATCACTTTCTCGTCGACGGCGTGGGTTTGGGCATTCTGATCGGCGATCTCGAGCAGGTGTGCATCGCCTTGTCACGCGGCGAACCGATACCCTCGGCGCGACCGGCGCCGGGCGCGCACGAGTTCGCCGCGTGGCTGGAACAATGCGCGGAGACCCCTGCGATCCGCGCCGAGGTCGATGCGTGGGAGCGCATCGGTCGCCCGGTCGAACCGGTGCGCCTCGATCGCGACGCACCGAATACGATGGCCACGACGGAGATCGTGACCCGATCGCTGGGCGCCGAGACCACGCGCGCGGTCATGGATCTGGTACGCGGTAAGTATCGAGGGAATCCGACGGCGGTTCTGCTGTCGGCGATCGGGCCGACGATCCGCCCGAGCGGCGACGCGCTGCGGACCAACCTCATAGGTCACGGGCGCAGTGGATTGCCTGACCAGCCGAGAGTCACACGCACGGTCGGATGGCTCTCGACGCGCTACCCGGTGACCTTCGAATTCCTGCCGGACCGCCACGGCATCGCCGACCGCGCCGCCGCTATCGCCGCGCAGTTGCACGAGATCCCCAACTCCGGCGCGGGATTCGGACTGTTGCGCTACCTCAGCCGTGACGCTGAGATCAGAGGGCGATTGGCGGCTCTCGGTGAACCCGACATCACCCTGAACATTCGGGGCGGCGGTCGGGGGCCGGAGCCACAGCTGTTCCAACCGGCCGCCGAACCGGCCGGTGAATCCGAGACATCGACCGGATTCCGCGAGCATGTGCACGGCATAGATATCGCGTCCGACGGCGGCGAACTACAGCTCGTCTGGTACTTCAGCTCGACTCAGTTCGACCGCACCACCATCGAAGACTATTGCGCCGAAGTCGCGGACCGACTCCGTTCGGGATTGGTTCCGCAGCGCTGAGGCTCGATTCACGGAAAGAGAACAATGACAGAGCAGAACGACACGGCTGTGGCGGCCGATCGTATACTGGCCGTTATTCTTTCGGCGGCGACTCGAGCGCTCGGTAGCTCGCCGTCGCCGACTGATAATCTCTACGATCTGGGGTTGGATTCCTTGAGTGCGCTCGAGTTGTGCGCCCTGGTCGAAGACGAAATTACCGATGACTGCACGCCGGACGACGTGATGGGTACGCCGATCCCAGTCGAGCTGGCGACCCTACTCGCCGATCGAGGCGTCGAGATCCTCGGCTCGACGCAGGCCGAGTGATCAGCGTGGAGATCACGGTGCTGCGCAGCATTTCCGAGGTCGGGAATGAGGGCTGGGACCGATTGCTCGACGGCGGAGACGGTTCGATGTCGGCCGCTTGGATGGCCGCCGCCGAACGCACGCCGGGGACGAAGTGGGCCTACATCTGCGCGCTCGACGGCGACGACCTGGTCGCAGGAATGCCTCTGAGCTATCGGAAGTACGAGCCGACGCGGGCCTTCACTCCAGAGCACCTTGCGGGCGGGCTCGGTGTCGATCCGGGGCGTTGGGCACTTGCCGGCGCCCGAATGGCCGCTCGGAATTCGGTGGCGGTGGTGGCTGCGGCCGAGGCCGGGGCGGTCCGGCGCAGGCTGCTGGCGGAGGCGAACAGCGTCGCACGGCAATGGGGACTGGACGGTGTCGTTTTGCCGTATGTCCCTGCCGAACATGTGGGGGCATGGGCCGAGCTGGAGCCGTACAGTTCAGCGGTCGCAGCCGATGAGGCTGTGATCTCGTTGCCGTGCGGTGACGAGGAAGACTATCTCGCCATGCTCACGGTCAATCGGGCACGTTCGGTGCGGCGAGAACAGCGCGAGTTCGATGCCGCCGGATATCGGATAACGCGTGTTCCGGCGGACCCCGCGTCGGCGTCGGAGCTTGCCCCGATGCTCGCCGAGGTCGAACGAAAGTACGGTGGCAACGGAAGTCTCGGCGGCCTGACCAAGGTGGTAGCACATTCGCTCGCGGCGTGCGCGGGCAGCGGTCATGTGTTGCTGAGTCACGATCCGGCCGGGAATCTCTCGATGTGCGCGTTGATGTATCGGTTCGGAGACAGCCTCTACGCGAGATTCGTCGGCCGTCGGCCGGATTCGGAGAGTGGCCCGTTCGAGTATTTCAATGTCCTCTTCTACGAGCCGATCAGGTGGGCGCTGAAGGAAGGGATCGACCGATATTTTCTGGGGCAGGGGTCGATTGCGGCGAAGTCGTCGCGCGGCGCGAGCCGGCAGGAGCTCAGCCACTTGCTCTGGCGGTGCGGGCAGGATGAATGATCTCGACGTGCTGAAAGAGGTCAATCTACTGGTCGAGCCGCAACAGGGCAGCGGCTACGAGGCGATCTTGCGATGCGCATTCCACGCCGAGAAACTCGGATTCGGCGGGGTGTTCACCAGCGATCATTTCGTGCGCGTCGGCGACGGCGATCCTGGCGCGGGTCCGCTGGACGTCTGGCTCCTGCTGGCGGCCCTGGCGGTGCAGGTGCCGCGCATCCGCCTCGGTTCGCTGGTGAGTCCCATAACCTTTCGGAACCCCGTCGGGCTGGCGGTCGCGGCGGCACAGATCGACCAGATGTCGGGCGGCAGGATCGAACTCGGCGTCGGCGCGGGATGGTTCGCAGCCGAACACTTGGCGTTGGGGGTCGGTCTGCCGCCCGTGCGACAGCGAATGGATGCCCTTGACGAGGCGTTGCGAGTGATCCACGGGGCGTGGGCCGCTACATCGGATGGCGTGGCGTACTCGTTCGACGGACGGCATTGGCGCGTGGACGGCTGGCCGGGCGGTCCGGTGCCGGTGCAACGCCCCCATCCTCCCGTCATCGTGGGAGGTGTCGGTCCCGTCCGCACCATCGATATCGCGACCACCCACGCCGACGAGTACAACGTGCCTTTCCAGACGCCCGATCAGGTATGTGCCGCCTTCGATCGAGCTCGGCGTGCCGCCAGCGACAAAGGCAGGGCGACACCGCGCCTGTCGGCAACTATCGCGCTCTACGCGGGTACGACACGGCTCGCCGCGCTGCGACGAATAGCCAAAGCCGCGGAATCGGTGGAGGAATTGCCGGATTTCGGCGGTTTCGGCACCGTCTCGAAATGCGCGGAGATTCTCGACGGCTACTGGTCCACCGGCGCGGAGCGGATCTACCTACAGATCGTGGATGCGGGCGATCTGGCCCACATCGAGTTGCTTGCCGAAGCCTGTCGGATCAGCCTCGACCGTCGAGCGAGGGAGAAAGGGGAAGCACGGTGATCGAGCCGATCGATCGAACGGAGATGACACCTCGACTGCTTGCCCGATATCTGCTGACATGCACGAAAACGGCTAGCCTGCACGATCCGTCGAGTGGCGATAAGGACATCGCGGCGATTGTCGCCGCGGCGACGAGCGTCGCAGTGCGGCTCCTCGAAGCGGGTCTGGGCCGGGGCGACCTCGTGATCGTGGTCGGTGAGCGTCCGGGTGCGGCATTGCCCGACTTGCTGGGCACGTGGTTGGCCGGATGTATCGCGCATCTGACCTCGTCACTGGCTGCCGGCAGGGGAGGCGAGGATGGAGCCGAACTCTGTCCGACCGTCCGGGACGGCGAGGTGAGTTACGTTGCCGCATCGCGACTCATCGGCGCGGTCCGCGCGGAGCTGCGCTCCCGTCGCGAACACGGAACACTTCCCGACGACGCGTGCTACGTCGCCGTGACCTCGGGCTCGACCAGCACGAGCCGGGCGATCCTCGGTAGCGCCCGGTCTCTGCTCGCTTTTCTCGAATGGGAATCATCGACTCTGGAAGTCGGTCCTGCGGACCGGATCGGAGCGGTGACGAGCGGCTCGTTCGACGTCGCCTACCGCGAGCTGTTGTTGCCGCTGCGGTCCGGTGCGGCGCTGGTGACGCCGCCGAGCGACCTACGGGGCAGAGACGCCGTCGACTGGCTGATTGCCGAGAACGTGACGATTCTGCACGCCGTGCCCTCCATTGCCGAAGCGTGGCTGCGGCGGGCTGGTGGGCGAGGCGCGCGAATGCCGCTCCGGTGGACAATTTTTGCGGGTGAGCCCCTACGCGGATCGGTTACGGCCGCGTGGCGGGAACGCTGCGTCGAGGGAGCACGGGTATGCAATCTCTACGGCCCGTCCGAGACGACCTTGGCCCGCTTCTGCCATGTGCTGACCGGACTGGAGGACGGCAATGGCATTTTGCCGGTCGGTCACGCTCTGCCCGGAACCTCCGTCGGGATCGTCGACGAGTCGGGTTTCGCGCTCCCGCCGGGGTCGCCTGGGCGGATCGTAATCGTCACCTCGGACGGCAGCTACGGCTATGTGGGCACACCCGGCGCTGATCCGGCTGCGCCTATGAGCCGTTCGATGCGTTACGAAACGAGCGATCTCGGGGTGGTCGACGAGCGCAACGGCGGGTTGACCGTCCTTGGGCGTTTGGACAACCGGCTGAAGAGAAACGGGGTATGGGTCGACACGGACGCCGTCGCGAATCTGGTCGAGGGGCTGTATCCGGAAACGAGTTGCGTCGTTCTCGTGGACCGCGGGCCGCGTGGTCCACGCCTCGCGGTGTTCGTCGCGTTCGCTCTGCCGATCGACGCGGAGCTCGTCCGCAGGGAGGTTCTGGCCCGTCTCGGGCCCGCGCACGTCCCGAATAGTGTGGTCGGCGTCGCGGAGTGGCCACGACTTCCGAGCGGGAAGATCGACCGTCTCGGGTTGCTCCGCCGCCATACCGGAGGAGGGAGCCCGGCCGACCCCACCGCCGAGGCGATGGTGGAGCTCGGCGATGTGGTGACCGCTGTGCTCGGCAACCGGGTGCACCGGAACGACAGTCTCATCGAAAAGGGGCTCGATGCGTACGGGGCCGAGTTGATCAGCGAGTTCGTGGAGGGACGTTTCGAGATCGAATTCACCGCCGGCGCGGTGCTCTCCGCACGCACGTTGCACGGCTTGGATGAGCGGATTCAGGCGGCTCGCCCGGAAAGCGGATTACCAACTGATATCCAGTAGCCGTGCGGTAGCCATATGTCGCGTGTCGAGCGCGGGAGCACGGGCTGTACCTATGGGAAGAACACATCGGGGGAAAAGGAATGTCGGCTCGACGTATCGCCGTGCTCTATGGAACGCGGCCGGAAGCAATCAAGGTGGCCCCGGTTGTGCGAGCGCTGCGAAGCTGCTCGTCCACAGATTGCCTCGTGATCTCGACCGGGCAGCATCGAGGCATGCTCGCACACACGGGGACCTCGCTCGATGACGTGGCGGCGCACGATCTGGATGTATTCGAGCCCGGTCAGTCACCGAACATGATCATGTCGAAGGTGCTGTCGAGGCTGGATCCGCTGCTGAAACAACTGGCCCCGGACGTGCTCCTCGTGCAGGGCGACACCTCGAGCGCAGCTGCCGGCGGCGTCTCCGCCTTCAATTGCGCGATACCGTTGGTGCACCTCGAAGCCGGACTGCGCACCGGGGACATGGCGTCACCGTTTCCCGAAGAAGGAAACCGTCGGTTGCTCGGTCAACTCGCCTCGTTGCACCTTGCGACGACCGTCCAGGCGCAGAACAATCTACTGGCGGAAGGCGTTGCCCAGAAAAAGATTCGGGTCGTCGGAAACACCGTCGTCGACGCACTCTCGGATGCGCTCGAGCAGTCGGCCTCGTTCTCCGATCCGGCTGTAGCAGAAGTCTGTGGTGCCGCGCCTGATCTCGTGACGATAACCACCCACCGGCGGGAGAATTGGGGAGAGGGCATCATCGGGATCGGCGGGGCCGTCCGCATGTTGGCGAGCCGACTTCCGGATCACGTATTCGTTCTGCCTCTGCATGCCAACCCGATTGTTCGTGCCCCCTTGACCGCTTTGCTGGGCGAAGTCAAGAATGTGATACTGACCGAACCCATGGGATATGTCGAATTCGCGCACCTCATGGCGCGTTCCAAAGCTGTCCTCACCGACTCCGGGGGCGTGCAGGAGGAGGCGTCGAGCCTGGGAAAGCCGTTATTCGTATTGCGTGAGAGCACCGAACGTCCCGAGGTTCTGACCGGGGGATCCGGGAGGTTGGTCGGCACCGAGGCGGAGCGAGTGGTCGAGTCGGTGCTCAGCGTGCTGTCGGACGAGGTCGGGTACGAGGAAATGGTGCGGTCGGCGAATCCGTATCCGCCGGGACGAGCCGCGCCCCGGGTAGTTTCGGCGATCGCCGAAGTGTTGGGCGGCCTGCCGGATCCGACAGCGCACGGTGGTGTGCCATGCTGGTGATGTTTGCTGCGTGAGATCTGTTGAGCCGGAAGGTGTTAGATGACGACCGAGCTTCGTATCCGCTTTTTCGTCGACGACGAGGCGGTGTCGCGCCTGCACACGGAAGCGTTCGGCGGAGATTTTTCGGTCGACCCCTGGCGGGCACGGCTGGAGCGGCACAGCAAGTCCTGGGTCGGCGCCTTCGCTGAAGACCGGCTGGTCGGCTTCGTGCACGCGGTCTGGGACGGTGGACGGCACGCGTTCCTTCTGGACACGGCGGTTGCTCTCGATCACCAGCGTCAGGGCGTCGGAACCACGATCGTTGCCGCCTTGATCGATGACCTCCGTGCTGCTGGCCTCGAGTGGCTGCACGTCGACTACGAACCTTACCTCGACAGTTTCTATCGCGGCGCTTGTGGCTTCACCGATACCGGCGTGGGCATCCTCCGCCTCAACTGACCTTCACCCGCCGCCCGTCCATCGGTGCCGAATCGGCGGCCCTGATCGCAAGAGCACTACGCCGGGTGGCGGCCGGGCTGCGCATCGGTGGCGTCCTCACTGCCGACGATGGCCGCTCGATACACCGCGACCGTGTCCACCCCACGGTCCTCGATCACGACCCGCGCCCCAACGAGGGCCGCGGTGATCTGCTCGTATTGCGGACCTTCAAACCCAGCAGATGTCGTGCGTTCCTACTTGACCCCATAACCACATGTCCCCACCCGGACCGACCAACGGGGTCCCGTCACGATCGGTTCTGCACGTCACCGATCTCGCACGCGTACGCGCAGTTCCCCGATCGCGCATCGTATCCGGATCGTGTCGCTTCGACGGTCCCGGAGTCCGTCTCGGCACCAAGGGACTCAAGACGCTGTGCTCCGCGCATACTCCTGGGCGAGCGCATCTCATAAGTTCTGTCTCGTATGAGCGGCAGGTAGGGGTTCTGCGGGGGGCGGATTTTGAACCCGTCCCACCGAAGTGACGCAGCGGCCAAGGCGAGCAATGGAACATTACGGGTGGCGGCGCATCCTGCTGCCCCCACACCGTCGAGGCGGTCCGGGAGGCGATCAAGGACCTGGAAGTAGGCGACCGTCCCAACCCGCTGGGGCTGCTGTCTCCGGCCCGAAACGGGTCGCTACGCAACCCGAACAACTTCGGCCGCACCTGGCGCGCGGCCCGTGGCGAGAACTTCGCGTGGGTGACCCAGCGTACGTTCCGCAAAGGCGCGGTCGACCACGCCTACGGCGATCCCGAACGCGCCGCCCGCCAGCTCGGCAACACTCGCGCGGTGGCCAAGACGCACTACATCGATGTCCCGGAGACCGTTCCGGACAATCGGGACGTCCTGGAACGCTGGGCCCGCGGCGATGAAGGCGAAAGTATGAGATTTTGACTGGCTCGGGTCGAATCCGGTCCCATGCTGATGAACAAGAAAACCCCTTCCGAGGCTGGTCGGAAGGGGTTTTTCTATGTCGGGCTGACAGGATTTGAAGGTTGCGTCCGGCAGAGTGGTGTACCAGCGACTTCGGAGCGACCGTGTGAGCGTGTCGTAGCCGGGTAGTGGGCGGTCACCGCGTGATCCTTCTTGAACCGCCAAGCTCAACGAAGGAGAAGTTCACGCGATGACCTCTGTCGAGCCTATCGACCCGTCGAAGTTGTGGTCTGACCAACTCGCCGTCGCCAGCCCCGACCTGCTGCGCACCATGCTCTCGACGTTCGGGACTGCTGCAAGATCAGGTGACAGTTTGACCTGCCCCACCAAATAGGTTCCAGTCGTGGTGGCTGCTGGAACTGGCTGCCGAGGGCACCGCTGTGTCGGTGCGGACCGTCGGTCGTTACTTGGCCCAGCTCGGGTTGAACCGGCGTTGCTTGCTGGACCCGAACGGCGAACCGAACCGGGCGCCACGCCGCATCATCGCCCGCCGACCGGGACAAGGCAGTCAGGTGAGTGGGTGTCTTCGTCGCCGGTAGTGTTTTGCCGTCCACCGACATTCGACCCCGACGCGTGTCGGCGGCGCAGCGTCGCCGAGCGATGCTTCAACCGGCTCAAGCAGTTCCGCGACCTGGCCACCCGCTACGCCAAACGCCGCTACTGCCAGGCCGAACTCGTTGGAGGTGAGGTCAGGTGCGATACAACCCGGGTTTGTTCGGTCGCGGCCCCGGTGTGGCATCGGCACGGGAGGCGGGTTCCACAGGGCCCGGCGCGTCGGCTACGCGACGCTGACTGTCGGCCTCGGCGGCGGCTCTGGTATCGACCTCGCGTCGCGCGAAGGCGATATCGCGTGCGCTGCGCACGGACAATCGGCCGAGTGAGGTCGCGGCGAAGAACAGGATCAGCGCTCCGAGACCATAGAAGTAGGCCAGTTGTAGCAGGGCCCGTTTCAGATCGGACGTGGCGACGGGTTCGCCCACATCCCCGATTTTCAGGGTGTCCGCCAGTATCGGCCCGATCACGAACCACAAGCCCGCCGCCGCTGCCAGCCACGCCCCGAAGCTCGCCACGAGCCGGTTGCGGCTGGCCAGCATGAGCAATCCGCCGATGATCGCGGCGACGCCGGGCAACACCTGGAGCCACCCGCGCGCCGCCGTCCACACCCACGGGTCGTCCGGAGTGAACGCGAAGCCGAAATAGGGTCCGATGAACGGGATCAGCGCACCCCACAAGCCCAGCAGTAGCACCGCGAGCCCGCCGAGGGCTCCTCGGCTACGGGGAATTCGAAGGCGACGGCCGGGGTCTGCGTGAACGGTGTCGTCGACGTCTCTCATGACGCCTCCATTCGTCGAAGTAGGTGCATATGCGGCCTACCCTTTGCGCACCGACATACGCACGCAAACGCGTGCGGGTCCGCTGCCTGCGGTGATCGGCGGATTCCAAGGTCAACGGCGGCCGCGCGGACTACTTTGCCGACCGACCCGATCCCTTTCATCCCGGAGGATCGCCGTGGCCGGCCGCGCTCAGTACGGCGCGTTACGGCAGCGTCACATTCGGCGTCGGACCGCTCGCGCCAGCCGTCGACGAGCGGGCCGCCTGTCGCCGCGACCGCGCCGCGGGTTGCCGCCTCGACCCTGGTCTTCCTGGCCACGCGCAACCCGGTGCGCCGTATCGCACTGGGGGTCAGCAATATATTCGGCCGATTCGGATCGCTCGACGACGTCCACCGCTACAACGGCATCGACACCTCGTGCGCGCTGCCCTCGACCTCACCGACTGACGGCAGCCGCTCTCGCGCCGGGGGGTCGCGCATCAGTCGTAGCGGCTCGGCGCGCATGAGTTCGCCGTTCAGGAGCATCCGGTCGACCATGCCGGCGGACGGGATTCCGGCTTGGAAGCAGGCACGTGCGCCTGAGAGCTCGCCGTGGGCGAGGGCCACCTGGAGCAGGTCTCTGGAGTGATGGGCGAAGTGCCGCGCCTTGCTGCCTCCGACCTCGGCGACTTCTTCGGCTCGGGCCAGCCAGCTCTCGAAACTCGGATACGGGTAGTGCAGGATCATCGGTGCAGTCACGGTGCTGTGCACGCCGTCGAATCCGGTGAAACCGTACTCGTCCACCGGCGCGACAGCGGGGCCGAGACGGACCGCGCTGCGGTTGGCCGGGGTGTCGAGAAAGGGGGATCGACCGCTGATCCGGAACACGGTGCACTCGTGGATGGGATCGGTCACCGGCACGGGGGAAGGGACGGCTTCGTGTCCGATGAATGTCACCTGCCCGGCGCCGGGAATCTGCCAGCGGCGGCGACCGTCGTCATAGAAGACCTCGTCTGGGCCGAGTGGCAGCAGCCATTGCATACCCGCCGCCTCGGCCGTTGCGGCGGCGTCGGCGATGTTGGCTACCTCGCGAGCAACCGTGTCATCGTTGGGTGTCGCGTGGTCGCGAAGGATGACGGGCCGCTCACCGCGCACTGCGCACAGCGCGGCCCGGACATCGGGGTCATCCGTATAGATGATGGTCAATTCCGCTTGCGCGGAGTGGAAGTCGAACCAGTCGGCCAGCTCGGGGCGCCACCGGTCGATGGTCACGCAGATCGCGGTGGGTTCGAGGGTTTCCGCGGGCCGGTTGGGTGCTCCGACGCCGCGATGCACGCGTGGCGTCAAGTCGCTGATTTCGTGCGTGACCAGGTATTCGCAATACTCCGCCCACGTGTCGATCCCACCCGCCCGGGCCGCGGCGTAATTCGGCCCGCCGACCGGTCGGGTGTGCCGGACCGTTACGGCGTCGACGATGGCGATCGATGTGGAGTCGGTGATGAATCGCGGCCAGTGGAAGTCCAGACCCCAGCCGGTCTGGGTGGCGTCGAAGGTCGGCAGGCAACGGCGCAGGAATTCCCGGCTGAAACAGGGTGCCATGATTTCGACGAAGTTCGTGTGCCGGAGGTTGAATCGTCGATCGACGAGCGTGATCTCGTGGGAGTAGTAGCTGTCCTCGGTGAGCGCGGGTTGGGTCAGTGCGAGCCGGTGCTGCGCGGCGTAGTGGAACAGCTCGTTGATGCTGGAGGTGTCGGCGGCCAGGTCGTCGTCGGGGAGCCAGACGTAATCGTATCGATCGAGCACCGCAGCCAAATCGGTCGTCAGGACATGATGCAGGGCAGGCCATTTCGGGCCTTTACGGTCGATCCTGGCCACGTCCGCCACCCGGTAGCGGTCCGGGTCGTCACCGAAATAGCTCACCACCAGATCCCAGGTACGTGGATGCGGCCCGGCCAGCCACTGCTCGTGCAGTGATTCGTCGCCCGCCCTCAGTACGACCAGGTTCCGGCGCCCCGATTCCGTCAGCACGGTAGGCCTCGTGTGCGCCCGCGCCAGTGTCCCGTCACACTGACCTCCTATGTCGCGTACCAGCCATCGCCCCACAGCGTGAGTAGGCGTTCGAAGTACGCCTCGTACTGTGGGGCGACGACGTCGGTGGAAAATTTCGAGATCGCGTAGTCACGGATTCCGCGATAGTCGAGTTTGTGGACGGCGTCAGCGGCATCGCAGAACTCGCGCAGCGTCCGGCACCGAAAACCCTGCACGCCGTGCTGCACGGTTTCGGTGAACACACCCCAATCGGTGGTGATCACCGGGGTCCCGCACAGCATCGCCTCGGCGTGGACGCCACCGAAAGGTTCGAGATAGAGCGTCGGCACGAAAACCGCACGGGCCCGGCTCATCAACTCGCCGCGGCGCGTCGAGTCGACTACACCGACGTATTCGACGCAGTCGGCCTCGGGGACTTCCCCCGCGCCGGCGACGATCAGATTCACGCCGAGCCGCGTGCAGGTGTCGATCGCGATCTGAATGCCTTTGGCCTCGACCATCCTGCCGATGAACAGGAAGTAGCCGTCCTTGTCCTCGGAGAACGGGAAATCCGCCACGTCATAGTAGTTCGGGATCACGGCGTCGTAGAACTGGCCGCGGGCGCTCATGACGCCGGGAACACTCGCATACGAGCCGTAGACAGCATGCATCCACGCGTAGCTCTCGAACACCCGGTAGTTGGCGAACACCCCGCTGTAGCCGATGCCGAATTCGACGGTCATCAGCTCGGGGAAGGTATCCGCGATGGGCTTTTGGCAAGTGCCACCGAGAATTCCGATGAAGTCGCGCTTGCCCTTCCGCTGGGCGATCTCGGTGACCGCGCGCTCGTTGGAGATCTGCCAATGCACATCATGGGGACTCCATGTGAGATTGATGGGGTCCTTATAGAGATCGGCACCGCCGAACCACTCGGATTGCTCGGCTCTGGTGACGATCGGGACGAATTCCGCGCACGCCGCGTCGTTCTCCTCGCCGCCGTACAGGAATACCTCGTGACCGAGCTCGGTCATCATCGAGGCGAAGCGCCGATTCTTCTGCGTATACGCGCACGGCTGATAGTGCCGGGTGGTCTCGGTATTGGGAAAGTTCACGATGTGAAAGCGCATGGTCGGGCACCTGTCTCAACGATCGATGATGGGCCGGACCGACAGTGGATCGTCGCCGACGGCTTCCTCGAGGTGCTCGGGACCGTCCAGGTAGGCGGCACGTTTGCGCTCCTGCTGTTGTTGCTGACCTTGTCCGCCCATGCCGCCGCCCATACCTCCGCCCAGCGGGTAGCCGCCCATCCCCATCGGATAGGCGGCGTTGGTTTGGGTTGCGGTGGCGGGGAGTCCGGCGCGGCCGGTGTCGGTGGGGGTACCGGTCCCGGGAGCGCCGGCGCGAGGGAACAGTTTGTCGTCAACCGGACTGGCGATCCCCGCTCCGCCGCCGGCCGATCCGCCGCCGAGGCCCGCCGGAGTGATCGACCCGGACGGACCCGCCGCGCCCCATGGGCCGGACGCGCCCCATGGGCCGGACGCGCCGAACGGGCTGGGGGAACCACTGAACATGGGGCCTGAATTCAGCTGAGCCAGCATGTCCGCGAGCTTGGACAACGGCCCCGAACTGCCGAGCGGGCTGGTCGAGTTGGTCGGACCGGTCGACCCGGTCGGCGTCGGTTGGTTGCCCGTGGAGTCCAAGCCGCTTTTGGATGATGAAGGGGGAAGGCCGCTGGTGGGAGGGTTGGCGCCGTCGCTGCTGGGCTGGGGAGAGTTTCCGTTTGCGTTGGATTTGCCGCTGTTGTTGCCTCCGCCGCTGTTGTTGCCGTTGCCGCCGTTGTTGCCGCCGTTGTTGTTGTTTCCGGTTCCC